>SXLG01000181.1 GCA_005777805.1 Pseudomonadota bacterium
ATTTAATCACAATCAAAATATTATCTCCCTCACAAGTTAGCTCTTGTAAATCTCTTTTACAAGGTCCATAACACGCCTCCCCAACATTAACTGTATGTCTTCCCAAATTCAACGCAATCTCTTGACAACGAGTGGGGCCGCTGCCACGATGTGCCGAACCTCTTCGTCATCGACGGCAGCCTCTTCGTCACCGCCGGTGGTGTCAATCCCACCAGCACGATCCAGGCGCTGGCTCTCTACGTCGCCGACCGCATCAAGCAGCGGCTCGGGAACCTCTTCGACTGAACGACGATGGCGCGAGCGAACTCCAGAGCAGGTCGGCAAGCATGACCACACCCCCGGATCCGACCTTCACCGCCGCGCAGCAAGCAGCGCTGTCGAGCCTGCTCGACGTGATGATCCCGCCCGGAGGCGACGGACGTATGCCCGGCGCTGGCCAGATCGGCCTCGGCACGCGACTCTGCGCCGACCTCGCGGCCCATCCCGAACTGGTCGCCACCGTGCGTGCCGGGCTCGCCGCCCTCGACACGAGGGCCCGGGCGCAGGGTGCTGCCGCGTTCGTGTCACTTGATCCGGAACGCCGTGCCGCCGTGGTGCACGAGCAGCACGTGCACGATTCGAGTCTTGTCTCGACGATGCTCTTCCCCGTGCTGGTCGGCTACTACGAGCACCCCCGCGTGCTGGAGGCACTCGGCGCGGAACCTCGGCCCCCTTTTCCGCGCGGCTACGAGCTGCCGCCCTTCGACCCGACCCTGCTCGAGCCCGTGCGCCAGCGCGCACGCAAGCTCTACCGTGAGTGTTGAGTGACGTGGACCGGCCCTCTCCCCGTGCCTTGACACCTGCGGCAGCCGGCGCCGTGGTGGGCGTGGTCTTCGACGTCGGCAACGTTCTCTTGCAGTGGAACCCGCGCTTCCTGATGCGCAAGCTTCTTCCCGACGACGCCGCGGTCGAGCATTTCCTGCGCGAGATCTGCCCCCCGACGTGGAACCTCGAACAGGACCGCGGTCGCCCGTGGGCCGAAGGGGTGCGCATTCAGGCCGCGCGTCATCCCGCATACGCCGGGCTGATCCAGACCTGGAACGAACGCTGGCACGAGACGCTGCCCGGGCCGGTGGCGGGGATGCCCGAGCTGGTGGCCGAGCTCGCCGGGGCCGGCGTGCCGCTGCACATCCTCTCGAACTTCTCCGCCGAGAAGTTCGCCGAGACTCGCCAGCGCTACGCCCCCTTGTTCGCTCACTTCGATCAGATCGTGATCTCGGGCGAGGTCGGTTTCGTCAAACCTGAAACACAGATCTTCACACATCTGCTGGCACGCACGGCGGAGCGCCCCCACGAGCTCGCCTTCGTCGACGACGTGGCCGACTACGCACACGCCGCCACCAGACTCGGCATTCACGGAATCGGCTTTCGCGATGAACCGACTCTTCGCCGCGAACTGATCGGGCTCGGCCTGCCGCTGCGGCCGCGCTGAGCACCGCGCGTCAGCGCGCGAGCAGCTCGACTCGCGCCGAGAGACCGGGCGGACTTGCCGCGAGCACGGTCGCGAGACGTCCGTGCAAATGCTTGCAGCGCACCGGCTTGGCGACGGCCGCGACGAACCCGGCAGCGGTCCAGATCTCGGTGCGGATCGATTCCGCTCCGGCTGCGGCAAGCAGCATCAACGGCGGCGCGACCAGCCCCCGCTCCGCACGGAGAGCCGCAGCAAAGGTGAGCCCGTCGTCCGGGCCGAGCTGTTGATCGACAAGCACCGCGGCGTACGACTCGCCGCGTCGCGACGCGGCGTGCAGCAGGGCGATCCCCTCGCGCACGCCGTTCGCCGTATCGATTTCGAAGCCGAGGCTGCGGAGCTGTTCCTCGAGTTGAAGGCGGGCCGGCGCGCAGTCCTCGATCGCCAGCAGGCGCAAACCGCTCGGCCAGGACGGAGGCGGCTGGCCGAGGCCCTCGACGCTCTCGACCTCGGCGACTTCGAGACGGAGGGTGAACCAGAACAAGCTGCCCCGGCCCGGGACGGAACGGAGCCCGACCTCGCCCCCCATCAGCTCCACCAGGCGGCGCACGATGGCGAGCCCGAGACCGGTGCCACCGTGCCGGCGCGCATCCGAACCATCGACCTGGGAGAAAGCCCGGAAGAGCAAACCCGCGGCCGCCTCGGGGATGCCGATCCCGGTATCGCTCACCTCGCCCCGCAGCACCACGGCAGAGCCTTCGCGGCTGCGCTCGAGCAGCCGGACGACGACCTCGCCCGAGTTCGTGAACTTGACGGCATTCGAGAGCAGATTCAGGAGCACCTGCCGGATCCGACCGGCATCACCGACCACCGTCCGCGGCAATGCGTCGGAAATCAGACAGACGAGTTCGAGGCCCTTGGCCCGCGCCTTCTCGGCGACGAGATCGACGGCGTCCTCGGCCACCTCGCGCAGATTGAAGGGCGAGCGATGGAGTTCGAGATGTCCCGCCTCGATCTTGGAGAAGTCGAGGATGTCATTGAGGATACCGAGGAGCCCGAGAGCGTTGGCGTGAACCCGCTCGGCGCATTCCCGGTTCTCTTCACTCAACGACGTCTCGAGCAGGATCTCCGTCATGCCGATGATGCCGTTAATCGGCGTGCTAATCTCGTGACTCATGGTCGCGAGGAACTCACTCTTGGCGTGATCCGCCGCCATCGCCTGATCGCGCGCGTGGGCCAGCTCGTGCACCGCAGCCACCCGATGCGTGACGTCATTGAGGACGACCAGATGGCCGCCGCCGAGCCGACCCCGCGAACGGATCGGTGTGGTGCGCACCTCGTACCAGCGCCGTTGCCCCGCGCGGTCAAGCAGTAATTCGAGGTCGGCTGTCACCGGATCGCCGCCGGCCACCAGTCGGTGCACCAGATCGGCGACCTCGGGCAGGACCTCGTCGATCGAGGCCCCGAGAACCTCGCCGATGCTGCGACCCGTCGTGCTCTCGGCCGCAGGGTTCATGTCGATGATCCGGCCCGAGCCGTCGAGCACCACCACCGAGTCCGCCATGCCTTCGACCACAAGCTCGCGCGCCACCGGAACCAGATCGAGGATTCCCCGCCGATAGAGTCCCCAGGCCACCAGCACCGCACTGGCCGCGAAACCCGCCGGCGTCAGATCGATGGGTACGGCCCGATCACCGAGTCCACTCAGGTAGGCCGCGTTCACGACCGCCGGAAGCAGTGCCGCCGCGAACAGGATGGCGTGCTGCTGGCGGCGAAGTCGAACCGGCTGCCAGACGCCACGCGCGATCAACAGCGTCGCGATTCCGAAGATCAGGTATTCATAGGCGACGCTGTACCAATAGGCGTCACCCGGCGTGACGTGGAGATGCATGAAGCCACGCGAGGAGAGGAGTTCGACCTCGCGGTAGATCAGGCCGTGCTGATCGTCGGTCAGCGCCGCCACCGCGATGCTCGCCGGCACGACCGAGATCAGGCCGAGCAGCCAGGCGGGCAGCCTCTCGCCGCGCGTGAACTCGACCACGAAGGCGAGCCACGCCACCGTGGTGATGCCGATTCCGACATAGTGCAGACGGGCGAAGAGGAGCTTGACCTCGAGACGCGGCGCGAGGAGTTCGAGGCCAAGGCAGAGACCCCAGAAGGCAATACCGGTGATGGCGATGGCGAACGCGCCCGCGCCGGGTGCCGGGCGGCGGCCCGAAACCCGCCGCGCGAGCAGGAACATCCAGGCGAACGCGGCCAGCAACCCGCCTGCATAGATTCTGATCACCGCTGCCGCGCTCAAACCGAAACCCTCGGGCACGAATGCCCTGCGGGGATTATCGGCCGCCGCTGCCCAGGCGGCAAATCGGTCCGGGGGCATCCTCCCCGATGGCTCATCTCACAGCCGATAGGACACGCGACAAGAAGTGCTGGACCCTCCCCCGCCGAGGTGCTGACCCCCAGAGATCCGCAGCGGGGATTTGCCGCAGGCCTCGGGGCGGAGACCGGCGCCGCGCCTTCTAAAGACACCGCCAGCGATCCGCTTCGACCCGAGCCACCCCTCCCGCGGCGAGCAGCCGCTCGAGATGCAGGCTCATGCTGCGTCGCTCGGCGGCATCCGCCCACGGCACCGGGTCGCCCGGCCGGTAGATAAAACGATGCGCGACGATCTCGGCCATCGAACGAGGCTCGGCGAGGAACTCGAGAAGGCGCTGCTCGCGCTCGTCGATTCGAGCGCGAAAGCGATCGAGCCGCTCCACGAAGGCAGCGCGGCCCGCGAGCACACCGATATGATGGAAGGTCGCGTACCAGTCGGCGTCCTCGTGGCGCAGGCGGGCGAGGCTGCGCTCGAAATCGACGAGATCGGACCCGGCGTCGCCGTAGTAGGGACCGAAGCTCGAGAGATCGACGTCGCCGAGATAGACCGCCGCCCCACCCGGCCATTCGATGCGAAAGCAGCAATGCCCGCGGGTGTGTCCCGGCATGTGCAGCACGCGCACCGTGACGCCACCGAGGTCGAGCACGTCGTCGCCTTGCAACGATTCCGCATCGGGCCGCGCCCGGTAGTGGAAGGTTCGCACCAACTCCTTCCCAAATGCGTCTGCGACCGGTCCGTCGAAGCCGTAGATCGCCATCAGCCCGTCAAGCGAATGCATGCCGTCGGCATCGGCGGCGTGCAAGGCCAGCGGCAGATCGGGATAGAGAGCCGCTCCGGCGAGATGATCCTCATGGCAGTGGCTCAGCAGGACGCGGTCGGCGCGTGGGGGCGCGGGCAGCTCGTGGAGGGCCAGCGACGGATCGATCACGACCGTCTCGTTTGAACCCTCGACCAACAGTGTATTGCCGTGCGGGTACTTGCCCCCACCTCGGCCGAAGAGCACGCGCACCGGGCCCAGCCGCAATTCGTCACCGAGTTCCCTGCGATCCTGCGTGCTGGCCATGGGGCGGTGGGGCACACTTGCGCTCTGCCGCCCGCCCCTGTCAATGGCCCACGCGGACGCCACCGGCTATCGGACTCGGCCGGTGACCAACAGCGGGGGCACGACCATGGCGGCGACGATCATTCTCGAGAACGACCAGCTCCGACTGGTGATCGCTCCCGCGGCCGGGGCCAGCGTGGTGGCGCTCGAGCGGCGCTGGGCCGGGGCCTGGCTGCCAATCCTGCGCCCGACGCCCGCGGCCGACATCGAAGCCGGCAAGTCGTCGGCGATGGCGAGCTTCGTGCTGGCGCCGTTCTCGAATCGCATCCGGGACGCGCGCTTCCGCTTCGCCGGGCGCACCTTCGCTCTGGTGCCCAACACCCCCGAGGGCCACGCCATCCACGGCGACGTGCGCAAACGACCGTGGACCGTTGTGGCCCAGTCGGCCGAGCGCCTGCGTTGCGCATTCGCGTCGCGCGCCCACGCCGACATCGCCTTCCCCGTGCCCTACGAGTCGAGCCTCGAGGCCCGACTCGAGGCCGACACCGCCGTGCTCGAGCTCGCCCTGCGCAACGTGGGCACCACACCGATGCCCGCTGGCCTGGGCCACCATCCCTACTTCCGCCGCACACTGCTGGACCCCGGCGAGCAAGTCGCGCTCGCGGCGACTCTGGCGGCCGTCTACGAGGGACTGCTGCCCGAAGGTCCGCCACGGGCCCTGCACCCAGAGGAGGATTTCTCGCGCTCGCGCGCCCTGCCCACGCACGGCTTCGACAACTGTTTCGCCGGCTTCGCGGGGCACGCCCGCATGCTCTGGCCTGGCTCGGGAATCGGCCTCGACCTCAGTGCCGATCCCGTCTTCTCGCACGCGATCCTGTTCACGCCGCCCGACCAGCCTTTCTTTGCCTTCGAGCCGGTGAGCCATGTCAACGATGGCTTCAACCTCATGGCCCGGGGCATTGCCGGCACCGGAGTGGTGGTGCTGGCCCCCGGCGAGGGGCTCACAGGGCGAATCTCGTTCCGGATCGGTCCGGCCTGAGCGCCGTTCAGCTACAGCGGCAAACGTTCAAGGCACGCGGCAAGCAACTTCGCGGATACGCGGCATCGCCTCGATCAGGAGCTGGGTCGCATCCCACGTCCCGGCGAGAAGCTGGTGCGCGGCTCCGTCGGGGAGTGCCACCGGGACGGTCTCGCCGCGGTAGGAGGCGCTGCGCGCGGCCACGTCCAGCACCAGTTCGTGGCCCGGATCCTCCTCGACGAGCTGCATCAGGCGCGCCACGTCGCTCGACGACGCCGTCACGCAGGGAATACCCATGGCGACGCAGTTGCCGAAGAAGATGTCGGCAAACGACTCGCCGACGAGCGCATGGATGCCCCAACGATAGAGTGCTTGCGGCGCGTGCTCGCGGGAAGAACCGCAGCCAAAATTCTTGTTTACCAGGGCAATTTGCGGCCCCTTCGCCCGGTAGCGCGCTTCGTTCATCGGGTGAGGCTGCGCGTGGCCCTCGGCATCGAAGCGCACATCGTGGAAGGCGAGCTCACCCAGGCCGTCGAAGGTGATCGCGGTCATGAAGCGCGCCGGGATGATCCGGTCGGTGTCGACGTCGTTGCCGCGCAACGGGATCGGCCGCCCGGATACCCGCTCGATGCGGACGAGTCCCCGCGTGCTCATCGTTCCTCCCGGGCCAGCACGGACCGCACATCGGTGACCGCGCCCTCGATCGCCGCAGCCGCCACCATCGCCGGGCTCATGAGCAGTGTGCGGCCGCTCGGGCTGCCCTGACGGCCCTTGAAGTTGCGGTTGCTGGACGACGCACCGACCTGTCGCCCCTCGAGCTTGTCCGGGTTCATCGCGAGACACATCGAGCAGCCGGCAAGCCGCCATTCGAATCCGGCCTGACGGAAGATCTCATCGAGCCCCTCGGCCTCGGCGGCCCGCGCGACTTCCTGCGAGCCGGGTACGACCAGCGCCTTGACGCCCTTCGCGACCCGCCCCTTCTGCGCCACGCGTGCGGCCTCGCGCAGATCGGAGAGCCGACCGTTGGTGCACGAACCGATGAAGGCCACGTCGATGCGCGTGCCGGCGATACGGTCGCCGCGCGACCAGCCCATGTAGCCGTAGGCGTCCTCGACCACCGCGCGCTCGTCCTCGGGAAAGGCCTCGGCCGAGGGGATGGCCTCGTCGACGCCGATTGCCTGCCCGGGGTTGATGCCCCAGGTGACGGTTGGTGCGATATCTGCGGCGTCAAGGCACACGAGGTCGTGCCACTCGGCATCGGCGTCCGACGCCGTCCCGAGCCACGCCTGGGCCGCCGCCTCGAAGGCCTCGCCCGCGGGCGCGAAGCGCCGGCCGCGCAGGTACTCGACGGTGGTGCGATCGGGATTGACGTAGCCGAGCCGTGCGCCCCCCTCGATCGACAGGTTGCAGACGGTCATCCGCTCTTCCATCGACATCGCGTCGAGGACGGGACCGGCGTACTCGTAGGCGTAACCGACTCCGCCCTTGACGCCGAGCCTGCGAATGATGTGCAGGACGACGTCCTTGGCGTACACGCCCCCCTGGCGGCGGCCCGTGACCTCGATCCGGCGCGTCCGCGGTCTCTCGAGCGCGAGACACTGGCTCGCCAGTACGTCGCGCACCTGACTCGTGCCGATGCCGAAGGCGGCCGCACCGAAGGCCCCGTGCGTGCTGGTATGACTGTCGCCACAGGCAATCGTCATCCCCGGCCGGGTGAGCGCCATCTCGGGCCCGATGACATGCACGATGCCCTGGTGGCCGGTGTCGGGGCCGAAGAACTGAATCTTGTGCTCGCGACAGTTGCGCTCGATCGCCGACATCATGACCTCGGCCTGGGTGTCGCGCAGCGGGCGGGTCTGGGAGTCGGTGGGGATGATATGATCGACGGTCGCGATGGTGCGTTCGGGGAAGGCCACCGGGAGACCGGCCTCGCGCAGCATGGCGAAAGCCTGCGGACTGGTCACCTCATGGACGAGGTGGAGCCCGATGAAGAGCTGGGTCTGGCCCGAGGGCAGCTCGCGCACCGAGTGCGCGTCCCAGATCTTGTCGAGAAGGGTCTTGCCCATGATGTCATGGGCTAGCCGCCGGACCCCGGCCTCGCAATTCGGCGAACCCGACGACGCTCCCACGAACGTGCCGGCGGCGGCCGCCCCTGCTCCGGGACGTCGGGGGCTTGCCCGCACGAGCGCCCCTCCGCTCGCGACACCGGTGACGTGCTCCTCCACGAGTGGCGACCCGAACCGCGTAGGTAGACTCCTGCGCCGGCACACTCATGTCCGTCGCCACTACCGGCCGTGCAGCATTCGACGCCGGGCACGTGCGCCTTCCTGCCGCTCCATCTGGCCACGTCGCCGGCGCAACTCGCCCTACGCCCACTGGCGCCGACGACGTTCTCCTGCCGCGGCGCGCCTTGCCGCCGTGGCCGCCGAGGCTAATCGGAGAGGGCGTGCAAACGTCCGAGCCCCACCCCCTACGCTTCACCGGCGCAGACGATCTGCGGCTTGCGGCCGATGGCTTCGGCGCGCCCGACGCGGCCCCGGTCCTGCTGCTGCACGGTGGCGGCTAGACCCGCCACTCCTGGCACGGCACCGCTCGCGCTCTGGCACGCGCCGGCTGGTACGCGATCGCGCTCGATCTGCGCGGCCAGGGCGACCGCGACTGGTCACCCGAGGGCGACTACCGCCACGAATCGTTCGCCGGTGACATCCTCGCGATCGCCGACGCACTCCCCCGGCCCCCCGTGCTGGTCGGAGCCTCACTCGGCGGACTCGCGGCCCTCGCTGCCGAGAGCCTGCGCCCGGAACCGGTGTCGCGGGCACTCGTGCTGGTCGACGTCGGGCCGCGCATCGAGACCGCCGGTGCCACCCGCATCGTCAACTTTATGCTGTCGAGACCCGACGGCTTCGCGCCCCTCGACGAAGCCGCCGACGCCGTCGCCGCCTACAACCCGCACCGGCCGCGCCCTAAGGACACCACCGGACTGCGGAAGAACCTGCGCCGGGGCGCCGACGGCCGCTGGCGCTGGCACTGGGACCCGGCCTTCCTCTCGGACGACCGCCGTCACATCGAGCGCGACGACCGTCTGGATGCCGCGGCACGAAATCTGCGCGTACCGGCACTGATCGTGCGCGGGCGCCTGAGCGACCTGTTGAGCGAGGACGGCGTCCGCCACTTCCTCGAACTCGTGCCGCACGCCCGCTATGCCGACGTGAGCGGTGCTGGCCACATGGTGGCGGGCGACCGCAATGACGCCTTCAGCCACGCCGTTCTGGATTTTTTGGCGACACTATGAGGCGGCCGGCGCGGCCGGGCCTCGATTTCGTGGCGACGCCATGAGACGGCCGCTGCACCCGCCTCTCGACTCCGCGACGTAGCGCGCGTTGTCGGGCGAGACGGCAAACCCGCCGGCCGCCGGCGCGCGAGGCCGGCCTCCCGGAGGCGGGCAGAATTTGACGCGGGGCTAGTTCAATCGTGATTGCCGAACGAGACCGCACACGTCGTCTGATTCGGTACACGCATCCCACGCGGGGCCAGCTCGCCAGTGATCCCGTGCGCGTCGTCCGTCACGGCACACGCACCGCCCGCGCCGTCAGCTCGCCACGCATCGCCGGGGCGCCGGGGCTAGACCCGGTGGAACGCCTTGTCCGCGCCCACCAGCGCGGGCTCGGGCAGCGAGACACGCCGCAGATCGTCGGCCACCACACGTCCGATCGCGCGTGCGCCGGGCTCGATCGCGCGCAGCAGTCCGAGCGTGCGATCGGCGTCCGCTTCGGCCACGACCAGGCAGAAGCCCGTGCCCATGTTGAACGAGAGGAACATCTCCTCCGGCGGGATGCCGCCACGTCCCGCGATCAGGGCGAACACCCCCTGCGAATCGAGCAGCTGGTCGAGCACAAAGCCGACGCCGCGCGCCGCGACCCGGAGCAGATTCAGGAAGCCGTCGCCCGTAATGTGGACCAGCGCGCGGGGCCTGATCCCGGCGTCGAGCACCGCCATCACCTCGGGCACGTAGATGCGGGTCGGCACCAGCATCTCCTCGCCAATGCTGCGGCCGGCCAGCTCGGCCGGGCGCTCGGCATACGCCTCGGCGCCGTGTCCCTGCGCCAGTACACGTCGCGCCAGCGTGAGCCCGTTGGAATGAATGCCTGACGACGGCAGACCGAGCACGACGTCGCCCGGCCGGACATCGGCGCCCACGCTGACCCGCTCGAGAGGGACTACCCCGACCGCGGTGCCGACGACATCGAAACCCGTGCGGCCATCGGGCTCATGACTACGCAGCAGCTCGCGCACCTGCGCGATCTCGCCGCCGGGGATGCTGATGCGAGCCTGGCGGGCACCCTCGATCAGGCCTTCGGCGAAGCCCGCCAATAGATCGTCGTCGGGTCCGGGGATGGCGATGTAGTCAACCAGGGCGATCGGTTCGGCGCCAACGCATAAAATGTCATTTACGTTCATCGCGATCAGGTCGATGCCGACCGTTTCGTAGCGGCGCAGGGCATGAGCGACGAGGACCTTGGTCCCGACGCCATCGGTCGAGATCGCGAGCCCGAGCCCGCCACCCAGATCGAGGACGTTGGCGAACCAGCCATTGGGCAGCGCCGGCCGACCGGTGCGCGGGAAGGTGGCCGTGGCCGCGAGCCGGGCGACGAGGCGCCCGAGACCGCCCTCGAGTCCCGCGACATCGACCCCCGCCTCTGCGTAGCTGACTGGCCTCGGCTCCTTCACAGGCGGTCCTTTGTCAGAAGCGCGCCGGCATTTCACTCAAGAGCGGCAGACCGGCCACGCTCAGCCGACGATGCCGCGCGCGCGCAAATCGGCGATCCGGCCGGTGGAGAAGCCGAGCAGGCTGCCGAGGATCGCGCTGCCGTGCTCGCCGAGCAGGGGTCCCGGAGCCGCGATCCGACCAGCACCGGCGGTGGTGTGGAAGGGGATGCCGTCAAACTCGAGAGCCGTCGCTCCCCGGGTCTGGGTCTCCGCTGCCGCGGCCTGCCCCTGGACCTCTCGCGCTCGCCTCCCACGCTCGACGTGCACCGCGACACCTGTGGCCTCCTCGTCGCCTGCGCCGACACCCGGCGCGTCTGCGGACGCCGGCACGCGGGCGAAGAAGCCGGCGTCACGCAGGGTCGGATCGCGACAGAGATCTTCGCCGGTCGCGACCAGTGCCGCCGGAACACCGGCAGCCTGAAGCCGGGCCTCCAACTCCTCGGCGTCATGCCGGCGCGTCCAGCCGGCAAGATTCCGGTCGATCACAGCGCGCCGCGCGACCCTCGTCGCGAACTCCACCAGCTCGACGTCGAGAGCCCATGACTCGCCGTCATCTGCCAACTGGCCGGCAAGCGCCCGCCAGGCCGTGGCATCCGGCACGACGATGGCGAGCCAGCGGTCGTCGTCGGCGATCTGGCCCGCGGGAATGCCCGTCGGTTCATCAGGCCCGGTCATGCCTCGGCTACCGCTTGCTGCGCGGGCCTCGGCCGGGCGGCCGCGCGGCGCGCAGCGGAAGAGGCCGTGCGGCACGGCGGCACCCTCCTGCGAATCGTTGCCGACAGGGTTCGGCACCCGGCCCGCCAGCAGATCGGGCGTCGTGGGCCCGAGCAGTC
Organism: Pseudomonadota bacterium; assembly: GCA_005777805.1. Taxonomy (GTDB): domain Bacteria; phylum Desulfobacterota; class Binatia; order UBA12015; family UBA12015; genus SXLG01. Next base: position 11,485 of record SXLG01000181.1, read on the forward strand.
CGACCAGATTTGCATACTGCGAGAGATCGATGAGCTGGCCCTCGCCCCTGCGGTCGCGGTGGTGCAGGGCTGCGAGCACGAGCAGGGCCCCCATCAACCCGGCCGCGGTGTCCGACCACGACCAACCGTAACCCGTCGGCGGCTCGCCGGGATGCCGCATGAGCAGCGGCAACGCGGCCAGCGCTTGCAGCGTCGGGCCGTAGCTCGGCTCATCGCGGCGCGGGCCGGTCATGCCGAAGCCGGTCATGCGCAGCGCGATCACGTCGGGCCGGAGTGCCCGCAGCGACGGGTAGTCGAGGCCCCACTGGGTCATCACGCGGCTCGAGAAATTGTCTATGACGACATCGGAACGCGCCGCGAGCGCACGCGCGATCTCCCGGCCCTCGGGGTGCGCCATATCGAGCACCAGGCTCTGCTTGCCACGGTTCAGATTGCCCGAGAGACCGCCTCGTCGATCACCGAAATCCGGAGCGCCACGCCGCTCGATCTTCACCACCGACGCGCCCTGATCGGCAAGGATCCGCGTCGTCACCGGACCGGCAACAACCCAGGTGAAGTCGAGGACGCGCAAGCCGGCGAGCGGCGGCGGGAGGGCACGGCCGTCGCCTGCGGCCTCCTCTCGCCTCGCCCCGCCCCCCTCGCCGTCGAGAGCACCCGCCCGAGCAGCTTGAACGACCGCACGGTGCTGCGCTCCATCCGTCTCGCTCTCTTCAGGGAGCGTGCGCGGCGGGTCGCACGCGGCGGGAGCAAGGCCCGAGCAAAGCGGCGTCGCGGAAAGTTCGGCCGGTGGCGGCGGCAACACGAAACGGCGGCCCGCAGAGGTGACCTCACTCGCCCCGCGCGCCCGGAGCTGCACATCGGCAGCAAGTTCGCCCGGCGCTCGCACCGGGACACAGGGCAAGCGCAGAAGTGCTGCGTGGTCGCAGAACTCGTCCCTCGCCTGATGCGCCGAGAAACGGTCGAGCACGTCAAAGAGCGCCTCGGCCTCCGCGGCGCGCACGTCGGGGACCTCGAAGCGCGGCTCGCGCAGCAGCGGCTCGTCGGCCTCCGAACACACCCACTCGACCTGCGAGGTCCAGTCGCCATAGAGCGTGTGCAGGACGAGGCCGTCACTGCAGGGCCCGACCCGGAAGCTGCGCGTCCAGTGCAGCGTCCCCTGACGGTGCGGGCTCAAGCCACTCTGTCGCCACAGACCCGTGGCGTGCTCCAACGAGGCCACGACTGCGGCCTGTGCTGCGAGATCGATGCACGGCGCCAGCCCCGTCGCGGCGCGCACGCGCAGGGCCAGCAGGGCCGCCATACAAGCCCAAATTCCACTGGCATTATAGGCCTGCTGGCCGAAGGGCTGGAGCGGCTGCCCATCGGCGTGACCGTTGGTCGCGACCATGCCGCCGCGCGCCGCAATCACCATATCCGAGCCCTGCCAGGTACGGCGCGGACCACTCGCGCCAAAGGGCGTGAGACGCACCACCACCGTGCCCGGGCCGACGCTCAGCTCCGGCCGGAGTGCGGTCCCGACCCCGGGCTGCGGCCGTCCGTCAAGAACTATGTCAGCGGCGGCGATGAGTGCTGCGACCTCGCTATCGTGCTCGAGTGCGGTAGCCAGCGGCGCCCCAAGCCCGACGACTCGCTTGCCACCGTCGAGCCACAGGAGCGCGCCCGCGTCGGTCGCGGGCCAGCGCCCCGTCTCGGGCTCTTCTCCTTCAACGCGCACGACCTCGGCGCCAAGGTCGGCGAGAAGCCGCGCCCCGAAGCGGCCCAACCGATCAGTGAGATCGACGACCCGCACACCGGAGAGCGGCCCCATGCGGCTTCTCGTCGCAACGGGCACTGCGCCGTGCAAGCGCGGGCCACGCCGCCAGCCGACCAGGCGCTGGCCACGCAACGGCACCGCCCGGGCCATCAGAGACACCTCGGGCGCGAACGTGGTCCTACCGCACGCGCCGGTGCGAACGGGCCACCCTCGAGGCGCGCAACGGCGGCGTCGCGAGCGGCGAAGAGCCTCGTTCCGACGCCGCCCAGCCGATCGGTGGGATCGACGGACGCGCACGCCGGAGACGGCCCCATACGCCCCCTCCTCGCAACGTGCAGGGCGAGCGCGTCAGAGGAGGCCGGACGCCGACCCTCGAGCCGCCCGCCCGATATTTTCTCGCAACGTGCAGGACGCTCGCCGCACCGGAGGCCGGGCGACGCCCAGCTTCACTCCAGGAGGGTCATCGGCGGGCCGGGCACGAACGCGCGACCGGGTGATCCGTAATCCCCGGGCACCGGCGCAACGCGCAGCAGGAAGGGCGCCGTCACCGAGCCGTAGGAGAAGGTGTCGGCAAAAACAAAATACTCGCGTCCGGCGAGGACCGGGATCTGCAGTCGCGCCCCCCCGCCCGCGCAGCCCGAGCTGTCATCGTTGCAGGCGATCTCTGCGCTCTGCCCTGCGCAGCCGCCGGTGCGGATATGGAGCACCGTGTCGCGACTGTTCCCACACGTGTCGATCGTCCAGCGGCCTCCCTCCGCAGGGGTCCACGACAGGACCGCTTCGGGGCCACGCCCGCCACAGGTACCGAAGACCGTCCCTCGATTGCCCAGCGGCTGCACCTGCAGTGTACCGCCCTCGGGCGGGATCGTCGGCGGCGCCGCGCACATCCCGGCGGCCTCTGCACAGCTGCAGCCCGAGCCGCATTCAGTGCCGGCGGCACAGCCATTGGGCCAGGCTCTCCAATCACAATCTTCCAGAACCGAAACCAGACCATCGCCGCAGATTGCCGGTATCGGCTCGCACGCGCAGGTACCACCGCAGCGGTAGCCGGCCGGGCACGGCGTCGGGTAGCCCCAGGGCTCACACTGCTCGTCGCCCGCGACGATGCCGTCGCCGCAGATGGGCTCATCCATGCAGTAGAGTTCTGATTCCGCGTAGAACACGCTATTCTCCACGGTCCTAACGATGTTAGAGCAGACATTTGCACCGAAGGTCGATGCCCAGCACGAGGGCTCGTCGCGACAGCTCACGCACGCGCGTCCGAGTCGGGCGCGCGCAAGGTCGATACAGATCTCCAGCTTGCGGTTGCCCGAGGGCGTGCCGACGTACTCGAAACCGCACTCCAGATCCGTCGCGATTCCGAGCTGACGGCCCTGATTACACTGATTGAAGCAACGCTGGGCCTGCCGCTGAAAGCGGTTCGCCTCGCGCCGCAGCCGATTGGCGCAAGCTGATTCCTGCGTGTTCAGGTTGGCCACGAAGGGGTCCTCGCAACCGACCTGGGCCTCGAAGTCCCCCTGGGCGTCGCCGGCGTTCCAGATGTGGCTGCGCAACACCCAACCGCACGTTCCGTAGGGCGCGTAACACTCGGGGCACGCAGCACCGGCGCATATCGGCAGCACCCGCGCCTCGGCCAACGCGGCCGCGCGCCCGAGGCAGAAGCCGGTCGTCTGGTCGGGCATCGATTCCCTGCAGGAGCGCGAGGGGTCGGTAGGCGCGGCGAGGCGACACTCTTCGAGGCAGCGCGCGACGCGATCGGCGTACTGCGAAGCGGCGCGGGCCGTCTCCTGCTCGCAGTGCCACTCCGCACGTGTCAGTTCGTCCGGCGATTCCTGCGCCGGCGCGGTCAGGGCCAACGCGAGAAGAGTCAGCGGAACCAAAATCCAAGGGACGATCGGACCACGGCCGGCACAACCGGACTCCTGCGACGCCATATACCCTCCCCCAAGTTCCTCGAGCCGGACTCGTCTGCTTTGAGGTAGTGACTGGACCTGAGGGCCTGCAGCCTATTCCTCTGGCGGCCCGCAGGGCAAGAGCCATAGGGTCCGCGAGACCTGGGGACGAGAAGCAAGGGGTCTCCCGAACCCGGAGCCGCGCGCCTTGCCTCAGAACGTCCAGACGGTCGAGAACACGCCGGTCACGAAGGTCGGGCTGTTGCGGCCGGCCACGCCAACCCAGAGGCCGCCGATGAAGCCGAAATCGGCGCTGACACTGTATTCGAGGGCCGGGGCGAAGCTGAGGAGACTGCTCGCGGGAAGCCCGGTAGCGACCACCGCTTGCGGGAGGTCCGGCCGCGAACGGACTCGATCCGCCCGAAAGGTCGATGCCCCCACCCAGATCATCTCCAGGTCCAGGGCTACCGCCCACTGCCGGGTCAAGGAAAGCTCGGCGCCGAACTGAAGCTCGATGAAGTCGCCCGGATCGACGCGGCCGCGGGTCGCGGGATCACCGCCGTAGGTGTTGATGCCCTGCACCTCGACCTCGGATCCCACGGCGCCGGAGAGGTCGCCGAGCAGGTGCAACCACATCTCATCGTGCAAATGCCAGAGTCGCCCTCCGGTCAGGCCCATCGTGGTGATGAAGCTCCCGCTGCCGATGGCCTCGGTGTTCGAATCGAGACGCTGATAAGCGCCCGTTGGAAAACTCTCCTCGACGTGAAGGAGGAGATCCGGCACCAGCCACCCGTGCCGCCCCCGCCAGAGTTGCGCCTGTAACTCGACCGGAAGGTCACCAAAACCCGCGAAGGACTGCTCCTGGTCGACGAAACCAACGACGCCCGCGGGCGAGATCGTGAGCGTGAAGCGATCGGTCAGACCAACGCTGACGTCGATATCAAACTCTAGGCCGGCTGCCGTGTTACCTTCTGGGTTGACCCGCCCATGCACCGCCTCGCTCGCCAGCGCCGTGCCCCCGGAAAGGAAAGGCTGCAGCGAGATATCCCCGGCGTCCAACGTGGTGGCCCCCGGCGCGATCAGAGGCCCCGTGAACCACGGTTCCGTCACCAGCCCCGGCGCGACGGTAGGCTCCGCGCTCGCGGCGTCGAGCGACGGCGTCGATCCGCGGCCCTCCGCCCCCGCGCCGAGCGCTTCGCGCGGGCCCTGCGCCGATGCCGGGGCCACGGAACTCGCGACAAGCGCGACGAGCGCACCGCCAAGTACCGAGTGCCATCGCTGCCGAGCAAGCCGTGCCCACCCCCGAGCGATGCCCGGCCCGATGCGGCGCTCCGCGGCCGAGAGCGGCGCAGACTGCCCGGAGAGAATCGAATCCGGATCAAGAGACCTCATCGGGGCTCGCTCTGGTCGAGACAGTCCGGTCCGTCATGTCGTGCATCGTTGACCCGCTGGCCCACCGGACAGGCCTCCATCGCGGCATCGCTGTGCGGCAAGAGCAGCGCCACGAGCGGCGTCCTCGAGTCCAGCGTCGGATCGAGCCAGAGGTCCCACGCCTCCGGCGGCAGGATCACCGGCATGCGGTCGTGGATCGACGCCACCAGCGCGTTGGCCTGCGTGGTGAGGAGCGTGAAGGTGCGCTTCTCGTCGCCGCCCCCGGCCGGCCGCCAGTTCGCCCACAGACCGGCAATCGCAAACGGGCGCCGGTCGCGGAAGCGGATGTGGAAGGGCTGCTTGCCGCCGTCACGCCCAGCGCCGCGCCGACCGGCCGCGGCCCCTCCTTCGCTCGGCGGCCGTGCTTGCCACTCATAGAAACCATCGGCCGGCACGAGACAGCGGCGATGCCGGAAAGCGTCACGAAACATCGGCTTGTCGGGAGCGGTTTCGGCACGGGCATTGATGGGTCGTGGGCTCGCCGCGGGATCCCGCACCCAGGCCGGGACGAGGCCCCAGTGCCGGGCCTCGAGCCGGCGGCGGGCCTCGCCCGGCGCCTGCACGACCGCCCAGGCCGTCTGGGAGGGGGCGATATTCCACCGCGGTGCGAAGCCCGGTGGGGCATCGACCCCGAAAGTCTCGGCGACGATCCTGGCAGGCTGGGTCAACGTGAAGCGGCCGCACACGCGAGCTGCTTCAGCATGGCGGCCGCAGGCCGTCCAGAAGGGCACGGCACCCGCCGCCGAGCGCCAACTCATCCCCGCCAGGCGAGTGCCTCTTCCAGTCGGTCGTTTCCCCAGAAGAGCTCACCGTTCACGACGAAGGTTGGCGCGCCGAAGATCCCGCGCGCGGCGGCGCGTTCGGTCTGTGCCCGCAGCTCGTCCTTGGCCCGGGAAGCGTGCGCCCGGTCGAGAAGAGAGCGGGGCTGAGCGAGGGATTCGAGGATCGCCCCGAGCACCTCGGCCTGCGAGATGTCGCGATCTTCGCCTAAATTTGCGCTGTAAACGCGGCGCACGAATTCCGGCAGCCAGTCCTCACCGGCGCACCCGACCGCGAGTCGAGCCGCGAGCAACCCGTTGCGGGGGAACACCGAGGGCCGGCGAAAAGGGAGCCCGAGTCGAGCGCAGATCCGCTCGAGATCGCGCCACATGTAGCGCCCCTTGGCCGGCTGGAAGTTGAAGGGCGAATCGTTCCAGCCCTGCGCCTGAAAGATCGGCCCGAGCAGAAACGGGCGCCAGCAGACCCTGCGTTCCGCCGCACGCGCAAGCGCCTCGATCCGCATCGCTGCGGGGTACGAATACGTACTCGCGAACTCGAACCAGAACTCGATCTCGACCATCGCAAACCTCGCCTCCCGCGTGCCGGCAGACCCGCGGGCGCCAGGATCTGGTACTCCCTTGGCGGCAACCACGCGAGCCGCTGGCCACCGGCGGGCCAGCCGATGAGCCAGAGCCAGCACGTGGCGAAACAACCGGCGGACCGGCCGATCAGCCAGAGCCAGCACGTGGGCGCCGAGCCCGCGATCGGGCCCTGGACTCGCTGCGCCCGACTCTGGTTCGGCCGCGTTCAACCGTGGTATCGTGGCCGCCATGACCGAGCCGGCCCGTGCCCTGCCACGCTACAGCTATGCCGAGTACCGGAGCTTCGAAAATTCGAACCCGGCACGGCACGAATTCGTCGACGGCCAAATCCTCGCCATGGCCGGAGGGACACCCGCCCATGCGCGCCTCCAGGCAGCCCTCCTCTACGTGCTCGAGCGGCAACTCGAGGGGCAGCCGTGTCAAGCGTTCCCGTCCGACCTCCGAGTACGGATCGTAGCCAGCGGGCTGGCGACGTACCCTGACGTGAGCGTCATCTGCGGCGACATCGAGACGGCCCCCGAGGATCCGAACGCAGCAGTGAACCCGGTGCTGGTCATCGAGGTCCTGAGCGACATCACCGAGAGCTGGGATCGGGGCGAGAAATTCGAGCACTACCGCAAGATCGCGTCGCTGCACGGCTATGTGCTCGTATCCCACCGTGAGCGCCGGGTCGATCTGTGGTGGCGCGACCCGCAGGGCCCCTGGCACGAGCGCCGCGTCGGCAGCGGCGAGACGTTGGACCTGCCTTTCGTCAAGGCCACCCTTGTTGTCGACGAAATCTACGACCGCTCGCCACTGACGCGCTCTCTTTAGCCGCCGCCCTCGCCCCTCCGTCCGGAGCCGACGGCCAGGTACGGCCGAGGCAAAGCCGGGACCGGAATCACGCCTCCTGGCGCGCGAGCGCTGCCTGCTTCGCCCAGCGGTAGTCGGGCTTGCCACTCGGCGAACGCACGATCTGGTCGACCAGATGGATTTCGCGCGGCACCTTGTAGCCCGCGATCCGCGAGCGGCAGTGCGCCTGGACGCTCGCGAGCACCGGCGTGCAGCCCGGCCGCGCCTGAACCACCGCCGCCACGCGCTCGCCCCAGCGCGCATCGGGCACGCCGACCACCGTGCAGTCGAAGATCTCGGGGTGTGACTTGACGGCCGCCTCGACCTCCTCGGGGAAGATCTTCTCGCCACCCGAGTTGATCGAGACCGAGCCGCGTCCAAGCAGCGTGATGCGGCCGTCGGGCTCGACCAGCGCATAGTCGCCGGGGATCGAGTAGCGCACGCCTTCAATCGTGACGAAGGTCTCGGCGGTCTTCTTCGGATCCTTGTAGTAACCGAGCGGGATGTCACCGGTGCGCGCCAGCCGGCCGATCTCTCCCGAACCGGCCGCGAGCGGCCGGCCCATCTCATCGAGCACCACGGTCCGTCCCATCCCCGTCACGGTCGGGCCACCCTTCATCGCCGTCTCGCCCTTCTGCACCATGACCATGCCCTGGTTACCGGTCTCGGAGGAGCCGATGGCGTCGATCATGATCAGGTTCGGGAAGTGCTCGAAGAACTTATCCTTTACCGAGGGCGAGAAGGTCGCAGCGCTCGAAGTGAGGAGGAAGAGCGAGGAGGTGTCCCAGCGGGCCGGCTCGGCATCAAGGGCCTCGATGAGAGGCCGTCCCATCGCGTCTCCGGTGATCATGATCGAGTTGACGCGCTCGCCCGCCACCAGATCCCAGACCGCGGCCGGATCGAAGCGGCCCATCATCACGACGCGATTGCCGGTGAAGCTCTGACCCATCACCGCCCACTGCGAGGCCCCGTGCATGAGAGGTGCGATGGGCAGGAAGGTGATGGGAGCACCGGCCGCCTTGCCGCGCTCGACCATGTCGCCGGGGTGCGCGGCGCGTTCCCGGGTGTAGGGCTCGATGCCCCCGCCGAGCGCGTAGAACACGTCCTCGTGCCGCCACACGACGCCCTTGGGCATGCCCGTCGTGCCCCCGGTGTAGAGGATGTAGTGGTCGTCGGGCGAGCGCGGCCCGAAGTCGCGCACGGGTGAGGCGGCGGCGAGAGCGGCCTCGTAATCGCTGGCACGCAAACCGCCCGTCAATGCCTGGTTACCGTCGTCGATCTCGACGAGATGCGCGTCCGGCGCCATCGCATCGCGCACGCCGGCCACGCGCGGCGCGTACTCACGGGCATAGACCAGCGCTCTCAGATCGGCGTTGTCGAAGAGATAGCGCAGCTCGTCCTCGACGTAGCGATAATTGATATTGATCCAGACGGCGCGCAGCTTGAACACCGCCCACAGCGTCTCGATCCACTCGACCGAGTTGAGCGCGTAGATGCCGACGTGGTCGCCGGGTCCGATGCCAGCGGCGGTGGCGAGGTGATGGGCGAGCCGATTCGCCCGCTCTTCCATCTCGCGGTAGGTACGGCGTTTGCCGTCGCAGACCAGGTATTCGCGATCACCGAAGTGATCGACTGCGTTCTCGAAGAGATCGGCGAGGTTGAACTCCATGGCCTCGCCGAACCACGATTTGCAACAAGGCTCAAGACGAGACGCAGCAATACGCCTCCTCTCCTCGCCGACGACGAGCGCGCCGCTCGCTCTGCGGCGGCATTCGGCCGGACGAGGGGCTTGTGCCGACGTCGAGTCGCCGCGCCCACCCTAATGCGCTCGGATGCCTCGGGAACCATCACGGCGAGGGGCCTGTGCCGAGGTCGAGTCGCCGCGGCGCTCTGCCGGTCCGGGCTCACGCGCCCGGGCGACGCGCCGGTTGGCGGCGTCGCTCCGGGCGGCGCGCGACTACGCTCGCGCCGCCCGTGCAACAGGCCGATGGAGCAGATGGGAATCGAACCCACGACCCCCACGTTGCGACCGTGGGGCTCTCCCAGCTGAGCTACTGCCCCGTGGTCACGGCGCATCTCGCGGAGCGTGACGGCGGGCTAGGTATCAACGCCCCCAGCAGGCTTCAAGGGAACTCCCGCGCTGCGGCCGAGCGCAGAGTCGCCACCCGTGGCCGCGCCGTCGCGTCTGGAGCCACGGCTGCGCTGGCGCGGCTCGTCGCGCGTCGCCACCCGTGCCGTGACCGTCGGGGCTGGATCCAGAGCGCCGGGCCGATCTATTGCGACTCGCGCAGAGTCGCCACCAGTGCTCTGACCGCCGCGCCCGGCGAGGTCGCCGCGAGGACGGCCCGGACCACACCGACTCCGGCCGCACCGTGAGCCATCACTGCAGACGCCGTCGCGATGCTGACACCGCCGATTCCAATCACCGGCACCGGACAAGCCGCGCAAACCCGGGCCAGCCGGTCGAGTCCCTGCGGCGCGCCGAAGGCCCGCTTGGCCGGGGTCTCGAACACCGGCCCGAAGACGACGTAATCGACTCCCTCTTGGGCCGCGGCGAGAGCCTCGTCGAGCCCGTGGACCGAGCGGCCGACGAGAGGTCTCTCGCCGGCCGGCCCGCAGAGCGCCACGGTGCGAGCGTCGGCGGCCGCCATCCCCGCAGCGGGCAGGTGGACGCCATCGGCCCCGGCGAGCCGCGCCACGTCGGCCCGATCGTTGACGACCCAGCGCACCTGAGCCGACCGGCACAGCTCCCCGAGTGCCGCCGCCCGTGCCAGCAGCGGGCCACCCGTGAGATCTTTCTCGCGAAGCTGCACCAGCCCCGGCCGCGCCGTGATGAGATCCCGCCAGACGGCAAGCTCGGCCGCCGCCACCGGCTCGCCCGCCACCGGTTCGGGGAAAACCCGCCGGTCGGTGACGACCATCAACGGGGGATCGAAGGGCGCGACCCGCCTAATCGAGCATGCCCTCGATCGGACTCGACGCGCTGGCGTGCAAGCGCCGCGGGATCCGGCCCGCGAGGAACGAGCGCCGGCCCGCCTCGACCCCGAGCCGCATCGCGCAGGCCATGCCAACCGGATCGCTCGCCCCCGCAATCGCCGTGTTCATCAACACCGCGTCGCAACCCAGCTCGAGCGCGCGTGCCGCGTCCGAAGCGCAACCAACCCCCGCATCGACAATCACCGGAATACGACTCTGCTCGATGATGATCGCGAGGTTGTAGGGATTGCGAATGCCCAGCCCGGAACCGATCGGCGCGGCGAGCGGCATCACCGCGGCACAGCCCATGTCCTCGAGCCTCCGGCAGGCGACCGGGTCGTCCATGACGTAGGGCAGCACGACGAAGCCCTCATCGACCAGCCGGCGCGAGGCCTCGAGGGTTGCCGGCACATCGGGAAAGAGCGTGCGCGGATCGCCGATCACTTCGACCTTGACGAAGTTGCCGACGCCCGCCTCGCGCGCCAGGAGAGCGGTGCGTACGGCCTCGTCGGCAGTGAAGCAGCCGGCCGTGTTCGGCAGGATCGTGAACCGTTCGGGCGAGATCCAGTCGAGCAGATTGTCGCGACCCGATTCGGTGATGTTGACCCGGCGCACGGCCACGGTGACCATCTCGGCGCCACTGGCTTCGATCGCCCGCCGGGTTTCGTCGAAATCCTTGTATTTGCCGGTGCCGACGATCAGGCGGGAGCGAAAAGATCGCCCGCCGAGCTCGAAGACGTCGTCACCGGCCGCTGCCCCCCCTTCCGCCACGGCGTTCATCCACCCCCCACGAACTGCACGATCTCGATGGTGTCGCCCGCCGCGAGCGCGGTGGCGAGGAAACGTTCGCGCGACACGATGTCCCGGTTGCGCTCGACCGCGACGCGCCGGCCCACGAGTCCGAGCCCTTCGATCAGGCTCGCAATCGAGCTGCCCTCGGGAACCTCCCGCGGCTCGCCGTTGAGGCGAATGGTCATCGCGCAGCCGACGGTAGCCACGCGCCTTCGGGATTGCACACCAAAGCGTGCGGGCCGAGGCCGGCGCGCGGTGCGCTCGCACGCCAGCCTCGCTCGCTGCCCGGCCGGGTGGAGAGATTGTGGCAGGCGTGAGCGCCCGGCCCGCGGACGAGGGTGACGTGCCCCTCGCGCAGGCACGTCAGCCCGACCGGCGACTCTAAACCGTGATGCGGGATACGCGCGCGCGGGCACGTCGAGCGCCCAAGACGAGCTTTACTTGGCCGCGCCCGGACTGTATTCGCGTCGCGTTGCCGCTCCGCATTTCGGGCGCGCGGCGCGCATGAACGCGCGCGCCGTATGCGTCATCGACCTCGACGCGCTGGCCGCGAACCTGTCGGCGCTGCGCCGTGCGCTCGCGCCCGGCGTGCGAATCTGTGCGGTCGTCAAGGCCGATGCCTACGGCCATGGTGCCGCGACCTGCGCCCGGACGCTCGCTGCCAGCGGCGTCGACTGGCTCGCCACAGCGTCGCTGGAGGAGGCCCGCGTGGTGCGCAGCGCGGGCGTGGCCACGCCCCTGCTCGTCCTCGGCGGCATCGAGCCGAGCCGCGCCGCCGTGGAAGAAGCATGCCGGCTCGACGTGGTTCCCGCATTGCTGGATGCCGACGAGACGGCCGCGCTCGCCACGGTGGTACCGGCCGGACAGCGCCTGCGCGTCCATCTCAAGATCGACACGGGAATGAGCCGCGCCGGCCTGACACCGACCGAGGCCCGGGACCTCGTGCCACTCCTGCGCGACGGCCCCTTCGAGGTCCATGGGATCTACTCCCACCTGGCCTGCGCCGACGCGCCCGACCCCGGATCGTGGCGCCAACAGCTCGCCGGCTTCGAGGTGGCAAGTGCTGATCTCGCGGCGGTCGGCGTGCGCCCGACGCTGCGCCACCTTGCCAACTCGGCCGGGCTGCTCGCCGACCACGCTCTCCATCTCGACATGGTTCGGCCCGGCCTCGCCCTCTACGGTCACCGACCGCAGCCCGATCTCGGAGCAGCCGTCAATCTCTCGCCCGTCATGGAATTCGCGACCTGGATCAGCCAGATCCGGACCCTGCCACCGGGCACGGGTGTCGGTTACGGCTGGACCTGGCGGGCCCGACGCCAGACCCGCCTGGCCACGCTGCCGGTCGGCTATGCCCAGGGCTACTCGCGGGGCCTCTCCAACCGGGGCGAGGTCGCGCTGCGGGGCCAGCGCGCACCAGTGGTAGGCAACATTTCGATGGAACATACGACGATCGACGTCACCGAGATCCCCGAGGCCCGGGCCGGGGATCGGGTGCTGCTCTGGGGTGCCGGCCCCGAGGCCCCCGACGTCATGGCGCTGGGATGCGCCGCCGAGACGATCGGCTACGAGCTGTTGACCGGAGTCGCGCCCTCGGTCCGTCGCGTGCCGCGCGGGCATTTGAGCGACGCGCCGGAGTCGGTGGCGAAGACCACCGGGAGAGAGGATGGAGAGGTCAGCTTCGATGGATCACGCTGAGGCAACTGTTCGCCGCGCTCTGCTTTCGGTGAGTGACAAGACCGGGCTCGTCGAGTTCGCCCGCGGTCTCTGCCGCCACGGCGTCGAGCTGCTCTCGACCGGTGGCACGGCGCGCGCGCTGCGCGACGCTGGTCTCGCCGTCAAGGATGTCTCCGAGCATACCGGCTTTCCCGAGATGCTCGACGGCCGGGTCAAGACGCTCCACCCGATGATCCACGGCGGCCTGCTCGGACGCCGCGACCTGCCCGAGCATGTCGAGACCATGCGCGCCCACGGCATCTCGCCGATCGACCTGGTGTGCGTGAACCTCTACCCCTTCGCCGAAGTCACGGCGCGGGGTTGCTCGTTCGAGGAGGCGATCGAGCACATCGACATCGGCGGGCCGTCGATGCTGCGCTCGGCCGCAAAGAACCACGACGCCGTGACGGTCGTGGTCGAGCCCCGCGACTACGGGCGCGTACTGGCCGAAATGGACGCCCGTGGCGGGGCGACGACGCTCGGGCTGAGGCGCGAGCTGGCCCGCAAGGTCTACGCGACCACCGCCGCCTACGACGGCATGATCGCCGACTGGCTCGCGGCACAGGCCGGCACGGCCGGGGAACCCTTCGCCGAGACCCTGCACCTTGCGCTGCGCCGCGATGCGCACCTGCGCTACGGCGAGAACCCCCACCAGCACGCTGCTTTCTACGGCGACATGGGGGCGGTTCTGGAACAGATCCATGGCAAGGAGCTGTCGTACAACAATATCATCGACATCGACGCCGCGATTCGCCTGATGCTGGAGTTCGCCAGCGAGCCGCGCGCGGTGGTGGCGATCCTCAAACACAACACCCCCTGCGGCGTGGGCGCGGGCGCGACCCCGGCCGATGCCTACCGCAAGGCTTTCGCAACCGACCCCGAATCGCCCTTCGGTGGCATTCTGATCTGCAACCGGGTCTGGGATCTGCCGCTGGCGCAGGCGGTGGACGAGATCTTCTCGGAGGTCCTGATCGCGCCCGACTTCACACCCGACGCCCTCGCGCTGCTGCGCGCGAAGAAGAATCGGCGGCTGATGCGCTGGAACGTCGAGGCCTCCCGGACCACCGTCGCCGACGTACGGCGTGTCGCCGGCGGATTCCTCGTGCAGGATCCCGACCGCGCGATCGAGACGACGGCGTCGGCGCGACTCGCAACCCGGCGCGCACCGGACACGACAGAGGCAGACGCACTCGATTTCGGCTGGAAGGTCGTCAAGCATGTGAAGTCGAACGCGATCGTGTTCGCACGAGCCGATCGCACCATCGGTGTCGGCGGCGGCCAGACCTCACGTGTCGATGCCGTGCGGATCGCGATCGACACCGCACGCCGGCAGGGCCTCGACCTCGCGGGCACGGCGCTGTGCAGTGACGCCTTCTTCCCCTTCCCCGACGGTCTCGAACTCGGCCTTGATGCCGGGGCGACCTCGGTCATCCAACCGGGGGGCAGCGTGCGGGATGACGCCTCGATCGAACTCTGCAACGCGCGCGGCGCCACGATGGTCCTCACGGGGGTCCGCCACTTCCGGCACTGAGCCGGAAGCCGGTCGAGCCCGCGGAAAACTACAGATGAAGATGAACGTACTCGTGGTGGGCGGCGGTGGCCGTGAGCACGCGCTGGTGTGGAAACTCGCGCAGTCGCCGCACGTTGAGCGGCTCCTCTGCGCGCCGGGCAACGCCGGCATCGAGAAACTCGCCGAGTGCCACGCGGTCGCGGCCGATGATGTGGCAGGACTGGTTGCGCTCGCCGAGCGCGAGAACATCGACCTCACCATCGTCGGCCCGGAGGCCCCGCTCACGCTCGGCATCGCCGACGCCTTCGCGGCTCGCGCCCTGCGCCTCTTCGGACCCGACCAGGCCGCAGCACAGCTGGAAGGCAGCAAGGCCTTCTGCAAGGAAATCCTCGACGCCGCGGGCGCGCCCACCGCAGCCTGGGGAAGGTACGACGACCCCGCAGCGGCCCACGCGCGGATCGACGAACTCGACACACCCGTCGTCGTCAAGGCCGACGGTCTCGCCGCCGGCAAGGGCGTGGTGGTGGCCACCACGCGCGAGGAAGCCCACCGCGCCATCGACGAGATCATGGTCGCCCGCACCTACGGCGACGCCGGTGCGGCGGTGGTGATCGAGGAGTTCCTGCCCGGGGAGGAAGCCTCGTTCATCGCTCTCACCGACGGTCACACGGTGCTGGCGCTGGCCAGTTCGCAGGACCACAAACGCATCGGCGATGGTGACACCGGACCCAACACCGGCGGCATGGGCGCCTACTCGCCTGCGGCAGTGGTCACTCCAGAAATCCATGAACAGGTCGTGCGCGGTGTTCTCGAACCGGTCGTGGCGGCGCTGCGCGAGCGCGGCATCGTCTATCGGGGCGTGCTTTACGCGGGCCTCATGATCCACGAGGGCAGGGCCCGGGTGCTCGAGTTCCACGTGCGCTTCGGCGACCCCGAGTGTCAGCCCCTGATGATGCGACTGCGCGGCGATCTGGTCGATCTCTGTCTCGCCGTGATCGAGGAGCGCTTGCACGAGGTCGAGATCGAATGGGACGAGCGCGCCGCGGCCTGCGTCGTCCTCGCGGCACGCGGTTACCCCGAAAACCCCGAGAAGGGTGTTCCGATCTTCGGCCTGGAACGCGCCGCACAGCGCCACGACACGGTGGTGTTCCACGCCGGCACGCGCCGCACGGCCGAGGGCCAGGTGCTGACGAGCGGCGGTCGCGTGCTGGGCGTGACCGCACTCGACGAGACCATCGGCAGCGCCGTGCGCCGCGCCTACGCCGCGATCTCCGACCTCTCCTTCGATGGCGCCCAGTGGCGCCGCGACATCGGCCACCGCGCCGCACGCGCCGCCGGACGATGAGCGCCGCAGCCCCGATCGGGGCGTGACGGTTGTCGCGCCGATTCGCGCAACCGCTCACGCACCCCGGAAATCCGCGAGGCGTTCCCACCCCGCACGCGGCGCCAAGATCGTCACCGGCCCGCGACAACGGGGGGGGAAGTGCTTGAGGTTTCCCGTGACAACCGTGCGCGCGGTTGTCTCGAGGGCGACCTCGAGAAAGACGAGGTCGTCTCTGTCCGGCGGGAGCGAATAGGGCCAGGACGAGGCCGTCATGTGCTCCTGGAATTGCAAGATCGCCAGGAAGGCTTCACGCCGGACCGGGGCTATTCCGAGCCGTGATCTCGACAGAACCTCCCGATACTCCAGTTCCATCCGGTCATCGAACGCGAGCCTCAGATGTCGGCTCACCAAGGCGTCGACGAGACGGCCGGGCGGTCCCCAGGGTGACAGCAGACCCGAGACCACGACATTCGTGTCCAGCACCCAGACGGGGATATCAGTCACGCTTAACTTTCCGCTTGAGAGCACGTCGCGCCGCCCGGATCTCCTGGTCGATCCCGGAACCGGTCAAGGGTTCTTGCCCGGCCGCCGAGGCGCGAAGGCGGATCGCGCGGACAGCCCTCCGCGCCCGCGCGAAGACGAGATCCTGAACATCCTCGAGCAACGTCGCATCGCTGGTGGGAACCAGGATACTGCGTGGGACACCGTCCTTCGTGATCACGACAGCGCCCTCTCGTTCGAGATCTTCCCAGACCTTGCCCGGGTTCGCCGCCAGCACCCGTGATGCGATCGTTTTCATGAACAACATCTACACGAATGACCGTCGTGCGCCAAGGGATATCCTCGAGCCCAGGGAGGGCGCATCTTCTCACGAGACGCCACGGAGGATCCGATCAACCCCCGCACGAACAGCCCGATCCGCTTGCGACCACGCCCGACCTCTCGTCGACGGCGTGGCCCGCACGGTGCGGCGGTGGGGGACGGGTGCGGGGCGAGTTGCGCCGTTGCGGAGCCGAACGGATGCTGCAGCGAAATGGCCGCGCATCCAACGACGTCAGCGCCCGAACCACTCGCCGCCACGGCGCGCGCCCTGGTCCAGGGCCAGCTTGCTGTCTTCCCGACCGAGACCCTCTACGCCGTCGGCTGCAACGCGCTGGACGCCGCCGCAATCGAGCGCCTGCTCCTCGTCAAGGAGAGGCAACACGACAAGCCCTTCCTGGTCCTGATCAGCGATCGCGCCATGGCCGATGGGCTGGTCGCGTCGTGGCCAGCCACGGCAGAGAAGCTGGCCAGCATCTTCTGGCCGGGACCGCTGACGTTGCTGCTCCCGGCGCGCCCCGGCGTCCATCGGTGCCTCGTCGAGGACGGCAAGATCGGGATTCGGATGCCGCCCGACGGCCTCGTGCGCGAGCTGCTCCGTGCCTGCGGGTGCCCCTTGGTCGCGCCGAGCGCGAACCCGGCCGGCCACCCGCCGGCGCGTGACCTCGCCGAAGCGCATCGTTTCTTCGATGGTCGGGTCGCGGCCTGGCTCGACGGCGGCCGCCTGGACGGCCTTCCCTCCACGGTGGTCGACGCCGGCCCGCCGCTGCGGATCATCCGCCCCGGGGTGATCCCGGAGGCCGACCTGACGCGCGCGACGGGCGGCTGCTGAAGTACCCGCCCGCCTCTACCGGAGGAGCGAACCGGCGCGACAGCCGGATCAGGTCGCCGATGGAGGCTGCTCTGGCCCGTCTGGCGCGGTCCCCAGAGGGAGGAGCGGGGTTTGCGGGCAGGCCCGGAGTTGCAGGAACCGCTCGAGCATCCAAGCCGGATTATCATGATAAACCGGCTCGGTTCAGCGTATTATCCAACGCAATTTCGGCCAGACAGGGCCGAGATCCATGAACCCCGAGGTGCCGTGCGCTACGCGCCAGCTCGGAGGTACGATCCGTTGGCTCTCATCCGACCCTTGCACGCGCTGCGCTACACCGAGGCCGCAGGCCCGCTGGCCGAATTGGTGGCCCCGCCCTACGACGTGATTTCGCCGGCCGAGCGTGCGCGCCTGGCGGCCAAGCGTCCCGCCGGGGCCATCCACCTGATCCTGCCGCAGGGTGATGAGCCCTACCGGGCCGCGGCGCACCTGCTGCGCGACTGGCGCGAGCGGCGCTGGCTCGAGCGCGACACCGAGCCGGCGTTCTTCGTGGTGGCGCAGGCCTTCGAAATCGAGGGCCGTTCCTGGGAGCGCTGGGGTTTGCTGGCCGGGCTGGAGTTGCGGGGATTCGACGAGAACATCGTGCTGCCGCACGAGCGCACACTCTCGGGACCGAAGGAGGATCGCCTCCGCCTGATCCGCGCGTGCGCCACCAATCTGAGCCCGATCTTCACGCTGGTCGATACGCCGCTCGGCCTCGCCGAACTGTCACGCGATCCCGACGCCGAAGCAATTGCTGACTTTCATGACGACGCAGGCGTCCGGATCCGCCTGTGGCGCCTTGGTCCCGGTCCGGCCGCACGCGCGCTGGCGGACAAGGTCGCGGGCGAACCGGTGTTCATCGCCGACGGTCACCATCGCTACGAGATCTCGCTCGCCTACCGCAACGAGCGCCGTGCCGCCGACCCCACCGCCAACGGCACGCAGCAGGCCTTCGATTTCGTGCTCACCTACCTGGCTTC
>SXLG01000182.1 GCA_005777805.1 Pseudomonadota bacterium
CGCCGTTGGGCCCGAGCAGGCCGACCACTTCGCCCGGCCGGACCTCGATCGTCACCGAGTCGAGCACCTTGCGGCTGCCGAAGCTCAGGCTGAGTCCGGCGGCCCGCAGTGCGCCCTTGCTGGCGCGAGTCTCGGGAGTCACCGCGGCGGCCCCGGGATCGCTGCCGCCGCTTCGCCGGAGGACTCGGGGTGCAGCACGGCCGACACGCGCCGATCGCGGCCCGCCTCCACCAGAGTCCGCCCCTCGTCGAGGAAAATGGTGATCTGGTCGCCGCGGACGATATTTGGCCCCTCATGCACCTCGGCATTTCCCATCAATGATATTTTCCGTGCGGTCTGATCGAAGAGCACGACGTCACCCGACGCTTTGCGCTCGCCCTGTTCGACCCGAACGTGACCGTGGGCCCGCACCTCGTCGAGCGTCGTCCCCGCCCCGCCGGCATCTCCCTGATAGGTTATCGTCAGCTCATCGCAGAGCAGATGCAGATCGCCTTGGCGAGCATCGACGGCACCCCGGTAGACCACGCGCCGCTGCTCGTACTGCAGATCCAGCTCGCGGGCCCGGATCTCGATCGGATCCTTCCCGCCCAGGCCAAAATCACCGAGGCCGGGAACTCCCGCGCCCCGAGCGGCGGGCGTGGCAACGCCGCTCCCGCGCGCGAGCGTTGTTCGGGTCGCGCCGGGGGGGGGAGGCACGGGGTCGGCCGCAAACGCGAGCGGCGCGGCAAGGAGCGCGCTCGCCAAGAGACTCGCCGCGACAGCCCGTGCGCGGCGCTCAGTGGTCATGGCCGCCCCTGACAGGCGCGGGCTCCTGGCCGATCCCACCTCCCGCCGCGGCATCCTTGCCGAGGCTGATCCCCTTGGATTCCTGATCTGCGGGCTCCTCGCCAACCGCACCACCTGCGGCGACAGCTTCCGGCCCGGCGAAGGTTTGGCCTTCGAGCGCGGCCGGTCGCAGCAAGGTGTAAACGTCGCCCACCACGTGCATGCGGTGGGTCTCCACGTTGACCACGAGCGAATCGCCCGTCAGATCCAGGTCGCTGCCGGTGATGGTCACGCCATCGGGTGCAACGATGGTATCGGCCGCGCGGGCGTAGAACGCCGACGGCACGCGCAGCACAAAATCGCGAAACGAGAGCTCGACGTCGCCTCGCAGATCGACGCGTTCCATCTCCTCGCCGTCGAGGACGATCTGCCCCTCGCGGCCGGCCAGCCGGATTTCGCCCACCTCGTCGTCGAAGAACACGACACGTGGCGACGAAACCTCGACGCGACGGGCATCCTCGTCGTAGCGGGCCTCGTCGGCGGAGAGTTCGAAGGTCCGGCCGCCGGCACGGACACTGACCCGGTGAAAGCCCTCGATGCGCTGATCCACCTCGGGGACGAACGTCCTGGCCAAATCGCGCGAACTCTCTTCTCTGCCGTCGATCACGACCCGACCGACCATGAACGCGAGCGCGCCCAGCCCGAAGAGAACAGCCGCGAGGATCCCCGCCCGCAGCCGGGCCCGCGTCACGCCGCACTCTCCACGGCAATTCCCGGTCGCGTGTCCCCCTCGCCCCAGCGCCGATGCCACCAGACCCAGGTCTCGGGATGCTGCCGGATCACGTCTTCGATGAGCTTGGTCGCGGCGGCGGTTGCCGCGATGTGCCAGCTGGCCCGAGCTGCCGCTCGCTGCGCCGGACCCACGTCGTCCGCCGGCCGAGCCGGCAGCTCGGGTTCGATGATCCGCACGACGTGCCGGCCATCTCGCTCGCGATGGATGAAAGTGCCGAGGATCGGCGCGCCGGTACGCAGGGCCAGCGACGCCGCGCCGACGGGCGTCCGTGCGAGACGGCCGAAGAAAGGCACCTCGACCGACTGCACGCGAGTGTCCTGGTCGATCAAGAGCCCGAGCACTCGCCCGCGGCGCAACGTGCCCAGCAACTCGCGTGCGCTGCCCGGCGCCGAGCGCAGGATCGTGGCGACGCCACATGCCGCCCGCAAGCGCACGTTCTCTTCGTTGAGGCGGCGGCCCTTGACCTCGGTCGCCACCACCGTGAGCGGATAGCCCTTGAGTGCGAGCGTCGCGGCAAGCAACTCCCAATTGCCGATATGACCCGAGATCGTGATGACGCCCCTGCCCGCAGCGAGGGCCCGATCAAGAAGTTCCGCCCCCTCGAGCCGCACCCAGGCGTCGAGGTCGGCGGTGATCCGGTCGAAGAGCAGCAGCTCGCCGACCGAGCGCCCGAGCCCATCAAACATCTGATTGACGAGCTCGCGCCGCTCGTGCGGAGTGGACTCGGGCAGGGCCTGCGCGAGCTGGGCCTGTGCGAGTGCCCGTGGTTTGGCGAGGACGCGACCAGTGAGCCGCGCCACGGCCGCAGCAAGGCCGACGGTGAGCCGCGCTCCAAGCAGGTGCGCCAGCCTGCGCATCCCATTCAGGCCGGCAACGAGCAGGCGGTCGCGTCGCTCGCGGCGGCGCCGGCGGCGCTGTCGGTACCGGTCTCGGGCCGCGCGGGGCCGCGTCGCCGCCATGGCGTTCAGACGACGCCCGCACGCAGCAGATCGTGCAGGTGGATGACGCCGCGCAGCCTCTCGTCCGGATCGACGACGAAGAGCACCGTGATCGAGAACTCCTCCATGCGTGCCAGCGCTTGTTCGGCCGGGACGCCGGCCCTGATCGTGCGTGGCTTGGCGGTCATCAATGCCGTGACCGGAAGTGCCCGGACATCGCCGCGGGTCTGCAAGGCGCGGCGGAGATCTCCATCGGTCACGATCCCGCGCAGATGGCCCCGGTCGTCCACCACCGCCGTCACGCCGAGCCTCTTGCGACTCATCTCGGCAATGGCGTCGGCCATGGTGGCGCCTGCGAAGACGCACGGGATCTCCTCGCCGACGTGCATGAGCTCCTCGACCGGACGCAAGCGGCGGCCGAGGGTGCCGCCCGGATGGAGCTGGCCGAAATCCTCGGCCTGGAAGCCGCGCCGTTCGAGCACCGCGATGGCCAGAGCGTCGCCCAGCGCGAGTGCTGCGGTCGTGCTCGCGGTGGGCGCGAGCCCGAGCGGGCAGGCTTCCTCGGCCACGCCGGCGTCAAGTGCAACATCCGCCTCGCGGGAAAGTGGCGAGGCCATATCTCCGGTGATGGCGATCACCGGCAGGTCGAGCCGACGAGCCGGCGCGAGCAGAGCCAGCAGCTCGCCGGTCGTGCCGCTGTTGGAGAGCGCGATCAGGACGTCGCCGCGCGCCAGCAGTCCGATGTCGCCATGCAGTCCCTCGGCGGCGTGCAGGAAAAGGGCGGGCGTACCCGTCGAAGCCAGCGTCGCGGCAAGCTTGCGACTGATGAGGCCCGACTTGCCGAGCCCGGCCACCACGACCTTGCCCCGGCAGCGCGCCACGATCTCGACCGCGCGCGGGAACTCGTCGCCCAGACGTGCCGCGAGTGCCGCGACCGCCCGCGCCTCGATCTCCAGCACGCGGCGGGCGGCGGCGAGATCGGCGTCCGCCGCGCCGCGCGGGCGCGCTGCGCGACGGCTCATCGGCGCGCCTCGTCGATGGCGATCACCCGGCGCAGCAGGTCCTCGAGCGCGGCGAGCGGCCACGACGTCGCGGCGTCGGAGAGAGCGTGCGCGGGATCCTCGTGCACTTCGAGGAAGAGCGCGTCGATGCCGACGGCGACCGCGGCACGCGCCAGGGCCGGCACGAATTCGCGCTGGCCGCCCGACACCGAACCGCCGCCACCGGGGAGCTGCACGGAGTGCGTCGCATCGAACACCACCGGACAGCCGGCTTCGGCCAGCACCACCAGCGAACGCATGTCGGAGACAAGGTTCTGATAGCCGAAGCTGGCGCCGCGTTCGGTGACGAGAATGTTCGGGTTGCCGGTCTCGCGCGCCTTGTCGACGACGTGGACCATGTCCCAGGGCGAGAGGAATTGTCCCTTTTTCAAATTGACTACGCGGCCCGACGCGGCCACGGCCTGCACGAAGTCGGTCTGGCGGCACAGCAGCGCCGGCGTCTGCAGGATGTCGGCGACCTGTGCCAC
>SXLG01000183.1 GCA_005777805.1 Pseudomonadota bacterium
CGATTGCCGACATCGCCAACTGGTCCTGGGTGCGCACGCACGAGTGGTCCGGGGTCTCGATCGAGGGGCTCGAGCACTTGCAGCGCTGGCTCGCGACCATGAAGGAGCGCCCCGCCTGCCAGCGCGGTGCTGCGGTTCCCGTCCGCGTCCCGAACCTCGAGAAGAACACCAAGGACGCCGAGGCTTTCGCCCGCAACGCCCAGACCATCGTCCAGCGCTGACAGCGGTCAAGCGCTGGTGGTGGGCCCCGCGGGCGGCCGCCGCCGTCGTAACGGCCAGACTATCGTATCCGCGCGGACGACCTCCGCGCGGCCCGGCGCGCCACCGCGAGCCCCGAGAGCGCGGATGTGGGCGGGGGCCATGCGCGGCCCCATAAAGCCGCCGAGCGCTCAGTCGGCGGCCACCAGCGGGGTGCAACCGGTCTCCGCCAGCAGGGCGTCGATCCAGGCCCGGTCGCTCAGCGCGAGCGCTGCGTGGCGGTCGCGCAGCCAGCCGAGACATTTGCGCTGGTAGGCGAAAGGCCGCTGTTCGTAGCGGCGGCCGTCGATCTCGCAGCGCATCGTGTCGGCGCCAGCGCCGACGGCGCGAGCGTTGGCGAGCAGGAAGGGAACGTAGGTGCGGCCGACCTCGCCGAGAAGTCCACTCAACCTTGCTCGTGCACGGTCGCGCCCGGCCCAGTCGGCGGCGGCGGGCTCGAGACCCGAGAGATCCTCCAACAGGTCGACCCAGGCGATGACCCGCGGCGCCACCTCCAGCGCGACCGCTGCCGAGGTCGGATCGAATTGGGCGAGCTGTGTGAGTTGTCCGTAGAGTGCAAAGTCAGAAGCCGCCGGCCGCCCGCCGAAGAGGAAGCGCTGCCCGTCCAGCACACCCGCGAGCTGGGTCAGTACGCGGCGGTAGCTGTCCTCGATGATCGGCGCGCTCACCGGGTTGCTGCCGACAAGAGCGAGCCGGCCGATCTGGCGCTGGGCGAACACCTCGCCGAACTGGCGGTGGTTCTCCTCGGGCGCGTCGATGCGCCACCAGCGAGGCAGGATGGCCGCCGCCCGGGCCACGTCGGGGGCGAATGCCCAGCGGTAGTGGAACATCATCTTGGTGACCCACTCGTCGGCAAAATCCTCGAGCAGGGCGTCGAGGAAGTCGAGCGCCGGATCGGTGAGGCGCACCTCGCGGCCCCCGTATTCCGCCTCGAGCCGGGCGATCTGGAAGGTCGAATCGACCATAGATTCAGGCCCACCGCCAACGCCACGCGGAAACACCAGCACGGGAATGAGATCGACCGGCACCGGCGGCAGGTCGCGATCCTCGGGCGCGCCACGCTGGATCCAGACGTGCGGGATCCGACGGTAGCGCAAGAGCGCACGCATCTTGCGACTGTAGGGCGAGCCTGGCGCTCCCAGAATCCGGATCGGTTCGACAGCCATCTCTCCTCCTGCAGGGGCCGGCCTTCGGCCCAGAGGGAGGCTGTGGCATTTCCACTGTCAGGAGACCAGATGCGGCCCCTGGGGAGCGTGCCGCAGCGAAGCGGGCGCGGTTCCATTTCCGGGGGGATCGTCGACGCGGTCGCGCCGGGAGCCTCAGCGCGCCTTCAACGCGCGCTCGATCTCCCGCTTGGCCTGCTGGTCGCGCAAGGTGGCGCGCTTGTCGTGCGCCTCCTTGCCCCGGGCCAAGCCGATCTCGATCTTGGCCCGGCCGCCCTTGAAGTAGAGCCGCGTCGGCACCAGCGTGTAGCCGCGCTCGCGGGTCTTGCCGCCCAACCGGTCGATTTCGCGCCGGTGCAGCAAGAGCTTGCGCGGTCGGTCAGGGTCGAGGGTGTCGCGCCGCGTATGCGTCCAGGGCGAGATGTGCACCCCGATGAGCAGGGCCTGGCCGCGGCGATCGATACGGGCGTAGGCGTCCTTCAGATTGACGCGCCCCTCGCGCAGCGACTTCACCTCGGGCCCGAGCAGCACCAGCCCCGCTTCGACGCTCTCCTCGATGAAGTAGTTGTGGCGGGCCTTGCGGTTGACCGCGATGGTCTTCTCGCCCTCCCCCACCATGGCCGCACGCCTCTACCACGGCGCCGGCCGCTGCTCACGCCGCCGCAGGCAGATGCTTGATCCGGTTGAAACCGTCGACCATCACGATCCGCGGCTGATGGCGCAGCGCCGCCTCCTCGTCGAGCCAGGTGAAGGCACCGATGATGATCAGGTCTCCAACCGCGACCTTGCGCGCCGCCGCACCATTGACGCACACCGAGCCCGAACCGGGCTGGCCCTCGAGGGCATAGGTCTCAAAGCGCTCGCCATTGGTGACGTTCCAGATCTGTACCGCCTCCCACTCGAGCAGGCCCATCGCATCCATCAGCGCCTTGTCGATCGAGATCGAACCCTCGTAGTTGAGGTCGGCACCGGTCACGGTGGCGCGATGAATCTTGCCACGCAGCATCTTCCGCATCGGGCCCGGGGCCCGTGCATGACTCTCGCTGGGCTGGGTCATCGTCGGTCTCCTCGTTCTAGCCGCGCCGTGCTGCGTGCAGCGGACTCGGAACCATGGTCACCGGGGTCGTTCCGGCGCGGGGGGAAGTCGTCGTGCGCTCCACTGGGGCCAGCCGGGTCGGGGTCGTGTCGGCGGGATCGAGCAGCACGTTGTCGATCAGCCTGATGCCGTCGAGCCACACGGCCACCACGAGCCGAGCCGGAGCCTCGACCCGAGCCAGCGCGTCGAGTGAATCGGGATCGACCAGCTCGGCATACTCGACACGCGCCAAGGGCGCCTGCGTCGCCAGCACGGCGCGAAAGGTCTCGGCCAACGCGTCGGCGGCCCGCACGCCGCCGGCCAGCGCCATGCGAACCTCGTCGCACGCCGCGGGGATACTGGCGGCGAGCCGGCGCCCCTCGGCCGAGAGGCGGGCGTTGCGGCTCGAGCGGGCGAGACCGTCGCTCTCGCGCACCGTCGGATGGCCGACCACCTCGACACCGAAGTCGAGATCGCGTGCCATGCGACGCACCACGGCAAGCTGCTGGAAGTCCTTCTCGCCAAAGATGGCAACGTGCGGGCGCACGGCGTGGAAGAGCTTGCTGACCACCGTGGTTACTCCGCGGAAGTGCCCCGGCCGGTGCGCGCCACAGAGTCCACTCGCCAGACGGTCGACCTCGACGCCCGTGGCGAAATCATCGCCGTACATGCCCTCGGCACGGGGCGTATAGACGGCGTCGACACCCTCGGCGCGCAGCAATGCCAGGTCACGTTCGAGATCGCGCGGGTAGGCGAGGAGGTCCTCCTCGCGGTCGAACTGGATCGGATTGACGAAGATCGACACCACCACCCGATCCGCCTGCCGGCGCGCACAGCGCACCAACTCGAGGTGGCCCTCGTGCAGGGAGCCCATCGTCGGCACGAATCCGATCTTGAGCCCGGCAGCACGCTGCCCGTCGGCCCAGTCCTGCATCTCGGCCGCAGTCTCGATGCGCCGGTTCGTCCCCGAAACGTGCAGCTCCGAACCCGGCGCGTGGTAGCTCTCGGCGTCGTTCGGGAACGCACCCGAACGGACGTCGTCGCCAAAGCGCTGCACCGCCCGGACCACGCCCGCGCCGAAGCGCGCATAGCGACGGATGAAGCGCGGCTCGCGCCGCTCGCCCGCGTCAAGCCCAAGAAGATCGTGCATCACCAGCACCTGACCGTCGCAGAAGGGCCCCGCGCCGATGCCGATCGTCGGGATCGAGAGCTCGCGCGTCACCTCACGCGCCAGATCGAGCGGCACGCCCTCGAGCACGATCGCGAACGCACCTGCCTGGGCGACCGCGCGCGCATCCTCGAGCACGCGGCGACGGCTCTCCTCGCAGCGACCCTGCACACGATGGCCACCCATCCGGTGCACCGCCTGCGGCGTCAGACCAACGTGCCCCATCACCGGGATCTCGGCCCGGACCAGCGCTTCGATCGTCGCGGCCTGCGCGAGCCCACCTTCGAGCTTGACGGCCTCGGCGCCTTCCTTGATCAGCCGGCCCGCGTTGCGCAGCGCCTCGCTGGGGGAGACCTGGTAGGAGAGAAAAGGCAGATCGCCCAGAACCAGCGCGCGCGGGCGGGCGCGTGCCACCAGGCGAACGTGGTAGGCCATCTCGTCCATCGTCACCGGGATGGTCGAGGCCTGGCCCTGGACGACCATGCCGAGACTGTCGCCGACGAGCAGCACATCGACCCCGGCCCGATCGAGCAGGCAGGCGAATGTGTAGTCGTACGCCGTGACCATGGTCACGCGGGGCCCCTGCCCCTTGCGTGCCGCGATTGCTGGAACAGTGATCTTGTCGTGCACGATCTCGACCCTCCGAACCGGTGCGGAAGGCAGAGATCGGCGTCAGGTCACCGTCTCCACAGCGCGCGGCCTCGCTCAGGCCTGGCGCCGCCATCCGTCCCGGTCCTGCTTTGGGTGGCCCGGCTCTCCGGAAAACACCTCTGTTGGATCCAAGCGGTCTTGCCATCATGCGGTGAACCCGTCTGTCGGAGCCGCCGTCGTCGGGTCGACGTGTTTCGTCGCCGTCCTCCGGAGGTACGAGCCCCTTCAGGTCGTCGTCACCGTGTTCGCGCCGTGTCTGGAGTGCCCTCTTGCCGGCTGGTGGGCTTCGCTGGCGACTCGCGGTTGCGTCGGCGGACTCTCCGCTCGCCGCTCCGACCGCGCCTTCGGCGCCCTGTCAACGTGTGGTCTGTGCTCTTGAGTGCCGCCTCGGTCGAGCCTTGGCGGTGTGTCCGTATTAGCAACCTTGCCGGACACGGTAAACAGCTTTATGCCGCGCCGTCCCCGAGCACGGCACCCGTGGCCAGGCCGATTGCCGCGGCGACCTCTCCCGCCGAGGCCTTGGCTCCGTCGGCGAGACGCGCCTTGCCGAACGAGAGGACGGCGCGATCCGACTCGGCGCCCACCGCGACGACCATCCGATCGCCCGCATGGGCCAGGACCGTGCCGGGCGCGACGGCTGTGTCGGTCGCCGGCTCGCGCCGGACCCCGAAGAGCCGCAGCCGCTGGCTCCGCCAGGAAGCGTGCGCCCCCGGCTGCGGGTCAGCTCCCCGGACGAGGTTCAGAACCCTTCCGGCAGGCCGCCGCCAGACGATGGCGGCGTGGGTGTCGCCGCAGAGCGGGTCGTAGCTCGCGCGGGCTTCGTCCTGTGGCTGGCGCGGTGCCGCGGCTCCCCCGGCCAGGCCGACGGCCTCGACCATCGCCGCGATCCCCGGCTCGAAGATCTTCTCGAAGTAGAGCGAGCCCGCCGTATCGCCGGCGTCAATCGGGATCTCCCGCTGCAGGAGGATCGGCCCGGTGTCAATGCCTTCATCCGTCCAGAAGATGGTGAAACCACCGCGGGTTTCCCCCTGGATGAGTTGCCACGCCAGAGCGCTGCCACCCCGGTAGCGCGGCAGAAGCGAGGGGTGGAAGCAGATCGATCCCAATC
This sequence comes from Pseudomonadota bacterium, assembly GCA_005777805.1. Taxonomy (GTDB): domain Bacteria; phylum Desulfobacterota; class Binatia; order UBA12015; family UBA12015; genus SXLG01. Next base: position 5,424 of record SXLG01000183.1, read on the forward strand.
GGGGGGCATCGAACACCCCCGCCGGCACGATCTTGGTGACAAAGGCGAGCACGCCGAGATCGGCCGCGGCCGCGTGGACCGCAGCCGCAACGTCGGCCGAGCGGTAGCTGGTCGGCATGAGCAGCGGCACGCCGCGCGCGCGCGCCGCAGCAGCCATGGGATCCTCACGCGACCCCGCGGGTGGCGGCGCCAGCGCCAGAGCCACGTCGTGATGCGCGTCGATCAGACCCTCGAGAACCCGCTGGCCGAACGCGGCCTGACCGATCACCACGAGTCGCATCGGTTCGGTCTGCTAGCAGGCTCCCTGCTGGCGGCCCAGCGCATTTGCGCTGCGGCGCATCGGCCACGACGCCGCCGGGCGAGAGAGCGCGCCTCGCCGAACCACCCGGCGCGCACGCCCGCGTGGAGAGATCTGATCGGAAGCCCCCGGCCCTTGCAAAGGCCCCGGCATTTCAGCGACCTTTGCCCCACCCGAACCCAGCTCCGCTTCACGGGGGCCCACCCTTGCCAGAGAAGTGCCAAGGAGGAGGACACAAAGGATGATCTGCAAAAATCTCCACTGGATCGCACCACTGATCACCGGGCTCGCGCTCGCCGGCTGCACCCAGTCCGAGCCCGAACCCGCAGCACCGCCCGCCGCAGCGCCGGCTGCGGCCCCCGCAGCACCCGCGCCCGTCGTCCCGCCGGCTGCGGCCCCGGCGGCACCCGCGCCCGTCGTCCCGCCGGCTGCGGCCCCGGCGGCAGCACCGTCTGGACCGGCATACGTCGCCGACGAACTCTACGTCGATGCCGAGGCCAACCCCGACGAGGGGCCACCACCACTGGCGGTCGCGTTCACCTCGATCGTCGAGGACAACACCGGCCCGTATGAGTGCGAGTGGGACTTCGGCGACGGCAGTCCCAAGGAGAAGGGCCTCGAACCGAAGCACACGTATGCGAAGGAGGGCGACTTCGTCGTCCTGATCCGCTGCAAGGATTCGAAGGGGCTCGAGGGCGAGACCGAGATCGACGTGATGGCTTTCTCCTACGAGTGAAGTCGACGGCACGACGCCTCGCCACAGCACAGGGGGCAAGGCGTCGTGCCCGCTGCTGGCGAGCGGGGGCGTCAGACCCATTCAAGCTTGACGGCCGGGGCGGCTCATCGCTGTGCTTGAGGCCGTGCTCTGCCTCTCCGTCGCAAGGGCCGGCGGGGCAGAGCCTCACGTCGCGACCGGCCCGGGCGAGTCAGCGCAGCCGCGGCTTCGCGAACCCCTGCCC
>SXLG01000184.1 GCA_005777805.1 Pseudomonadota bacterium
CCCTCTCCTTCCCGATGCATCACGCATCCTCACGCAAACCCTGGACCGGCCGGCGCAGGGTCCATGCCCGGGCGTTGCTCGCCATCGCGACCGTGGCTGCGACCCTGGTCAGCAGCGTCCATGCCGCGCCGGGCCCGCTCCGGGCCGAGGGCCGCATCGGGTTGCTCGGCGTCGGACGCTTTGATGCCGACTCGCCCAACCAATCCCCCGAGCTGCGGGTGGATCTCGACGTCGCGCAAAAGGTCAGCCCTCGCGTGCGCTGGCAGGCCGGCCTGGTCGCCCGCGCCGGCGGGCCCCCGCGCGACCCCGGCGGCGGCGTTTTCGACCTCGGGGCGAGCTTCCAGAACCTCGCCCCCTCACTCGAGATCGGCGAGACCTGGCTCTCGCTGCGCGACCACGGCGTCGAAGTCAAGGCTGGTTTACAGAAGTTCTACTGGGGACGACTCGACGGCAGCCGGCCGAACGATCTGCTCAATCCCCACGACTTCGAGGATCCGGCGCTCGACGAGGACCGCGAACGCAAGATCGCCGTGCCGGCTCTGGCGATCGACTGGACCGTGCCGCGTTCTGCCGCCGTGCCCGATGCGAGTCGGCTCACACTGGTGTGGCAACCCTTCGACGTACCCTGGCGCTATCCGCTGCCGGCCGAGCGCTGGTTCGCGCCCGCCGCCCGGGCCCCTGCCGAACTCGCGGTCGGGGCAATCGCGGACACGCCATGCCCCTGCGACGTCAGCGTGACCCAGCGTGCACGCAACACCGCACCACCGGCACGTAATGGCGGTTCTGGCAATTATGGAATACGCTTCGGCGCGCGGGGCGCCGGGATCGACTGGGCCGCGGTGGTCTTCGACGGCTACGACCCGATGCCGAGCTTTGCCGTACCGGTGCGACTCGATGGACTCGGTGGTGCCGCAAATGCACGCCGCGCCGCCGCGCTCGCGCCGCAGGTGCGCGAGCGCAACGGTGGCACCGCGCCCGGCCTCGCCCCATCCGCCGACATGGAGGCCGCAGCGTTCCCGCTCGAAGCCACCACCGACATCGTCCCGGCCTACCGCCGTTTCGCTTCCTTCGGCGGCGATGCCGCAACCGAAATCTTTGAGTGGACCGTACGCGGCGAGACGGCGCTCCAGCTCGGGCGGCCCTTTCCCTTCTCGCTCGCCGAGGTCACGCGCCGCCTGCTCGCCGATCCCACGGCGATCGCCCGGCTCGGAGCGGGCGAGACCGTCACGCGCAACGCCTTCGCCGAGCGCGACGCGATCGCCTGGGGCATCGGCGCCGACACCTTTTTCGGGCCCTGGATGCCGCTGATCGAGTTGACGCAGGTGGCACTGCTTGACAACGACGCCCACCTGCTCGTGCCCGACATCGACACGCGCCTCACCGCCCGACTCGCCCGCACTCTTCTCGACGAAACCGTCGACGTCGAGCTGATGGCCACGCAAGCCTTCGAGCAAGGTGCTGGTCTGACGCGCGCGCGTGTCGGTTGGGCCTTTGCGCGCGGGGCCCGCATCGAAGCGGGCGTGATCGCGATCTGGGGCCGTGCCGCTTCGCCGATCGGGCAGTACCACGACAACGACGAGGTCTACGCCCGCTTGCAGTGGGCGTTCTGAGGCGCGCTGGCCGCAGCGCAGCAGCTCTGGGGACTCGGACCTGCGGTACCCTGGCTCTTCATCCGCGCTCCGTACAAGCCCGCGACCCGACCGGCGCGAGCGCTTCGGCGCCCACGACCGCCACCTTCATCCCCGCTCCGTACAGGCCCGCGGGCGCGCGTAGCGTACCGGCAGGGGGTTCGGAGCATCTGCCGGCCGTGTCTTGAACGAACCCACGCGCGGCCATAGAGAACAGCGCTGAGGAAGCATCGCCATGACTCAGCTCGAATCCGCAAGAACTGGAATCGTGACGCCGGTCATGGACCGTGTCGCCGCCCGTGAGGGCGTGGATCCCGAGATGATCCGGGCCGAGGTGGCGCGCGGGCGTCTCGTGATCCCGGCAAATATCCGCCATCTCGCCGGTTCCGCGGGCGATGCCCCGGCAGCGCCTCTCCCCACCTACGAGGCGCTGCCCCAGGTGGGCCATCCCGGCTCGGGCGCAGGGGCATTGCTGTGGGTCAATCAAACGTCGGAGCAACGCCGGGCGGCGCTCGAGGACCGCACGGCCTTGCGCGGCGAACGGGCCCCGCGTCGGCTCGACCCAACGGGCATCGGCCGGCTTATCTCGACCAAGATCAATGCCAATATCGGCGCCTCGCCGATCTCGAGTACGCTCGAGGAGGAAGTCGACAAGCTGCTCTGGGCGCAGCGCTTTGGTGCCGACACGCTGATGGATCTCTCGACCGGTGGCGACCTCGCCGCCTGCCGCCAGGCCATCATCGACGCCGCGACAATCCCGATCGGAACCGTGCCGATCTACTCGATGATCCTCGGTCGCAGCATCGAGGATCTCGACCACGCGACCATTCTGCGCGAGATCGAACGTCAGGCGCGTCAGGGAGTCGACTACTTCACGATCCACGCCGGCGTACTGCGCGAACACCTGCCGCTGGTCAGCCGGCGCGTCTGCGGGATCGTCTCGCGTGGGGGCTCGCTGCTCGCCAAGTGGATGATTCACCACGGCCGCGAGAACCCGATGTACGAACTCTTCGACGAGATCAGTGCCATCATGCGCGAGTACGACGTGACCTACTCGCTCGGCGACGGACTCCGCCCCGGCTGTCTCGCCGATGCCACCGACGCCGCCCAGCTGGCCGAGCTGCGCACGCTCGCCGAGCTCGTGCACCGTGCCCGTGACGCGGGCGTGCAGGTGATGGTCGAGGGACCGGGGCACGTGCCGCTCGATCAGATCGGCTTCAACATGCGCCTGCAGCAACGCCTGTGCGACGACGCTCCGTTCTACGTGCTCGGGCCACTCGTGACGGATGCCTTCCCCGGCTACGACCACATCACGAGCGCGATTGGCGCAACCGAGGCGGCCCGTCACGGCGCGGCGATGCTCTGTTACGTCACGCCCAAGGAACATGTCGGCCTGCCCAAGGCGCAGGACGTGCGCGACGGCTGCGTCGCCTACAAAATAGCCGCACACGCCGGAGATGTCGCGCGCGGGCTTGCCGGGGCTCGCCAGTGGGACGACGACCTCTCGCGGGCGCGCGCCGCCCTCAACTGGCCGCGGCAATTTGAGTTGGCCTTTGACGGCGTCACCGCGCGCGCGCTCCACGACGAGGACCTGCCAGTCGACACCGATTTCTGCGCGATGTGCGGTCACGACTGGTGCAGTATGCGGATCTCCAAGGAGATCGTGGCCTTCGCCTCGGGCAAGGACGCGGCCTTCCAGCCCACGACGCCGCACCGCAAGAGTCCCGATCTCGGCCGCGAGGAACGCGCGCTCCTGGCCCGTCGCATCGAGCAGCTCCCGGTGGTGGGCATCCAGCACGCCTGCCACAGCGACGTCGCCACCGATGCCGAGATCGCACGCGCCGTGCAGGAGAGTGCGGCCACCACGCCGGGCTGAACCTAGAGCGCCGCCGCAGGGCGGACGCAAGCGCGACCATCGCCAGGGCCGGCGCGGTACCCGTCCCTCACGCGCCGCCGGAGAGTGGGCGCGCGGCTGCGCCCTCCGCCGCCTAATCCGGCGCGGTACTCATCCTGTCCCTCACGGGACGTATCGCCGTGTCGGGAGCATCTCGTGGCGGCTCAACCAGGAATCGGTGCTTGGGCCCTTGAACCTGTGGGCCAACTGCTGTGTTCGGGCTGAGGAGATGGGCACCGAGTCGATGTCGTTATACTGCCCGGCTCGCATCGGGCAGGTCAGTCCGCGTCGTCGGGCACGCCCCGCTCGCGCAGGACCCGCGCCACCACTTCGAAGGGAAAGCCACGGCCCAGCAGGAAACGACCGAGACGGGCGCGGGAGCGGGCGTCGGCCGGAAGACCCTCTGGATGGCGGCGCGCCAGCAGCGCCCGGGCCCGGAGGAGGTCGCCCGCACGAAGGTCCGCGAGCGCGGGCTCGGAAGCGAGCGCGTCGATCCCGCGACGCACGAGTGTCTGGGCCACGCGCCGGCTCCCGAGCCCGCGCCGCTCGCCCGAGCGAGCCACGGCCCCGGCGACCTCGCCCTCGTCAAGCAGGTGTTCTCGCCGCAGACGCGCCAGCGTGTCGCTGATGATCCCAGGGGAGAACTCGCGGCGGCTGAGCTTCTCCTCCAACTCGCGGGCACCGAGGCCACGCCGCGCCAGCGCGCGGCAAGCCGCGGCGAACGCCCGCCGGGCCTCACGTTCGCCGTCGCCCGTGCTCATGAGAGCAGCCCGTCGCCGCGGCCGGGCCGTGCGGTGCGATCTGCGGCGCGGCAGAGGATGCTCTGGACCACCGTGATCCGCTGTCCCCGGCCAAGACGTGCCGTGCGATAGGCCTCACGTTTGCCGCGCACAGCACTCATGACCGCATCCG
>SXLG01000029.1 GCA_005777805.1 Pseudomonadota bacterium
CGACGCACGGCGTGTTCGAGGAGAGTGTCCGCGCGGTTTGCGACGCTGTCCACGCTGCGGGCGGGCAGGTCTATATGGACGGTGCCAACATGAACGCGCAGGTGGGCCTCACCGCGCCCGGTCGCATCGGCGCCGACGTCTGCCACCTCTACCTGCACAAGACCGTCTGCATCCCGCATGGGGGTGGCGGGCCGGGCATGGGGCCGATCTGCGCCGCCGAACACCTCCGTCCCTTCCTGCCGGGCGATCCGCTCGCGGGCAGTGGCGCGGTCTCGGCCGCGCCCTTCGGCAGCTCGAGCATCCTCACCATCAGCTGGGTCTACATCGCCTTGATGGGTGCCGCGGGTCTCACCCGAGCGACCCAGGTGGCGATCCTCTCGGCCAACTACATGGCGCGCCGTCTGGCTGACCACTATCAAATTCTCTACACCGGCCCGGGCGGGCGGGTGGCGCACGAGTTCATCATCGACTGCCGGGCTTTCGAGAAGTCCGCCGGGGTAACGGTCGAGGACATTGCCAAGCGGCTCATGGATTATGGCTTCCACGCGCCCACGATGAGTTTTCCCGTCGCGGGAACGCTGATGATCGAGCCGACCGAGAGCGAGCCCCGAGCCGAACTCGACCGTCTGTGCGAGGCTCTGATCGCGATCCGCAGCGAGATTCACGACATCGAGGCGGGACTGCTCGACCGCGCCGACAATCCACTCAAGCATGCTCCGCATACCGCGGCCGAGGTCTGCGCCGGCGAGTGGGGGCACGGCTATTCCCGTGAACGTGCGGCCTTCCCCGCGCCCTGGACACGGGAGTACAAGTTCTGGCCGAGCGTCGGGCGCATCGACAATGCCTTCGGCGACCGCAATCTTTTCTGCACGTGCCCGCCGATGTCCTGACAACCGCTCCAACCCACGAGGTTCACCATGCCGCAGTCCACGCCAAGAAATCCGCTTGCCGCCACTTCCGCCGGAGCCCTCGCGCTGGCCGGGCAAACCATCGCTGCACTGGGTCTTCTGCTCGGGGCCGCTTGTTCGAACCTCGGCACGGCGGGGCCGGATCCGGCCCCGCCGGCATGTGCGATCGGGCAGAGCCATGCGAGCACCTTCGCCGCCATTCAGGCGGAGATCTTCGAGGCGGAGGGCTGCACCACCGAAGTCTGTCACGGTGCTTCCCGCGCTGGCGGGCTCGACCTGCGGCGCGAGGTCGCGTGGCAGAACCTCTTCGAGGTCGCCGCCACCGGCAGCACGTTGCGCCGCATCGAGCCCGGCGACAAGGATCGGAGCTGGCTCTGGCTCAAGCTCGCTGCCGCGACGTGGCCCGCGGACGCCGTCGCGATCTCGGGCGCGCCGATGCCGCTCGGCCGGGGCGCGCTGGATGAGACGCGGATGGAGGCGTTGCGCCGCTGGATCTACGCCGGCGCGCCCGAGGAGGGCGTCGTCGCGGGCACCGACGCCCTGCTCGGGAGCTGCCTCCCGGAAGCGAAGCCGATCACCGTCAAGCCACTGGATGCTCCGGCGCCCGGCACCGGAGTGCAGTTCGTGCTGCCGCCCGTCGACCTGCCGGCCGAGAGCGAACAGGAACTCTGTTTTGCGACCTGGTACGATCTGAGCGAAGAGGTACCTGCCCAGTTCCTCGATCCGACCGGTCAGTATGTTCGTATCGACGAACAGGAGCTGCGTCAGGACCCGCTCTCGCACCATCTGGTGCTGATCCATCCGGGCCTCTCGGCAGGTCAGATCCACGACCCGTCGTTCGGCACATGGACCTGCGTCGCCGGGGCGCATGAGGGCGAAGTCTGCGAGCCGACCGACCTCGACGCCTGCGGAGCGGGCGGGATCTGTCGCAGCACGCCCGACACGAGCTCGGTCGGCTGCATTGGCTACGGCCCGCCGGGGGTGGGTATTGCCGTCCTGAACCGCCAGATCGGTGGCGCGCAGGAGGCGCAGGCGTACATGAAGCTTCACCCCGGTGTGTACGCACAGGTCCCGATCCGTGGCTTGCTCTACTGGAGCAGCCACGCCTTCAACCTGACCCAGGAGGCACACCGTCTCAACGGCCGCATCAACTTTAGTTTCGCCGAGGACCAGCGCTACCCGCTGCGGGCGCTCTTCGACTCCTTCGCGACGATGACGGTCCAGGGGGCTCCCTACACCCGCCACGAGATCTGCTCGGAGCATGTTCTGGCCCAGGGTGCGCGCCTCTTCGGCCTGACCTCGCATACCCACAAGCGCGGTAAGCTCTTCCGAGCCTGGCACCCCGATGGTCGGAAGATCTTCGAGAACACTCTCTACAGCGATCCGGTGAAGCAGCGCTTCGATCCACCGCTCGAGTTCGACTCGCCCGACGCTGCCGCGCGGACGATTCGCTACTGCGCGGTCTACGAAAACGGCATCGGTCCCGACGGCGAGCCTGATCCCGAGACGGTGACCCGGGCGTCGCGCATTCCCGCGAGTGCGCTGGCGACGTTCGGCAGCTGCGAACCCGTGGCTTGCGTCGCCGGTCGGATCGGCGCGCCCTGCGACGACCGCGTGCGCAACCGCACGGGCGACGATACCGCCTGCGACTCGACTCCCGGGGCGGGCGACGGCTGGTGCGACGCCTGCCCCATCACCGCCGGCGAGAGCACCGAGAACGAGATGTTCATCCTCTTCGGTCAGTACTGGATTGATCCGGCATTCCCGCAGCCCGACGACGATTTCATCTGGGCCGGTCTCGCGTCCGTGCCTTGGCCAGCCAGGGAACAGCAGCGCCTCAGAGGCGGTTGAAGCCGTCGAGAGCTGCGACCTTGTAGGCCTCGGCCAGGGTCGGGTAGTTGAACACGGCGTCGCGGAACCACTCGATGGTGCCGCCGAGGGCGAGCGCGGTCTGGCCGATGTGAACCAGGTCGGCGGCACCGGCGCCGATCACGTGCACGCCGAGGAGACCGAAGCCCTCGGGGTTGAAGAGCAGCTTCAGCATCCCGCTGCGGTCGCCCGACATCTGGCCCTTGGCGAGATCTTCGAAGCGGGCGATGCCGATCTCGTAGGGGATAGATTTCCCTGTCAATTCCTGTTCCGTGGCGCCGACCATCGAGATCTCGGGGATGGTGAAGATGCCGTAGGGGTGGAGGTGCGGCATGTGATTGCCCGGGGCCCCGAACATCGCGCACGCCGCCAGTCGGCCCTGCTCCATCGAGGTCGAGGCGAGCGCCGGGAAGCCGATGACATCGCCTGCGGCCCAGACCCACGGGCAGCGCGTGCGAAAACTGGCGTCGACCTGAAGCCGGCCGCGTGCGTCGGCGGCGAGGCCGATTGCCTCGAGCCCGAGCCCTTCGGTGTTGCCCTGGCGTCCGACGGTGTAGAGGAGCGCATCGCCGTGGACGCGCTTGCCGCTCGCGAGGTTGGCGAGCACGCGGCCGTCGTCGGCGCGCGTCACCGAATCGACGCGCTCGCCGAGTCGGAAGACCGTACCGCTGGCGCGCAGATGGTAGACGAGCGCCTCCAGGATTTCGCCATCGACGAATTCGAGCATCGTCTCGCGGGCGTCGATCACCGTCACTTCGCAGCGCAGCGCCGTCAGCATCGAGGCGTATTCGAGCCCGATGACACCGGCGCCGACGACGATCATCGAACGCGGCAGGGGGCGGTCGGCGAGCTTCGGATCGAGAAGCTGGTCCGAGTCGAGGATGCGCTCGCCATCGACGGCCACCGTGGCCGAGTGTGCCGGCCGGGAGCCGGTGGCGATGAGGACGTTCTCGGCCTCGATGTGCCTCTCGCCCCCCGGCAGTTCGACCGCGACCCGGTTCGGTCCGACGAAGCGGCCGTGCCCCAGCACGATCTCGACACGGTTGCGGGAGAGCTGGTCGCGGATCACCTCGACCTCGCGCGCGACGACGAGCAAGATCCGCCGCGAGAGTTCGGCGATCGTGATGCGCTCGGGAGCGGGGTGCGCGAGTCCCTCGGAACCGCGCTGCAACCAGCCCGTCAGATAGAGTATCGCCTCGCGCAGCGTCTTGCTCGGGATGGTTCCTGTGTGGACGCAGGCTCCGCCGAGATCGAGGCTCGCGTCGGCGATGGCGACGCGTTTGCCGAGCTTGGCGGCGGCGATTGCCGCTTTCTGTCCCGCCGGGCCGCTGCCGAGGACGACGAGATCGTAGCGTTCCGCCGGGGCAGGGGCCGTCATTTCGCGTCGGGATCGAAGTCGAGCGAGGCCGAGTTGATGCAGGAGCGCAGCCCGGTCGGCGCGGGGCCGTCTTCGAAGACGTGCCCCAGGTGCGAGTCGCAGCGTGCACACAGCGCCTCGACCCGCACCATGCCGTGCGAGCGGTCGGTGGCCGTGGCCACCCGGTCGTCGGCGGCGGCGTCGTGGAAGCTCGGCCAGCCGGTGCCGGAGTCGAATTTGGCCTCTGACCGGAAGAGTTCCGCGCCGCAGCCGGCGCAGCGATAGGTGCCGGCGGCGTGATGGTCGAAGTAGCGACCACTGAAGGCGCGCTCGGTCCCCTTCTCGCGGCAGACCGCGTATTGCTCCGGTGTCAGGTGCTGGCGCCATTCGGCGTCGTCGCGTGCGACCTTGTCGGCCATGGTCCGTCTCCTCGGCGACCCCTTGTCATGACGGGAGCCGCTCCGGGTGGCGCGGTACCAAGACCCGGCTCCGAGTGCCAAGCGCCCCGCGCTGGCGCTCTCTCGGTGGGCGCGCCGCAGTGACAGCGGTGCATGAAGCGAACGTCACGCTGGACTCGGTCGGCGCTGCACCCTCTCCGTGGCCGCGCCGCGGCGACAGAGTTGCACGTCGCCTCGGTCGGCGACTCTGGCGGAGGGCTCCTCTCAGTGGGCGCGCGGTGGTGGCGGCAGTACTGCCGCGGTGGCTGCCTGCAGGGCGTCGTCGAGACTGTCTTCTTCGGCCAGCAGGACCACGCCGGCGGTGTCGCGCTCGACTCGGGTGACGCCCTGCCATTGCCGTTCGAGGCCGGCGAGAGCGGCGGCACGGCGAGTCTCGAAGGAGGGGTGTGCGCCTGCGCGCTGCAGGTCCACCTCGAAGAGGGCCTCGCGGATCGCGGCGCGCAGGTCGCTTGCGTGGATGGGCTTCTGGAGGAAGCGGAAGACGTGGCCCTGGTTGATGGCGCGCATGGCGACCTCCATCGAGGGCGTGCCCGTGAGCATCATTCGCACCGTGCGCGGATGAGTGACGCAGACCTCGGCCAGCAGATCGCTGCCGGAGAGGCCCGGCATGCGCTCGTCCACGACCAGCACGGCGATCTCCTCGCGAGACAGGATCTCGAGCGCGTCTGCTCCCGAGTTGCAGGCCAGCACGCTGTAGGGTTCGCGCCGCAAGAGCCGGACGAGCAGGTCGAGCGTGTCCCCATCGTCATCCACCAGCAGGACGGAATCGGCCATCAGCACCCCCAGGCCGGCGAGTTCCCGCCGGACGCCCATGTCCGCATTTTCGGACGAAAACCCCTATTGGTTTAGGCCAAACCCCAGGGGGCGAGTGGCGTCAAATCGAAAGCGAGCCCCTCATCCGGTCGCAGGCGCGCGTGTGGGCTCATCGGGGCAAGCAAGAGGTCGAACGTCGGCAACCTGGACGAGGGTGGTGATCCCGACCCGGTTGCTCCCGGATCTGATGAGCCGCAGGGCCCCGACACCGGTTTGTCCCACCGCCTTGCGGGCCGGCGGCTCAGGCGTTTGGGCGGCGCGGCTCGGGGCGGCCCGACACCCGATTGTTCGATCGCCTAGCTGGGCCGGGTGGGCACGGGGATCGGGGCCAGCGGGGTTGCCTGCGTGGCCACGTGGAGTTGCACGGCTCGCGTGGCGCGTTGGCGGGCCAGTACTTCGGTCGCGCGGGCCAGTGCCAGGCGGGGCTGGTTGTTCGCCTCGGACAGGTGGGCCAGCACGAGGTGGCGCAGCGTAGGTCCCAGCGCCTGGCCAAGAATCTCGGCGGCCTGATCGTTCGAGAGGTGGCCGTGCGCCGAACGGATGCGCTGCTTGAGGGGAAGAGGGTAGGGCCCGCCATCCAGGAGTGCGAGGTCGTGGTTGAATTCGAGCAGTGCCACCGTGAGCGAGCTGAGTTTGTCCGTGACCAGTGGCGTGGGCTCGCCGAGGTCGGTGATCACGCCCACCCAGACGCCACCGACGCGGATACGGTAGGCGACGGGATCGGCGGTGTCGTGAGGGATGCTGAAGGGATCCACGGAGAGGTGTCGCACGGCGAAGGGTCGTCCCGCCTCGATCACCTCCGCGGCGTCGGGTGTGGTCCTGGGCCGGAGTCGGCTCCGCGTGCCCGCCGTCATGTAGAAGGGCACCGCTTGGCCCCGGCGCCGTGTCAGCGTGTCGCACAGCGCCTGGGCCGCCCCCACGTGGTCGCCGTGTTCGTGCGTGATGAGCACGCCGTCCACCGGCGCGTCCTCCAGACCGACCTGCCTCATGCGGGACACGATCTGGCGCGCGCTCATGCCGCAGTCCACGAGGAGTCCGGCGCGGCCGTCGCCCACGTAGGTGCAGTTGCCGCTCGAGCCCGAGGCCAGCACCGCGACGATCGCCTTCCCTTCCATTGCAGACTCAAGTGAGGCGCGTGGTGACGCGCGCCACCACGTTCTCGAGCATCTCCTGCCGGCCCGAGACCGGTCGCGGCTCGATGCCGCGTGACGCCACCAGGTTTGCGAGCCCGTCGAGGTCCTGTTCGCCGGCGAGGATCGCCCGCCCGAGCGGACCGTCCCAGCCCGCGTAGCGCTGTGCCAGGTGGGCTGCGAGCGTGCCGTCCTCGATCAGGCGCGCCGCCCCGAGGAGGCCGCGCGCCAGAGTGTCGATGCCGCCGACGTGCGCGTGGAAGAGATCGTCGTCGGCGACGCTCTGGCGGCGCAGCTTGGCGTCGAAGTTGCAGCCGCCGGTCGTCAAGCCGCCAGCGCGCAGGATGGTGTAGAGAGCGAGCGTCATTTCCTCGGTGCTGTTCGGAAACTGGTCGGTGTCCCAGCCGTTCTGCGGATCGCCACGGTTCACGTCGACGCTGCCGAGCAGGTTGTTGGCCGCCGCATAGGCGAGCTCGTGCTGGAAGCTGTGCCCGGTGGGCTGCGAGCGTGCCGTCCTCGCTCAGGCGCGCCGCCCCGAGGAGGCCGCGCGCCAG
>SXLG01000185.1 GCA_005777805.1 Pseudomonadota bacterium
ACCGCGAGCCGTCGGCGTGGCCCTCGATCCAGGCCCGGCCACCGCCGTCGGCGGGGTGGCGCGGTGCGCGCAGATCAGCCCGCATCTCGGCGGTGATCTCGGGGTGGGCAAAGGAATCGGCGGCCGTGTCACCACCGCGGACGCGCTCCAAGGCCGGCGCGTGCGTGCCCCCGGCAATCTCGCCCGCGTGCGTGCTCTCGGCGTGCTCGCCCGCGCCCGTGCCCCCGGCAATCTCGCCCGCCTGCGTGCCTTCGGCGTGCTCGCCCGCGTGTGTGCCCTCGGCGTGCTCGCCCGCGTGCGTGCCCCCTGCAATCTCGTCCGCGTGAGTGTCCCCTGCGTGCTCCGCGGCCTCGTGGCGCGCGATCAGGCGGGCCGCGTCGCTTGGCTTTATGGCTGACGAGGCGAGCGAGGTTGTCGCCGGGGCGGGCCCGGCGAGGTGGCCCAGCGCGGGCGCGTCGCCGGGATCCAGCTCGGCCGTAAATGGCGGTGGCGCGGTGCATGCCACGAGCAGGACCGCGACCGTCAGGACCCGCCTCGCCCCCCCCGGGGCGGGTACGCTCGCGCGCGTCGGCCATGCCGGCGCCCCCGCCGGGCCTCGGCTCGATCTCCCGTCGTCGGCGGAGCGCGGCATCCCCCGAACCTATCGGGCCACACCCCGGCGGGCGAACCGGCGGCGGCCGCTTCCCTTCAGGGCATCACTCGCCTGGGTTCAGCAGCGGCTGAAACAACACCATCCTCGAAGATCTTGGCCAGTCCCTTCAGGGCATCCATTCGCCCGCGTTCACCAGCAGGTGCTGGCCGGTGATCATCCGGGCGCGGTCCGAGAGCAGGAAGAGGACGGCTTCGGCGACGTCCTCGTCGCGCGGGATCACGCCGAGCGGCATGTTGCGCGTGATCTCGCCGACCACCGCCTCCTCGGGCACGCCGCGCGTCTTGGCCATGTACTTGACGTAACGCTCGACCGGCGGGCCCCACATCCATGTGGGCACGACCATATTGCAGCGGATCCGCTCGGGGCCGAGTTCCCTGGCGATGTGCACCATGGCGCGCGAGAGAGCGCCCTTGCTTGACGCGTAACCGATCTGCGGCAGGGCGGGCAGGAAGCTCGCCTGGCTGCCGATCAGCACGACGGAACCGCCGCCTCGCTCGCGTAGCGCCGGGACCAGTGCGCGCACCACCCGCGCCGGGCCAAGCACGTTCATCTCGAGGACTCGCCGCCATTCGTCGAGATCGGAATTCAGTAGACCGCCATGGCTGTTGTCCAGCGCGGCCACCTGCGCGAGACCATCGAGTCCGCCAAAGCGTGCCTTGGCGGACTCGACCAGGCGCGCGCAGGCCGCGTCGTCGCCGATATCGGCCGCGCACCACGCCACGCGCTCGCCCGAGGGGTCGAGTTCGCGGGCGAAGGCCGCAAGGCGTTCCTCGTTGCGGGCGGCGATCAAGAGCCGCGCCCCGTCGCGCAGCGCGCCCCGCGCGATCTCGCCCCCGAGTCCCGGGCCGACACCCGTGATCAGGATGACTTTATCCTCAAGAATCATCCGGTTTCTCCTCCCACGCCGCCGATCCAGACAGGCCGCCGGCCGGCTCCCGACGCCGGCACTTGCGGCTGCCGTCAAAGCACGACGCCGTGGGGCCGTGCCATGACGCGACGCGGCGTCGGGCTGGAGGTGAGCCTGTGGGCCAGGCCGAAGAGTCGTCAATCCTCCTGTCTCTTGCCCTCGAAATCAGCTGCCAACGGCGACGTGGGTGCGCCAAGGTTCCGTTTCCAACGCTTGCTTGCAGCCGCGAGTCCTGCGCCGGATACAGACCGCGGCCGCCCTCCAGTCGGATTTGGAAGGCTACTTGTGGAACAGGTCAGCCGGACGAGGGCTCCGTCAATCTCTTTATGAGCCAGGGGCGCATGTGCGCGATCGACAGGACCGCTTCGATGGAGCCGACGCGAAGAGCCCGCGCCACGTCATGGGTGGCGTCGAAATCGGTGGCGACTGCGGCCCGGGCGCGCCCCAACGCCTCGTGACGGGCGCGGTCCAGCGCCGCATGGGTCGCGGCAGATGGCGAGGCCAGCACGACGCGCCGGGCGCGGGCGACCTCGGGATCCGCGGCCGCGAGCTGCGCGACCTCGCGTGTCAGCACGACAGCGGCGGCTGCACTCCCGCCGATCACCGAGGCGTAGGAGCCTTCCAGCGCGGCGGCGGAGAGCCCGGGGTTCAAGCGGTTCGAGAACACGACGTAGGCGCCGCCGTGGTAGCGCGAGAGCACGAGGAAGAGCAGGCGTCCGGCGAAGCCGACCACCGCGCGTGCGATCGCGGCTCCGTGCTCGAGCTGAAGTCGGCGCAGCGATTCCGGCGAGCCGTCGAAACCCGAGAGATTGGCCAGCACAACCACCGGTCGGACGCCGCTGGCGGCCGCGATCGCGCGCGCGATCTTCCTGGAGGACTGCGGAAAGAGCGTGCTGCCCGTCCACTCCGCAGGGCCGTCGGGCGGGCGGCGCCCGAGCCGCGGGAGATTTCGGCCCTCGACGCCAATCAAGCAGACCGGGAAACCGCCGAGACAGGCGTCCTGCACGATCGCCGTCTCGCCGCCGTCAAGATCCCGCCAGCGCTCGAGCGGGACGGAATCGGCATCGATCAAGGCCCGCATCACCGGACGTATCGCGAAGGGCCTGCGCCGGCCGGGGTTCGAGGCCTCGGCGAAGATCTCGCCCACGGTCGTGAAGCCGCCGGCGTCGCCGCCGGGGTAAGGCGATGTTGCGACGTCGCGACTTTCGGGATCGGTGGTCGCGTGGCGGCGCGGTTGTGTTTCGCCCGGCACGGGCGTGGCGTGGCGGTGGTGCTCGAGCAGCAGCCGGCAGGCAGCGGCGAGGTCGCGTGCGAGGTGGTGGGCTTCGCCGTTGGGGCCGGCTGTACGTTCGTAACCGCCGATCGCGACTTCGTCCTCGGCCGAGGCCGAGCCCGAGGCTTCCAGTGCGGCCCGGCCCGTGAGCACCATCGAACCGCGCGGCGTCATAATCAATATTCCGCGACTCTCGGGCATCATCGTGGCCAGCGCGTCGAAGTAGGCCTGGGCGCCGACATTGGGGCCATCGACGATGATGTTGATGGCGCCGCCCGCACGGGTGAAGTTCACGATACGTCGCACCACTTTTGCTGTCGCGTCGAGGTTCTCCGTCCCGCTGTCGAGTGCGATGCGGGCGCCGCTGGAGAGCGGGATCCAGTCGATCGCCAGTCCTTGCGCCGCGGCGAGGTCGAGTGCTGCGATCAGGCGGTCGCATTCGGGCATGCCCAGAGCACCCATGCTGCGGGTTGGATCGGAGAGGATGGCGACCCGCGGCAGGCCCGCGGGAACCTCCGGGGTCACCGCCGTCACAATTCCAAAGATGACGCCGGCGGCATGCTCGCCCGGGGCTCGGCCCGAGACGGCGCGGGCGCATGGTTCGGAGGCCGCCGGATCGATATCGAACTCCGTGAAGTGTTCGCCGAGGAGCGGCACGACTTCGTGCGGCGGCAGGAAGCCGCGCCGGCGCGCCTCGCCGATGCGTCGCTCGTAGGCCGAGCGCGGGCGCAAGGGCTCGGCGCGTGGTTCGCGCAACTCGACGTCGAGCCGCGTGCCGGTCAAGTCGGCGACCGCCAGCTCGACTTCGCACGGCGGTGCATCGAGATAGGCCGGGTCGAGTCGTGGGAAGCGCACCACCAGCCGCTCGAGGCCGAGCCGCCGCGTCGCCGGCGCCAGGCGCCGCACCAACTCGTCGATGGTGTCGGGACCGAGCGCCACGCGCGGCTCGACCAGGAGCCAGATCCGGTTCCACTGCAAGCGACGCTCCGGATCGCGCTCGGCCAGCACCGCCCGCAGGAAGCGTGTCGCGTCGTGAAAGGCACTCTCAAAAGCGGCGAGATGGAGTCGGGTGAGGCGGCCCTCGCGATGGCTGCGGCCGCGGACGTCGGCGATCACGAAAACCCGATCGTCGCCCGCCCCCTCGCGGTCGCGCGCAAACCAGGCTTCGAGGCCGGGCGGAGCCGGGATGGGTTCGAGCTCGAAGGAAGCGAAGCGCGCTCGCACCGCCCGCAAGACACGATCGTCGGGCTCCGTGCGCCGCGCCAGATCACCGAGTCGACGCCGCAGGCGGGGGGCGTCGAAGATCGCGTGGCGTACTTCGGCTGCGGCGTCGGTGAGGGCCTCGGGCAGCGTGCTGCGCAAGCCGGCGATGTGATCGAGCGCGTTGCCGAGCGCGCGCTCGTGACGTAGCCCAAAACCTGCGCTGGATAGAGATTCGAGTCGCCGGATGGTGGCGCGTGCGAGTTCGTGGCGCAGCACGCCTGTGCGGCGCGCCGCGAAGATGCGCAGCAGCGCCCGCTCGAGCGCGGGCGAAGGATCGAGGTTCGGCTGGCCGTAGTGCGCCAGTGCCCGTCCGAGTTCGGCGACGAAACCGGCATCGAGTCCTTCACCCCGCTCGCGCAGTCGGCGCAAATAAAGCCGCAGGCAGGCTTCGTTTGAGGGCGCCGGCTCACCCTCGGCCGTGCTGCGCGGGGTGCGGTCAAAGAGGGATTCAACGTCGGCGAACGCGACCACGGCTGCGGTGAGATCCTCCGCCAGGAGGGTGCTCTCCGGCCTGGCCGCGGCCGGCATGCCGTCGGGGACGTCAAGCATTGTCTCAGGTGAGCGCAGCGCCTCTCCGGGGGCAGCGCCGAGCATGGTCTCGGGTGGGCGTGATCCCTTGCCGTCGGCGATGTCGCGCGGGAGCGGTGTAAACTCGGATTTTAGCGGCCCGGTCATGCGGGGGGCCGCGAGCGCTCCTGTGGTCTCCGCGACCAGCACAGGGGGGCGGGGGTCCTCGTCTCCGGGATCGAGCGCCATGGCCAGCGCATGCAGCTCGCCGGGGCCCGCATCGTAGCCGAGCATGGCACCGACGATGTCGATCGTCGGCCCCACCGGGTGCGCCTCGGGGGGCAGTTCGGGGGACTCGTGCGGCCCAGGGAAGAGCGCGGCGTCGCCGGCCGCGGCCTCGATCAGGACGAGCAGTTCACCGGCGCGCACTGCTTGACCAGCCACCACGAGTACCTCACGCACCACGCCGGCCACCGGGCTGCGCAGCACGGCTTCCATCTTCATCGCCTCGAGCAGGCCGAGGGACTGGTCGGCGGTGACGCGATCGCCCGAGCGGATGTCGATCCGCACCACCATGCCGGGTGCCGCCGCGCGCACCCGCCCGCCACTGTGCGCGTCGAAGTGTCGGGGGTGGCCGTTGATTTCCAGGCGCACGCCGTCGTCATCGAGATCGAAGGCGAGCTGCCGCATCCGTCCCGCCAGCGCGAGCCAGCCCGCGCTCTCGCCCGTCGTGTGGAGAGTGGCCGCGATCTCGCGCGCGCCGAGCCGCACCCGGTAACGGCCCGGCCGCGCGGCGAGGACGACGAAGCGGATATCGGCCCCGCGGTGGCGGAGATCAAGCTCTTGACCAGTGGAACCGGGAGCGCGTGCCGGGTCCGCCAGGCTCGGGTCGGCGAAGAAGACGCGCCGCTCCGATTCGCGCATGTGGCGGTAAGCGAGGATGGCCGCCGCCACCAGCGCGTCACCATCGAGTACAGGATCCGGGGCGGGCAGCGTCGCCCCTCGCGCGTCGTTCGTGCGGCGGTCGAGCCAGCCGGTGTCGATCCGGCCGGCGCGGAAGTCGGGATGGTCAAGCAGATCGAGGAGGAAGCCCTTGTTGGTGGTGCCGCCGGCCAGCACGAGTTCGGTCTCGGCCAGCGCACAGCAAAGCCTCGCGCGGGCTTCCTCGCGCGTGCGGCCACGCGCCACCACGCGGGCGACCAGCGAGTCGAAGGCCGCCGCCACGGTTCCCCCCGTTGTCACTCCGGCCTCGATGCGAATGCCGGGGCCACTCGCCGGATCGAAGCGGCGCACCACGCCGGGCGCGGGTGCGAAGCCGGCGGCGGGGTTCTCGGCGCAGAGCCTGGCCTCGATCGCGTGGCCAGTCGCCGCGATGGGGCCGATCGAGTCGAGCGTACGGGCGCGGGCGAGATCGAGCTGGAGGCGGACCAGATCGAGGCCCGAGGTCTCCTCGGTCACTGCGTGCTCGACCTGAAGGCGTGGATTGACCTCGAGAAAGAGGGCGCGATCGCCGCGCACCAGGAATTCGACCGTGCCGACGCCACGGTAGCCGACCGCGCGCGCGATGCGGACGGCGGCGTCGGCGAGCTGCTGTGCCAGGTCGGGGCCGAGGCCGGGCGGTGGGGCTTCCTCGATCAGCTGCTGGTGGCGG
>SXLG01000186.1 GCA_005777805.1 Pseudomonadota bacterium
GAGATCGATCGGCTGGGCGGCTCACGTCCCATCGCCATCGACGCCCGCGTCGTCGCGACCACCAATCGTGATCTGCGTACGATGGTGGCGGCGGGCGCGTTCCGGCGCGATCTCTACTATCGGCTCAATGTCGTGCCGCTCACGCTGCCCCCGCTGCGCGAGCGAGTGGAAGACATCGACCTGCTGACGGATCATTTCCTTGTCCGTTTTGCCGGCGGGACACGGCTGCGCATCGAGGACGAGGCGCGGGTCTGCCTGCGCGAGCACGTCTGGCCGGGGAACGTGCGCGAACTCGAGCACACGATCGAGCGCGCAGTGCTGCTGACGACCGACGGAGTGATTCGGGCCTCTGACGTCGCGGTCGAGGATGAGCCGATCGCGCTGGCGGCGGCGGCTGCGGCGGAGCCGGCGGCAGCCGAACTCGCCGGTCGCACGGTCCACGAGGTCGAGCGCGAACTGATCGTGCAGACGCTGCGCAAGACTCGCAACAACCGGACCCACGCCGCGCGTCTGCTCGGGATCAGCGTACGGACGCTGCGCAACAAGCTCGCCGAGTACCGCGGTTCAGGCCTCCTCGAGGTGGGTCTCTCGTGAGCGCACCGACCCACACCCTGTCGCCCCGGGTGAGCGTCTGCACCACTGTCGGGCAGCGCGATGGAGGTGACGTTCTCGGTTCAGGCGTCCTGGCGCCGCCGGCGGGGGCTTGCGCCCCTGTCAGGGATGGCCGCGTGGGCAGCCGGCGGCACCTTCTGCCGTCAGCCTTCCGACGCCGCACTTGGGTCCGTCCCGGTGCGAGCGGCGGAGTTGCCCGTTTCTCCACGGTTTGCAGCGCGAGCCGCTCGCGTTCCCGCGCCCGGGAGGGTGGAACACGCTTTGCTCGTTCCGGGGCTCGGGAAGACTGCGGAGGGATGCCGTCATGACGATCGTGAGCCCGCTGCTCCAGGGACTCGGCCGAGCCATCGGCGTCCTCGAAACCCGCCACAAGGTGCTGACGGAGAATCTCGCCAACGTCGAGACGCCCGGCTACCGCGCGCGCGACGTCGATTTCGGCGGCGCCCTGCGCGCGGCCTTTGCGCGCCGTGCAGAGCGTCCGGGCGAAGCCGTGCCCGCGCCGCAGGTGACGCGCGATGTCCCGCCCGGGCCCGACGGCAACAGCGTCGACGTCGATATCGAAATGGGAAAGCTCTCGGACAACGCCTTCAGACTAGTCGCGCTCTCGGAACTTCTCGGGCGGCGCTATGCGGGACTCAAGGCCCTGGTGAGGGAGCTCTAAGATGGATCTCGGCAGCGCCTTCGAGGTCAGTGCCAGCGGCCTGCGCGCCCAGCGCATGCGGCTCGATGTCATCGCCTCGAACCTTGCCAACGCAAATTCCAGCGCCAGCGAGAGCGGCGGACCCTACCGGCGGCGGGATGTCGTGTTGCAGGCCGAGGCGCTTGCCGGAGGATTTGGCAGCGAACTCGCCAGCGCGGGCCGCGGCATGGGCGTCGAGGTCTCGCGCGTGGTCGAGGATCAGAGCCCGCCCCGCATGGTCTTCGACCCCGGACATCCCGAGGCCAACGAGGACGGCTACCTGGCGCTGCCCAACATCGACGTCATGAGCGAAATGGCCGATCTGATGGCCGCGACGCGCGCTTACGAGGCGAACGTGGCGGCCGTGCAGGCGACCAAACGTGTTCTGCAGGCCGCACTCGAGATCGGGAACGAGCGATGAAGATCGACGACGCAGCTCTTGCAGGCGCGGCCCGTGCTGTCGGTGCGCCGGCGGCCGGCACCCCAGGCGCTGCCGGGGCCGACAAGGCGAAGTTCGCTGACGTGCTGCGCAACTCCCTGGAGGAGGTCGATCGGCTCCAGAAGAAGGCCGATGCGGCGATCGAATCGCTTGCGACCGGTGGTGCTGCGAGTGTCCACGACACCATGATCGCGATGGAGCAAGCGGATGTCTCGTTCCGCTTGATGATGCAGGTCAGGAACAAGATCGTCGAGGCCTACCAGGAAGTCCTGCGGATGCAGGTTTGAGGCGTGAGGGCACCTGAGGCCCGGACGAGGTCGAGCGGAGAGGGGGGCTAGCAAGCGGATGGATCGGCTGCGGACACTATCGAGTCAACTCCGGGACGTCTTTCTCGGACTTCCGGTCGCGCAGAGGATCTCGTTCGCCACTCTGCTCTTCGGTGTGCTGATCGGGATGGGGGTGTTCACCGTCTGGGTGCAACAACCCTCGTGGGCCCTGCTCTACGGTGGCCTCGATCAGGAGGAGGCCGGAGAGGTCATCGAGGCGCTTGCCGAGCAGAAAGTCCTCTACCGGGTTGGCGCCGACGGTCATTCGATCGAGGTTCCGGCCGGCCAGGCCCACGAGCTACGCATGACGCTCGCGGCCCGCGGCCTCCCCAAGGGAGGTGGCGTCGGCTTCGAACTCTTCGACCAGCAGACCCTCGGCATGACCGATTTCGTTCAGCGCCTCGGCTACCAGCGCGCCTTGCAGGGCGAACTCGCCCGGACGATCGCGGAGCTCGAAGCCGTGGCATCGGCGCGGGTTCATCTGGCCCTGCCCGAACGCTCGCTCTTCGTCGGCGAAGACCGCCGGGCCACCGCCTCGGTTGTGCTGCACTTGCGTGGGGCTCGGGGGCTTGACGCCGGTCAGATCGCCGGCGTGGTCCATCTCGTCGCGGGCAGCGTCGAGGGGCTCGAGCCCGAGGACGTCACGGTGGTCGATGCCGGCGGCAATGTCCTGAGCCGCGATATCAGCGGTGCCGCCCGCCAGGAGCCCGGCGAACGCTTGCGCGATGGTGCTCGGCAGATCGAGGCCGCGCTCACCGAGCGTGTCGAGTCCCTGCTCGAGCGCGTGCTCGGCCCGGGCCACGCCGTCGCTCGGGTCAATGTCGAACTCGACCGCGAGCGCCTCGAACAGACCGAGGAAGAGTGGGATCCCGACAAGACGGCGGTGCGCAGCGAGCGGCGCACCGCCGAGAAGAACGCCCAGAGCCGCGCGCAGGGTGTGCCCGGCGTCCAGGCGGCCCTCACCAACGCGCCACAGAACGCGAGCAGCGATGGCGGCCCGAGTTCCGAGCGTGAGGAGTCGCAACTCGACTATGAGGTGACGCGGATCACGCGCCACCGCGTGACCGAGGGCGGCGGCGTGCGCCACCTCTCGGTGGCCGTCCTGGTCGATGGTGCACCGGCGGGCAAGGACTCGGGCAAATTCGTCGCACGCTCCGCGGAGGAGATCGAGCGCTACCGGCGGCTCATCGAGAGTGCGGTTGGCTACGACGAGGGCCGCGGCGACAAGATCGAAGTCTCCAGCGTGCCTTTCCATGTCCCGGTCCTGGCGGCTGCCGAGGAGCCCGGGCTGGCCGATGCGGTCGCCGTGTGGAGCGAGCCGCTCTGGCGTGGCGGCGGCCTGCTGGTGATCTTGATCGTTGCCTGGACGGTCGTGCGGCCCTTCCTGCTGGCGATGGCCTCCCGCACGTCAGCCGCGCCGCGCCGCAGGGCTCTGGTCAGCATCGAGGAGGAGATCCCGCAGATCGAGATCCCCAAGGCGCGCTCGGCGACCGCGGGGCTGACTGAACTGGCCCGGCAGAATCCCGAACAAACCGCGATGGTCATCAAACAGTGGGTCGGAGGGACTGGGGCGTGATCGCGGGCCATCTCGAGGGACCGGAAAAAGCGGCTGTTCTGCTGCTCTCGCTGGGGGCCGAGGCGGCTTCCCAGGTCATGCGCCATCTCGACGAGGACGAGGTGCGGCGCGTGTCGCAGGCCATCGCCCGGATCCGCCATGTTGACTGCGACCGACTCGACGAGGTCAACCGGGATTTCAAGGACTCGCTCGTGCGGGGTCTGCAGCTCTCGGTCAACGGACGCGAGTTCGCGTTCTCGGTGGTCAATCGAGCCCTCTCGGACCAGGAAGCGCGCGCCTCGGCCAAGCGCGCCGAGATCCTCGCCGAGCTGGAACAGAGCGCAAGCGGCGACCTCGGACTCGCCAGCGTGTTGCACGGCGTGAGTGCGCAGGGCCTGGCGAGGATGCTCGAGGGCGAGCACCCGCAGGTGACGGCACTCATTCTGGCGCACGTCGGGGCTGCCACGGCCGCCGATGCCGTCGCCCTCTTGCCCGAGGTGCTGCAGTCCGATGTGGTCGAGCGGTTGGCGCGTCTGGAATCGGTGCCGACGCGGCTTGCGGCCGAGCTGGGAACGATTCTCGGTGAGCGCGTCAAGGGCCTGCTCGAGCCGGCGGGCAGTGCGCTCGGCGGACCCAAGGCCGTGGCGGAGGTGATGAACCACGTCGACAAGGCGATCGAGTCCCGGATTTTCGACGAACTCGAACGGATCGACGGCGAGCTGGTGCACAACATCCGCTCGCTCATGTTCACCTTCGAGGATTGCATGCGCCTCGACGACCGCAGTCTGCAGGCACTGCTCAAGGAGGTCGCGCGCGAGGATCTGATCCTCTCGCTCAAGACCGCCAACCCGGTGCTGCGCGACAAGATCTTCTCCAACGTCTCGAGCCGTGCTGCCGAGATCCTGAAGGAGGATATGTCCGCGACCGGACCGGTGCGGCTCAAGGACGTCGAGACCGCCCAAGCGCGGGTGATCGCGACTCTGCGCGAGCTCGAGGCCGAGGGCAAAGTGGTGATTGCCGGCGGGGGCAAGGACGATGTCCTCGTTTGAGCCCCTGCACCGAATCACGGCTGGGCCCGAGAACCTCGCGTTCTTGCCGCTCGGCGATGCCCCCGAGGGCCCCGGCTTCGCCCTGGGTGTCGGTGCCGGCGGGAGCACGGCGCGTGGAACGAGTGCGCCCGGCGATCTGGCCGATCTCGAACGACTCATCGAGGCCGAGCGCACAGCGGCACGCGAGGCTGCGCTGGCCGAGGCACGCGCGGAGATTGCGGCGGCGGCAGAAGCCCTGGCCGCAGTAGTCTCGAGTCTCGAAGAGGCCCGAGCCGTACTGCTGGCCGAGGCCGAGCACGAATTGCTGGATCTCGCCTTCGAGGTCGCGGGACGCATTGTCCAGCATGAACTTGCCGAACATCCACAGGAATGGCTCGAACTGGTGGCGGCGGGCGTGCGCCGGGTGCGCGATCGCAGTCAAGTCCGCCTGCGGCTGGGCTCGCGACTGCACCGCTGGGTGGTGGGCCATGTCGGCGAGCTGCGCGCGCGTCTGGCCGAAGTGCGGGTGCTCGATGTGATCGAGGACCCGACTCTCACGCCCGAGGGGTGCGTCGCCGAAACGCCGACCGGGACCGCTGACCTCACCATCGCGGCCCAGCTTGAAACCTTGCGCGACGCCGTCGCGGGCGAGCGCTGATGGGCGCCATCGCGCTGGCGCGCCGCCGCTTGAGCACGGCCGATCCGGTGCGCCTGCGGGGCCACGTCACCGAGGTGATCGGGCTCGTCGTCGAGAGTACCGGGCCCCGTTTGCCGGTGGGTGCGTCGTGCGTGATCGAATCACCTTCCGGGCACCGCACCGAGGCCGAGGTGGTCGGCTTTCGCCACGATCGCGTGCTCTTGATGCCGCTCGGCGACGTCCAGGGGATCGAGCCGGGCGACAGTGTCGCGGGCGTGCATGTGCGGGCGGTGTGCGCGGTGGGACGGTCGCTGATCGGGCGCGTGATCGACGGGCTCGGTCGGCCGCTCGACGGCCGGCCCCTTCCCGAGCCCGAGGGCCGGGCCTCCCTCCGCGGCATGCCGATCAACCCACTCGAGCGCGATCCCATCCGCGATCCGATCGATCTCGGGGTCCGGGCGATGAACGCCCTCTTGACCTGCGGCCGCGGCCAGAGGCTCGGAATCTTCGCCGGCTCGGGGGTGGGCAAGAGTTCGCTCCTCGGCATGATCGCGCGCTCGACGCAGGCCGATGTCAACGTGATCGCGCTGATCGGCGAGCGCGGTCGCGAGGTGCGCGAATTTCTCGAGCGCGATCTCGGGCCCGCCGGGCTCGAGCGCTCGGTCGTCGTGGTGGCGACCTCGGACAGCTCACCGCTGGTTCGCCTGCGCGGCGCTCTGCTGGCGAGTGCCATCGCCGAGGATCTGCGCACGCGCGGGCGTCAGGTCCTCCTGTTGATGGACTCGTTGACCCGTTTGGCGATGGCGCAGCGTGAGATCGGACTCTCGATCGGTGAGCCGCCCACGGCGCGGGGCTACACGCCGTCGGTCTTTGCGTTGCTGCCGAAGTTGGTCGAGCGCGCTGGCGTCACCCGGGCGGGCAGCATCACTGCGCTCTACACCGTCCTCGTCGAAGGCGACGACATGAACGAACCGGTGGCCGATGCCGTGCGCGGCCTGCTCGATGGCCATGTCGTGCTCTCGCGGCGCCTGGCGCACGAGGGCCATTATCCCGCGATCGACATTCCGGCGAGTCTTTCGCGGCTGATGAACGAACTTGCCGACAGCCCACAGCTCGCCGCGGCCCGGCGCGTGCGGGGCTGGCTCTCGGCGCTGGAGGAGGCTCGCGACCTGATCCAGATCGGGGCTTACGTGCGCGGTGCCGATACGCGCACCGACGAGGCACTTGACCGACGCGAAGCGCTCCGTACCTTCCTCTGCCAGGGAATCGAGGAGAAAACGAGTCTCGCGGCCAGTCACCAGGCCCTCCTCGGGCTCGGCGAGGTGGCGCCGTGAACAGTCGCCGCCTGCGCCGGCTGGAGAGATTGCGCGGCAGTGTGCGCCGCGTCGAGGAGGCACGGGCGAGTGGTCTGGTCGTCGAGCGAGATCGGCTCGTGGAGTTGGCCCAGCGGGCGCACGAGCGTTCGGATCGGGCGCTGCCGACACGCGGGGCGGGGGCGGCGGCGGTGATGCTCGGTCAGTACGAGTTCGCGGCCGCCGAACGCGAACGTGCCGGCCGGCTCGAAGAGGCGGGGCGCTCGGTCGGGGTGGCGCTCGACCAGCAGCGCCAGCGCGTGGTCGAGGCCCATCGCGAGGAGCAGCGGATCGGTCGGCTCGGGGAAAAGGTGCGCGACGCCGAACGCCACGACTCCGAGCGCGTGGCCGAGCAGCGCCTTGAAGAGCTTGTGCTACGCGGCGCGGTCAGCGGCGGGGGCCGTCGGGAGAACTGAAATGGCAAACGATGAAACGGCAGACGAGCGGCGCTGGGCGTGGGCCGGGGTGGTGCGTGGTCTACTCGTGATGGCGGTCGCGCTGCGCGTGCTCGTCGGCGCGAGCGAACTGGGGCGGGCCACCGCCGCGCCGGATCCCGCAAGTACGGCAAGAGCCCCGACCGAGGCGCCGGCGCTCACCCGTCCCCGGGGTGCGCGCGAGGTCGCGCGTCTGATCGATGGCGTGGCGCGCCGTCAAGCCGAACTCGAGCAGCGCGAGCGCGAGATGGATGGCCGCGCCGATCTGCTCGCCGAACAGGAGCGGCATGTCGGCGAGGAGATCGCGCGACTGGAGGCGCTGGAGGCGGGACTCGGCGACCGCCTGGCGCAGGGGGCGCAGGCCGAGGACGCCGCCGCCGCTTCCCTGGCCAAGGTCTACGCGGCGATGAAACCCGAGGAGGCTGCGGCGATCCTCGGCGAGCTCGACGATGACACGCTCCTGCGAATCGTCTCGCGGATGCGCAGCAAGGAACTCGGTCTGATCCTCTCACGCCTCGATGCGAAGAGAGCCGTCGTCGTGACGACGCGACTGGCGCGGACGAGCTGAGCGGCGAAGGGGGACTGCCCCGCCGTCTGCCGACGCGGGCCAGGTTCATCGCCGGTGTGGTCAAGGTGGCGCTGATGCGACGGCGACTGTCCGGCCGACTGCCGGCCGCCACGCCGCGCCCTCACCCGGCACAGCATCGCTCAACTCTTCCGGGGCGTGGTCGTGGGCACCGACGCTTCAGGTTTCCCGCAGCGATCTCTCCAACGCGGCGAGTGCCGCCGGGGAGGCGCACCAACTCGCCCGGCGCAACGGGGTGATCCTGAGCAGGGTCGGCTCCGAGCGGAAGGTCGCGATCTCGCCATACTGCGGGTACTTGCGGACCAGGGCCGCGCGGACCTCGGCATATTCGTCGCTTGTCTGGAGTTGTGCGCCGCTCAGCGCCGTGGCCGAGGCGTCGATCCTGAGCCACCAGAGCTGGCTCCAGTCCTGCTCCCACGCATCCAGCAGCAGACTCGCCCGCGGCTCGGCGCGCAGGTTGCGCACGCGCACCGGGGTTCGATCGGGTTTGGGCTTGGCGTCGATCGGGCTCCAGATCAGCCGGTCCACCTCGACGAACACGATCGGCACCAAATGCGGCGCGCCATCGGGCCGGACGGTAGCGAGCCGGGCGATCGGCCAGCGCCGAAGAAGCTCGGCGACGAGATGTGC
>SXLG01000187.1 GCA_005777805.1 Pseudomonadota bacterium
CGACGTCGGCACGCAGTACCGCTCGGGCATCGACTGGACGAACGAAGCGCAGCGCATCCAGGCCGAGGGCTCGCGCGAGGTCTACGCACGCGCCCTCGCCGAGGCCGCGCGCGGCCCGATCACCACCGAGATCCGCGCTGCCGGCGTCTTCTACTACGCCGAGGATGACCCCCAGCAGTACCTCTCGAAGGTGCCCTGGGGTTACTGCGGACTCGGCGGCACGGGCGTGGCCTTCCCCGGCGAGCGCTGAACGTGAGGCTCACGACCCACACCTTCCACGGCAAGGGCCTGCAACCTGGCTTGTCGTGGGACGATTTCGGCCGGATTCGCAACCTTGCCTATGAAGGACGCGGGACGTGATTGCGGTAGATACTAATATTCTCCTCTACGCCCATCGCTCCGAGTCTCCCTGGCACAACGCCGTGTCTCAGCCAGGTCGGGCTCGGCAGATGGGCCATCCCCTGGCCCTGCGTGCACGAGTTCATCGCCATCGCCACACACCCGCGGGTGTTCGATCCGCCATCTCCGATGGACGATGCCCTCGCCGCATGGGCGAGTTGGCAGAGCGTGCCGAACACGACCTTCCTTGCGGAGACCGAAGGCTACAGCGACGTGCTGGCTGACTTGCTGCGCAACTCGGGTGTCGTGGGCCCACGCATCCATGACGCCCGGATCGCGGCCCTGTGCCTGCTCCACGGCGTCAAGGAGCTGTGGACCGCCGACCGCGACTTCTCGCGCTTCCCGGCGCTCTTCACACGCAACCCTCTCATCTGAGGCAGGCAGCACTTGAGTCTGCATTGCCGCCGGGCATCGTCCGGCGATCCTCGTGTTGATGGCGCAGCGAGGCAATCCACCCCTTTGCGCCGGCCCCGGTTCGGTGGACAGTTCGGGGTTGAGGCTCAGGCAGCACAACGGCACCAACGCCCAGTGCCCTTTGAGGTTCGCGGGCCTTGCAGGCAGCGAACAGCGTCGCGCCCTGCGGTACGCCCGGGGACACCAGCCGTCCCCTCGTCAGTCTTTGCCATTTGTGCGCGCTCTCCGGTCCGGAGAATCGCTGGCGGGTCATGCCTCTGAACGGGCGCATGAGCGAGCCTCGCCGGACGACCGCAGGCCCGCCCGGGTGCCACCCCGCAAGCACATGAGCAGACGCTTCCTTCGCGATCGAACGACACGGCGCGGACACGAATCGCAGCAGCGAACGCGTGACGCCCGGCGACGGCCCTGCCCCAGGTTCGGCGCCCGCAGCGAACGCGGCAGAGGATTCGGGGTCGACGAGCACGGGGCGTTCTGCGACTCTGGGGCGGTTGCGACGCAGCCTCCTCATAGCAGCAGCAGCCCTGAGCCTGCTGCTCGCCGCTGCCGAAATCGCACTGCGCCTGATCATCATGCCCGCGTCTCCGGCAACGCCAACGGTGCCCGCGCCTCCGCCGGGGCTCGCGCAGATCTCGGCCTTGGCAGAGCTCGTCAAGGCACATCAGCGCGGCCTCTTCCGGGGGCAACTCTACGAGACCAACAGCCGCGGTCTGCGTGACCGCGACTACGCGATCCCCAAGCCCGACAGCGTCTTCCGGATCGTCCTGGCTGGCGGCTCGACCACCATGGGCTCGTGGGTAGCCGAGCCCGCGACCTACGGGGCCCTGCTCGAGACCGCCTTGAACCGCACCCGGGACACGCGACGCTTCGAGGTCGTCAACACGGGCCTCGCGGGAGCTACTCTGCAGCACGCGGTCGGCCGCCTGCTGCAGCACGGCCTGCCCTACGACCCGGATCTCATCGTCTACGGCTTCAGTCCGAACGACATCCGGTTTCCGGTGGCCTACCGGCCCTCGGCGACGACGAGCACGCCAGCCGCGCTTGCCTCATCGGGGAGCGCAGTCGTCGACGCGATGCGCCATGCCCGCATCGAGCTCGATTCGATCCGGGCCGGCACCGGGACGTATGCCGCCGAACTCCAGCATAACTATTTCGACAACCCTGCGGCGTGGGCGCTCTTCCTGGAGCAACTCGACGTGCTGGCCGGGCTGGCTGCCCGGGGCCCGCTCTGCGTAGTCGTGCTGCTTCATACTTTGCCATTCTCACTGCACGCCCTGCACCCCTATCGCGCGATCTACCAGCGGGTCGGCGACGCCGCCCGCGAGCGGGGCTTCGCGGTGGCGCCCTCTCTTGATCTTTATATTGATGAAGATCCGCATGCGCTCTGGGCCGCACCGAACGATCCGCACGCCAACGCGCGCTCGCACGCAATCCTCGCCCGGGCACTTGCTCGGGGCCTGGGCCGACTGCCGCGATCCTGCTGGAAGGGCGAGCCCCCGGAGCTTTGATGTCGCAACGGCTCTTCCATCCCGGTCTCGAGGGGTTACGCGGCGTGGCCGTCGCGGTGGTGTTGCTCTTTCACGCCGGTAGTTCGTGGCTGCCGGGAGGCTTCCTCGGCGTCTCGACCTTCTTCACCCTCTCGGGCTTTCTCATCACCGGTCTGCTCGTCGACGAGTGGACGCGGACCGGTGCGATCAGCATGCCGCGCTTCTGGGGCAGACGGCTACGCCGGCTGCTGCCGGCATCCCTGGTCGCACTGGTGGGGATTGCCCTGGGCAGTGTGCTCTTCGCCAACCTGACCCAGAAGGAACGACTTACCGGCGACGGCCTCGCGGCACTCTTCTACGTCTCGAACTGGTGGTTGATCGAAACCGGCGCCGACTACGACAGCCTGATGGGATCGCCACCGGTCATCCAGCACTTCTGGAGCCTGTCCGTCGAGGAGCAGTACTACTTCTTCTACCCGCTTCTGGCTTTTCTTATCTTGCGATTTGGGCGGAGCTCGCGGCGCGTCTTCGCGGGCCTCCTCGGGCTCGGCGTGGCGCTGTCCTTCGGCTGGATGGCATGGCTCGAAACGACCGGCGCCGCTACGGCGCGGATCTACTACGGCACCGACACGCGCGCGGGCGAGCTGCTCGCCGGCGGGGTGCTGGCGCTCGTGCTGGCGGGACGACCGGCCATCCCGACGGCCTGGGCGCACCGTGTCGCGACCGCTTGCGGGATTGCGGGCCTTGCGCTCTCCGCGGTCGGCTGGAGCGTCGCCGGCGTGGACCAGACCGCACTCTACGACGGCGGACTTGCCCTCTACACGCTGGCCACGCTGGGCATCGTCGCCGCCGCGACGCTGCCGTCGGGGCCGGTGCGTGCACTGCTCGCCTGGCCTCCGCTGCGCTGGCTCGGCCGGATCTCCTACGGAGTCTATGTCTACCACTGGCCCATTTTTCTTTGGGTGGACAACGACTTCGCGCGCATCCTGCTGACGTTGTTGGTCGCCGACCTCTCCTACCGCTTCCTCGAAGAGCCCATTCGCGCCGGCCGGCGGGTTCTCGGCGCGTGGCGACTGATCCTGCCTCCGGCCGCCATCGCCGCGGTTGCGACGGTGCTGGTCGTGGCCGGGCCGCGCGAGTCCGCACCGCCGATCGAGATCGCCCCGGCGACAGCGCAGATGGACGCCTCCCCGCCCAGGCTACGCATTGCAGTCGTCGGAGACTCGCTGGCACGCGATGTCGCCAACGGCCTCAAGCTCTGGGGCGAGCGGAGCGGCCTCGCCGACATCGAAAATCTGGCTCTGCCCGGCTGCGGACTCGCGCAAGGGGCCTGGCCGGACACTTTCTCGGGCAAGCGCTCGAGCTGCGACGCCTGGCCGGAGATGGCGCGTGCGCGACTCGGCACATTCCACCCTGACGTCGTGGTGGCGGTCACGGCGGGCTGGGATCTTCAAGCGCGAGAGCTGCCCGAGTGGGGCGGGCCGAAGATCATCGGCAACCCACTCTTCGATGCCTGGCTCATCGAACAATACGCTTCGGTCCACGCACTGGTGCGTGAGGCTGGCGCGCGGCTCGTGTGGATCACCACTCCCTGTCTCGAGGATCCGCTCGGACGCAGCGATGGCGTCTGGGATCCGCGCCGCCTTCGCCGCATGAACGACCACGTGCTTCCGGCCGTCGCTGCCGGGCGAGAGGAGTCGTTCTCCATCCTCGATCTCGAGAACACGATCTGCCCCAACGGCCAGTACGCGCGCTCCATTCACGGTATTGAAAACTTTCGTCGTGACGGCGTGCACTTCTCCGGACCGGCGCAGCTCTGGGTCGGCAACTGGATCGGCGAGCATCTCCTGCCCCAACCGACAGCGCCCGAGACGGCAGAGGAACTGCTCGCCCGGACCTCGACTGCGCCCGTCGACTTCGCAACACGGATCCTGCCGATCTTCGAACGCCGCTGCTACGACTGTCACGGCCAGAGCAAGCGCAAGGGCGGCCTGAGCCTGACCAGCCGCAAGGAGGCCTTCACCCCCGGCGACTACGGGGTGGAGGTGCTTGTCCCCGGGGACAGCGACATGAGCTACCTCTTCGAGCGCATCAGCACCGCCGACGCCGAGGAACGCATGCCACACGAGCGCGAGCCTCTGCGTCGGTCAGAGATTGAATTGATCCGGCGCTGGATCGACGAGGGAGCCGACTGGCCCGAGGATGAGGGGCCACGCAGTCACTGGGCTTACCGGCTTCCCGCGCTGCCGCCGGTACCGCCGACGAAGCGGGCCACCGGACGTACCACGCACCCGGTCGATGCTTTCATCGACGCGCGCCTCGAGCAGGTCGGTATGACGCGCAGTCCACGCGCACCCGCCACGACCCAGATCCGCCGGCTCTATCTCGACTTGATCGGCCTGCCACCGAGCCCCGGCCAGGTTGCGGCGTTCGTCGCAGACCCCTCCGATGGTGCCTACGCGGCCGTCGTCGAATCCCTCTTGCAGTCACGCCATTTTGGCGAGCGGTGGGCCGGACCGTGGCTCGACCTGGCGCGCTACGCCGACTCCGACGGGCACCAACGTGACCAGATGCGTTCGATCTGGCCCTATCGAGATTGGGTCATCGACGCGATCAACGCCGACATGCCGTTCGACCAGTTCACCGTCGAGCAGCTTGCGGGTGACCTGTTGCCCAGGAGCGATTTCAGGAAGCAGCTCGCCACCGGCTTCCATCGCTGCGCCAAGACAAATCTGGAAGTCGGCGTCGATCCCGAGGAAGACCGCAGCGCTCAGGTGATCGACCGCGTGAACACGACTGCTGCGACCTGGCTCGGCCTCACCTTCGAATGCGCCCAGTGTCACGATCACAAATTCGATCCGCTGACACAGCGCGAGTACTACTCGCTCTTCGCGTTCTTCAACAATACGCCGATCGAGACAGCCCGGATCTCGGACGAAGGAGTCGCGCTTCGGGCGGCGGGGCCGGCGCTCTTCATCCCCGACGATCAACAATTCGCGGCTCGGCGCAAGGCGACGATCGAGCAGATCGCCGCCGAGGGTGCGCGCCTGCAGGCCCGGGTAGCTCAGAGCCGCTACGACGAGTGGCGCCAGCGCGTCGCCCGCGCGGCGAGCCGGTCGGTGCGCTGGAAGGTTCCGGTAGTGACGTCGTTTCGCAGCACCAGCACGGCCCGTCATGCCGTACGCGAGGATGGCTCGGTCCTCATCTCCGGCAGGCCAACCGGAGAGGCCCTGCACACGCTGATCGTTCAGACCGAGCTTGCACGGATCACGGCCGTGCGACTCGAGATCCTGCCCGAAACCGGCGCGCCGGGTTCGCGAGCCACAACGCCGGTGCTGCTGAGCGAGTTCCGCCTGCTGCGTCTCCCCACAGGGTCAGCCGCCGCCGATCCCGAACGGATCCCTCTGTGGACGGCGCTCGCCGAGGGCGAGAAAACCTCCGGCCGGCCGGAGGTAGCCGCCATCGACGATGCCCCGGGCTCCGACTGGTCCGTTGCAGCCGGCGCGGCCAGCCAGGCCGTCTTCTATACCGAGGAACCGGTAGCCGTGACCGGCCCAATCGTGGTCGAGTTCGAACACGACAATCTGCTCGGCGGCTCGGTGCGACATTTCCGCCTCTCGTTCACCGGCGACGATATCGAAGCCCTGGTGCTGCCGCTCGAGTTGCAGCACTACCTCAAGGATGGCTCTCGGGCCGGCCCGGCCGAGAGCGCTCTGCGCCAGATCCACGCCCGCGGTGGCAGCGAGACCATGCGCCGCCTACCGCGGCTCGCCACGATGCTGGCGCGGGTTGCGCCCGCCACGACTCCCGTCATGAACGAGCTCACCGAGCCACGGTCGAGCCATTTGTTCAACCGTGGCAACTTCCTCACGCCCGGCGAGGCAGTGTCGCCGGACACGCCAGCCTTCCTGCACGCCTTTCCGGACGACGCTCCACGCAACCGTCTCGGATTCGCCCGCTGGCTCGTGGATCCGGCGAATCCACTATTTGCGCGAGTCGCCGTCAACCGCTGGTGGGCCGAGATCTTCGGCACGGGTCTGGTCTCGACCCCCGAGGACTTCGGCATCCGGGGAGCTCGGCCGAGCCATCCCGAACTGCTCGACTGGCTTGCCGTCGAGCTGGGCGAGCACAGCTGGTCGAGGAAGCACATCGTGCGCTTGCTCGTGCTCTCGGAAACATATCGTCAATCGAGCGTAGTCGACCCAGCCCAGCTCGCGGCCGACCCTGACAACCGCCTGCTGGCGCGTGCGCGGCGGCGACGTCTTCCGGCCGAACTGATTCGCGACAACGCGCTGGCCGTGAGCGGCCTGCTCTCGGACCGCGTCGGCGGACCTCCGGTCTACCCGCCCCAGCCGCCCGATCTCTGGCGCCACGACGGCGCCTTCGGGCTCCGCTACCGTGCGGTCAAGGGCTCTGATCGCTTCCGGCGCGGAATCTACGTCGTGCGCCGCCGCACGTCACCCTATCCAAGCTTCACCAACTTTGACGCACCGGATCGGAACGTCTGCGCCGTGCGACGGCCAGAGACCAACACCCCCTTGCAGGCCCTGACCCTCCTGAACGACGAAGCCTACGTCGAGGCGTCACTCGCGCTGGCCGAGCGTGTATTGCGCGAGGCGCCCGGCCAGCAGGATACCGAGCGTCTGGCCTTCGCGATGCGACTCGTACTGGCACGGGAAGCCACCGCCGAAGAGTTCGAGAGGCTGGCCACCCTGCTCGCTGCGGAGAGGGATCGTCTCAGCGAAGATCCACGCGCCGCCTCGATCCTGCTCTCGGCCCCGGAGGGCTGGAGACCATCGGGCGAGCACGATCCGGCCGAGCTCGCGACATGGTTCTTCGTCGCCAATGCGATTCTGAACCTCGATGAGACGATGAACCGGACCTGAGGCAAGCGATGCCGCCCAAATACCCCCCGACCTCTCCGGCCTCTCCGGCCGACCGGCTCACGCGGCGAGACCTGCTCGGGCGCGCCGCGCGCGGCGGTGTCGCCCTGCTGCTGCCTTCACTCATCGGACAAACCAATCTCGGCCACGCGATGCCCGTGCCCGACAGATTCGCGACTCGCGGCCCTGCGCGCGCCAAGCGCATCATTTACATCAATCTCGTGGGCGGGGCGTCCCACGTCGATCTCTTCGACCCGAAACCCCTGCTCGCCCACCAGCACGGCAAGCCCTGTCCCGACGAGCTCTTCCGCGGCAAGCGCTTCGCCTTCATTCAGCAGCGTCCGTCGCTGATGGGAAGCCCCTGGTTCTTTGCACCGAGCGGGAAATCGGGAATTCAGATCTCCTCGCTGCTGCCGGGCCTGCGCACCATCGCCGACCGGATCACCTTGATCCGTTCGATGACGACCGACGAGTTCAACCACGCGCCAGCGCAACTTTTGTTGCAGACCGGCATCGGGCGCAGTGGTCGGCCAAGCATCGCGGCCTGGCTCGACTACGCGCTCGGCAGCGAGAATCCCGATCTGCCCC
This sequence comes from Pseudomonadota bacterium, assembly GCA_005777805.1. Taxonomy (GTDB): domain Bacteria; phylum Desulfobacterota; class Binatia; order UBA12015; family UBA12015; genus SXLG01. The sequence goes on from SXLG01000187.1 coordinate 7,772, forward strand.
ACTCGGCCGTGATCGTCCGGGGCAACTACCCCGGTGCGGGTGGCGCGCTCTGGGGAAGCGGCTTCCTGCCAAGTGTCTACCAGGGCGTCGAGTTCAGAAACTCGGGCCCACCCGTGCTCTTTCTCGCCGATCCACCGGGCGTTCCGCGCTCGAGCCGCCGGCGAGTCGTCGATACGGTCATCGCCCTCAACGCGCTCCAGTTCCAGGCGGTCGGCGATCCGGAGATCGATGCCCGTTCGCGACAATACGACCTGGCGTATCGCATGCAGACGTCGATCCCCGAGGCGACCGATCTGACACGCGAGCCCGAGGGAACACGGACCCGCTACGGCGTCCGTCTCGGCGAATCTAATTTTGGCAACGACTGCATGATCGCACGCCGCCTCGTCGAGCGCGGCGTGCGCTTCGTCCAGCTCGTCAACTCAGGGTGGGACCACCATGAGCAGATCGCGAACGAGCTGCCAAGGAAGTGCCGCGAGATCGACCGAGGAGCGACCGCCCTGGTCGAGGATCTGGCCGAGCGGGGGCTCCTCGCCGACACCTTGGTGGTCTGTGCGACCGAGTTCGGACGCACGCCGATGTCGCAGACGATGGGCGGTACGGGGGCCAAGGTGATCCCCGGGCGCGACCACCAACCCGGCGCCTTCAGTGTGTGGGTGGCCGGCGGCGGCTTCAAACCGGGGATGGCCTACGGCAAGACCGATCCGTGGGGCGCCTCCGTAGTCTCGGATCCGGTCCACGTCCACGACCTGAACGCGACGCTCCTGGCGTGCCTCGGCCTCGACCACGAGCGCCTGACCTACTTCTTCCTCGGCCGGGAGCACCGGCTGACCGACGTCCACGGGCGGGTGGTCCAGGCCCTGCTCGCCTGAGATCCGGCCGGCCCGACCGCAGATCGGTGCCCCCCGCCACTTCATTTCCCCTCCCGCCAACCGATAGAAGGAGCACGGCCGGGCGCGCCCGGATCGCGACGTTCCCCCCTCCGACACTGGCGACGCGGCTCCCCCGACCGAAATGAATCCCAAGTGGTGGCCGACACGCAGGTGGCGGCACGGAGGCTCAAGGTGAAGGACGTTCGCATTCTCGTTCCCTCGATCGGTCACCCGACCCGGCCCTCGCTGGTCGAGGCGTTCCGCTCCGAGGACGACCGCCATCGCGTGCGCGTGATCGGGGCCGACATGGATGCCGAGGGCATCGGTCCCTACGTCGCCGACGAGTTCGTACAGGTGCCGGGCCGTTCCGACCCGCGCTACATCGACCGCATCCTCGAGATTTGTCGCGACAAAAAAATTGACATCTACTACGCGCTCGGCGAGGAAGAAGCGATCGCCTCGGGTGAGCGCATGGCCGAGTTCCGCGCCGCGGGAGTCGCCGTCATCCAGCCGGGCGATCCCGAGATGCTGCGCATCTCGTCCAACAAGGCGCGCTACCACGAGTTCTTCCGCGAGCGCGGCATCCCCCATGCCGGCTTCGCCTCGGTGCGCAGCTTTGCGGAGATCGAGCCGACGCTGCGCCGCATGGGCTTCCCCGAGATCGACGTCTTCCTCAAGCCCGCCGTCTCCAAGGGCGGGCGCGGCGCGCGGCTCGTGACCGCACGCGAAGGCAAGGATGTCGGCGCCGACGTGCGCGCCGCCGGCCAGCCGGTGCAGACGATCGAGCAGGCGCTGGAGGATTTCCGCCCGCAAGCCGGGCCGGGCTTCCCCGAACTGATTGCCATGGAGTACCTGCCCGGCACCTACTACAGCATCGACGTGCTCTCGCGCGACGGCGAGGTGCTCTACGCCGTGCCCAAGATCCGCGTGCGGGGCACCGCCAGCAACACCACGGTCGGTCAGGTCGACCTCAACCCGGCAACCATTGATATGGCGCGCCAGGCCTGTCGCGCCTTCGGCTTCAGCTACCTGCAGAACTACGAGATGAAGCTCGACCGCAACGGTGAGCCGCGCATCTACGACATCAACCCGCGCGGCGGCACGTCACTCATCCTGTGCAAGGCGGCCGGCGCCAACATCGCCTGGTTCGCCGTGCTGATGGCGCTCGGCGAACCGATCCCCAAGGTCGAGATGAAAGATGGGGTACGGATGCTGCGCCACTACCGCGAGTTCTTCGATCAGCGGCCCGTGGTCCGCTGAAGGGCACGCGCTCACCGCCGCAACCATGCCGCGCCAACCGTGAACCGACTCGCCGATCTCGAGGTCGTCGCTTTCGACCTCGACAACACCCTCTACGACGAGGGCCTCTACTACGAGGCCGCGTTCGAGCGGATCGCGCCCTGGCTCGCCGAGCACTCGGGTCGGGACACTGCCCGTGTGCGGGCGCGCCTGCGCGCGATCCTCCGCGACAAGGGAAAACATTACCACTACCTCTTCAGCGATATTCTGACCGAGCTCGGACTCGACCCGAAAGGCGATCTGCCAGCAGTGCTCGACCTGTTTCGCGAGGTGACGCGCCGGCTCGAACCCTTTCCGGGGGTGCCCGCGCTGCTCGGCGACCTGCGCCGACGCTATCGGCTGGGCCTCATCACTGCGGGCCAGCGCCGCTTCCAGGAGCGCAAGATCGAACTGCTCGGCATCGCACCCTTCTTCGAGGAGATCGTGTTCTCCTCCACCCTGCCCGAGAGCAAGCCGAGTCCCATGCCCTTCCGCCATCTGCTCGAACGAATGGGGGGCGTGGCGCCGGAGCGCGCCGTCTATATTGGCGACAACCCGCTCTTCGACTTCCGCGGCTCGCGCGCCATCGGCATGCGCACGGTACGGGTGCACAACCCCGAGCTCGACGGCCTCGCGACGGCGCCTGCCGATGATGCCGAGATCCATGTGGAATGCGTCGGAGACGTGCGTGCCTTGCTGCTCTGAGCCGGCCCGCCGGCACCGAATCGTCGCGGGCACAACCGCCGGGGCCACTTCGACCGTTGCCCGGCCCGCCCGGTCTGACCTACGATGCCGCCGCGGGCAGAAGCCTGCCCTTGCGGGAAACCGTGCGGGCGTGCCCTCATCCGCCATTCATTCCATCTCGTTCACGTTCATCCGTTCATGAAGAAAGCTCTCCTGATCTCGTACCGCTTCCCGCCGCAGGGCGGCGGCGGCGTCCAACGGACGCTCAAGTACGTAAAGTTTCTGCGCGAGCACGGCTGGGAGCCGGTCGTGCAGACGGCACGCGGCCCGGTCTGGCCGGTCTGGGACGAGAGTCTGCTCGCCGAGGTCCCCGCCGGTGTCGCGATCCATCACACGCCCGTGCTCGAGCCCGAGCGCCTCGAGAAGCTCGCGCTGGCTGCACTGCGGCCCCTGTTCGCACGCCCGCGCCGCAGCGGCGCACGGGGCGCCGCGACACCGCTTGCCGCTTCGGGCGCCCCAACCTCCCCCCGGCCGCGCAAGGCCAAGGCCCCGCGTCCCCATCCCCTGCGCCAGCTTCGCGACTGGATCTACGGCCGCATCTTCGTGCCTGACCCGCAGAGGGTCTGGGGCCCGCTCGCCGTCGCACATGGAATCATGATCGCGCGTCGCGGTGGCGCCGATCTGATCTACACCTCTTCGCCACCCAACTCGGTCCACTCGATCGGCGGCCGAATCGCCCGCCGACTTGGCCTGCCCTGGGTCGCCGACTTCCGCGATCCGTGGACCGACGGGCCGCGCCGCCGTCGCTCGTACGCCGGGAATCCGCGCCGGGAGAAGCGTGAGGCCGCGCAGGAGAGCTGGGTCATGCGCCACGCCGATCGCATCGTCGTCAGCGCCCCGGCGCTGCGCGAACGCTTCCTCGAGAAGTACGACTTTCTGCTTCCCGAGCGCGTCCACGTTCTGACCAACGGCTTCGATCGCGACGACCTCGTCGCCAGCGAGCGCGAGCAGAGCGGCCTCGAGCCCGGACTCTTTCACCTCACAGGCACTGGCAACATCGAGGCGATGATCGACATGACGCCCTTCTTCGAGGGCGTCGCCGAGGCGTGTGCCGAACACCCCGAGCTCGGACGGGGCCTGCGCGTCAATCTGGTCGGCGCGAAGAAAGGCCAGTGGGACGCCGTGATCGCACGCCTCGGGCTCAGCGAGCGCGTCCGCTACACGGGCTGGGTGTCGCACGCACGCGCGATCCGCTTCCTGCGCGACAGCCAGATGCTGCTCATGTGCCAGCTCGTCGAGGAAGGCGGTGGTGGGGAGAAGCTCTCGGGCAAGTTCTTCGAGTACCTCGCGACCGGAAAGCCGGTGCTGGCGCTGACCGTGCCGGGCCTCACGGCAACGATCCTGCGCGAGACCGGCGTGGGCCACATCCACGCTCCGGCCGACAAGGAAGGAATCAAGGCCACGCTGGTGCGTGCCTTCGCGACGCGCTCGGCGAGTCCGGAGAGCGATCCCACCGTGGTCGCCCGCTTCGACCGCCGCATCCTGGCAGGTCAGCTCGCCGCTCTCTTCGACGAGGTGCTGGCCGAGCGTGGGCGGGCAGGCCGTCTCCCCGCCGTAGCCACCCCCGATCCAGCACAGGCTCGGGAAAGCGCGGGAAGCGTCGGTTCGCCAGCGACCTGGACGGATCCGCACGCGACGAGTGGAGGAATACAACCGTGACCACACGCGACGCACGGGAGCGCATCCCGCCTGGCTCCAGCGCGCAGACCAGCCGAGGAGCGCCCTCGGTTTATCATGGCTTGATACGAGCGAAGTTGCCCGCCAGTGCGAGCGCGCAGGCTCGCCGGAGGAGGCCCTCGTGAGCGCTCGCGGTTTGTCCCCGACGGTGCTCGTCACCGGCCCCGGCGGCTACGTCGGCAGCGCAATCGTGCTCGACCTCGCACGACGCGGCGCGCGCGTGCGCGGCTTTGGGCACGGCCGCTCGTTCGAGGCACTGCGTGGTCGGGCGGCGACAGCGATCGAATTGATCGAAGGTGATCTCGGCGACGAACGCGCCCTCGGTGCCGCCATGGCTGGCGCCAACGCCATCGTCCACACCGCATCGTTCGCCGGCGAGCGCGCCTGTCAGCGCGACAAGCCCGGTGCTGTGCGAACGATCACCCGCGGCACCCGGCTGGTCATGGACGCGGCACGGGCGGCAGGTGTGGCCCGGATCGTCCACCTCTCGACCTACGCCGTCTACTCGACCTTTGCCGAGCGCGAGCTGCCGCTGCGCGAGGACGACCCGCTCCTGCCCGATGACCTCTACGGCACGCTCAAGGCCGAAGCCGAGTGGGAGGCCGCGCGCGCCGGCGCCACGATCCTTCGTCTTACCAATGTCTTCGGCCAGGGCTCGGGTCTGGTCGTCAAGACTGACGTCATGGGTCATTTCCTGCGTGCCGTGGAGAACGGCGCGCCGATCAAGACCTTCGGCGGCGGCCGGCAAGGCATCGAGTTCGTGCACATCGACGATGTCTGCCGGGTCGTGGCGAGCCTGCTCGACCTGGAAGGTGGCACACTCGCCAGCAACGGCGCGACGGCAGCGGGCCGCTCGCTCGTCGTCAATGTGGGATCAGGGCGCGCGACTCCGATCCGCGACGTCGCCGAGATCTTCCAGCGCAGCGCACATGCCGAACTCGGCCGCGCGATCGAGATCGTCGACGAGCCCGCTCCGGCCGACAAGCTCTGGCCCGACCGCTGGACCTCGATCGAGCGCGCCCGCGAGCTCTGGCCCTGGTATCCGCTGCGTTCGCTCGAGGACGGTATCCGCGAACTGGTGCGCGGCCTCGGCGCTCGGAAGGAACCATGAGGCGGCAACGAGCGCCCAGACGCACGCCGGGGTGCCGAGTGCGACGGACCGCGTTCGCCGGCCAGGCCGGAGGAGTCAAGGAATGAGCAGGAACATCACCCCCCTGGAGCCCGTCCAGGTCGCGAAGCCTTTCTTCCCGGCCGAGGACATCGACTGGATCACACGCGAAATCCGCAGCGTGCTCGAGAGCGGCATGCTGATGCAGGGCAAGTGGGTAGGCGCCTTCGAGGAGGCGTTTGCCGAATACTGCGGCACGCGCTTCGCGCGCAGCGTGAACTCCGGCCTCTCGGCATTGATCGGGTGCCTGTCGTACTTCGACGTGCGCGAGCGCGAAGTTCTGGTGCCCACCAACACTTTTCTTGCGTCGGCCAATGCCGTGCACTGGGCCGGCGGACGGCCGGTGTTCGTGGACATCGACCCCGGCACGCTCTTGATCGACATCCGTGACCTCGAGCGCCGCATCACCGATCGCACCGCGGGCCTGGTTCTCGTGCACGGCAACGGTCTGATCCCGCCCGATCTGGAGGAAATCGTCGCTCTCTGCCGGGCGCGGGGCCTCTTCGTGCTGGAGGATGCGGCTCACGCCGCCGGCTCGAGTCAGCGCGGGCGGCGGGCCGGTTCGCTCGGGGAAGCTGCCGCGTTCTCGATGCTGGCGACCAAGATCATCACCTCGGGCGGCGAGGGTGGTATGGTCACGACCGACGACGAGGCCCTCGCCGATCGCATCACCAGCCTCCGCTTCCACGGCGAGGACAAGACCCGTGGCATCCAGGATCGCATTGGATGGAGTTGGCGCATGACGGAGATCCAGGCGATCGCCGGACTCGCTCAGGTGCGCCGACTCGATCAGATCGTCGATCTCCGTATGCGTGTGGCTGCCCGCTACGACGACGCCTTCGGACGGCTCGAACGTGTCCGGCCGTTGCCGCTGCCCGCCGGCGCGCGCAACGCCTACTACAAATATCCGCTCTGGCTCGCGCCCCCGCTCGATCGCCAGCAGGTCAAGGTCCGACTCGATGCCGAGTTCGGGGTCAAGTCGGGCACGGCTTACTGGCCGCCCTGCCACCTCCAACCCGCCTATCGCGACGCCTTCGGCCACCGCGAGGGCGACTACCCGGCAGCCGAAGGGGCGCTCGCACAAACCATCGCGCTGCCGATCCACTGCGATCTCACCGACGAAGAGATCGAGCGCGTCATCGCCGCCGTGACGGCGGTCTGCGGATTCTGAGGAGACAGAAGTGAACGGATCGGATCGCCAGCCGGGGTTCCTCGGCATGATCGCGCGGGGTGCCCTGCTCGGCGCGCTCTGCATCGGGCTCTACGGCGTCGCCGAAGCGATGGTCAACGAGATGGTCGGCCTCACGCAGCCACTCCGTCTCTGGATCTTCATCGTCGCCATCTACGCCGTCCTGGGTACGGGCGGCGGAGCGCTCGCGGCCGTCGTTGCCTGGCTGCTGCAGAGACTCGCGCCGACGCTGCGCGCCGATGCGCTCACCGTTGGCGCGATCTGGTCGGGCTGGACCCTGATCTACCTCGGCCTGCCCATCAACGACCGCTACCTGCCCGGTCTGCTGCACCCGAAGAGCCTCGCGGTGAACGGGCTGGTCACGCTCCTCTGCGCGGGCCTGCTCTTCGCCGTCCATCACCTGTTGAGGCCGCGCCGCGGATTGCACTTCCTGTTCGGCGTGGCCGCGCTCTCGCTGGGCTGGGGGCTTCTGCTCGCTGGTGGATTCTATGTGGACATGTTCGTCGCCGGTTCCAGCGAGGCCACCATCGGACCAGCGAAAGCTGGCGCCGTGGTGGTCGCCGGCGCACTGGCGCTGTGGGCACTGCTGGACCGGGCGGCCGGCTCGCTCACCGGCCGCCGGCCGTTGCCGGTGGGCCTGGTCGCGCTGGCCATTGCCACAGCAGGGTTTCTCGTTGGCGGCAATCTGATCCGCCACAGCAACAGCCCGCGCATCACGCCGATCGCCGAGGGCAAGGGTCGGCCCAACGTCATCTGGCTCGTGACCGACACCGTACGCGCCGACCATCTCGGTATTTATGGCTACGACAAACCGACTTCGCCCCGCCTCGACCAGCTTGGCCAGGGCGGCGTGGTCTTTGAACAGGCCATCTCACAGGCCCCGTGGACAATCCCGAGTCACTGGCAGATGGTCACGGGCCGCTACGCCGCCGGCAAGAGCAAGGTTCTCGGCGAGGAGTTCCAGACCTTCGCCGAGATCGCCAAGCTGAACGGCTACGATACCGCCGGTTTCTTTGGCAACTACTCGCTCGGCCGTCGCTCGGGTTTCTCGCAGGGACTCGACATCACGGTCGACGGCCCGGTGATGATCTTCTTCCACAAGCTCTTCGACAAGCTACCGCTCGTGGGCTGGCTCTATTCATCGGGACTGGTCCCCGGCGACGCGATCCTGCGCTGGCTGCACCGCCACACCTTCCTCGAGGGTGAATCCGTGCGCTCGAACATCCTGGTGGATCACGCCATCGAGTGGATCGGCGAACGCCAGGACGGCAAGCCTTTCTTCGTGCTCATGAACTTCATGGACGCGCACGACGCCTACGATCCCCCCGAGCCCTTCCGCTCGCGCTTCGCGCCCGGAATTGATCCATTGCTTGGCTTCGTGCGCTTCGATTCCGAGGAAGGCGAGTCGATCGACTCCGACACCTTCATCCGTGATGTGCTGCCGCGTCTCGAAGAGCCCGATTGGAAGGACATCGTCGCCCTCTATGACGGCGAGATCGCCTTCCTCGATAGCCAGATCGGCCGCCTGCTCGACTATCTCGAAGAGAAGGGCCTCGCCGGGGACACGATCGTGGTGCAGACCTCCGACCACGGCGAACTCTTCGGCGAGCACGGGCTGGCCTACCATTTCAAGTCGCTCTCCGAGGAAGAGACCCACGTCCCGCTGCTGCTGCGCTACCCACGCGGGCTCGAGGCCGGCCGCCGCGTGCCGACCCCGGTCGAGCTCAACGATATTGTCCCGACCCTGGTCGAGCTCGCCAGGCTCGAGGGCGCCGAGGCCGGCGATGGCTCGAGTCTGGTCGCACTGGCACGCGGCGCTGCGCCGGGCAGCGACGACGACATCGTCTTCACCTATCTCGTGCGTGCGCCACGCGGCCGCTTCCCGCACACCAAGCCGGGCCATCTGCTGGGCGCGCGCAGCGGCGGACGCAAATATGTCTGGTCCTCGGGTGGAATGCACGAGATCTACGATCTTGACGCCGATCCCAAGGGGCACCGCAACCTCCAGGACAAGGGCGGCGACGCGGGTGAACTGCCCGCCCGGCTCTCCTCGTGGCGCTCACGGGTGCAGCTCGAAGAGATCGAGGAAGAGAAGATGGACCGCCTCACCCGCGAGAAGCTGAAGGCTTTGGGCTACATCGACTGAGGACAGGCAGGCACCCGGCGGCGCGATCGTGCCACACTCACATGCCGTCGTGGACCAGGAGGTCGTGATCGCCGCGGAGACAGAAGCGCGCCACGAACCAGCCCGCTACGAAGCCGCCGATGTGCGCGCCGTGGGCGACGCCCACATCGGATGAGGTGAAGAGCCAGGGCAACACGTTCTCGATGACCAGATAGAGACCGAGCACGAGTCGGGCCGGCACCAGGAACTGCTGCAGGAAAAAGGGAGGCAGCAACCATAACATACGAACTTGATTGCGCGGAAAGAGGACGAAGTAGAAGCCGAGGATGCCCGAGATTGCGCCTGACGCACCGACCATCGGCACCGGCGAGGACGACGCCGAGAACCAGTGGAAGAGCGTCGCCACCACCCCGCCGCCAAGGTAGGCCGCGAGGAATCCCGGGCGACCGAGCCGGTGCTCGATATTGTTCCCGTAGATCCAGAGGAAGAGCATGTTGCCGGCGAGATGCGCCAGGCCGGCGTGCAGGAACATCGAACTCAGCAACGTCCGGAGAGCGGGCGCGTCGGGGCGGAAGCCCCACCGGAAGACGAAGAGATCCCAGTCCGTGAGTTGGTGCGTCAGTGCGGCGACCTGTGCTTGCGAACCGAGCGCGGGCGAGATGCTGGTCAAGTACTCGCCGACCAGCGGGCTCGCGAGATCAGGTCGCGTCTCGGAGAGTGGCAGCCCGAAGAAGATCCACACCGCGAAGTTGATCGAGATCAGTAACCAGGTCAGCCACGGGCGATGCCCCGGCGGATTCGGCCAGTCGCCGATCGGGAAGATCACGCCGGCCGCTCACCAGCCGGGAGGTCGAGCACGACACGCAGGCCCGGTGCGGCGTCCTCGAGACGCACCGTGCCACCGTGCAGAACGGCGACCGCGCGCACCAGACTCAGGCCAAGACCACTGCCGGGCGTCGAGCGGCTCGGATCGAGCCGACTGAAGCGCTCGAGCGCGCGGTTGCGAAAGATTTCGGGGATTCCCGGGCCGTCGTCGGCAACCACGAATTCAATACGTTCCACCCGGGCCCGCGCGGTGACCACGATGCGACCGCCACGTGGAACGTATTTGAGTGCGTTGTCGAGCAGATTGCCGAGCGCACGCGAGAGCAGCTCGCGGTGGCCGCGCAGGCGCGCGCCCTCGAACGTCCCGAGCTCCAGCGTGAGCCCGGCCTCCTCGGCGAGCGGCTCGTAGAGCTCGCAACCGCCGCGCGCCAGCACCTCCAGCTCGATCTCCTCGAATCCCCCGCTGGGCAGGCCCGATTCGGCGAGCGCGATGGTGAGAATCTCGTCGATCAGGAAGAGCACCCGATCGACGTCGCCGAGCGCCGCTTCGACGACCGCGCGCTCGATGCCGCGAGCCGTGCCCGTCGCGGTGCTCGCACTCACGCGACCTGCGTCACCGCTCGCGCCCTGAGCCCCGCCCTCCTGCCCTGACTCGATCAGGGCCAGTTCGAGCCGGCCGCGCAAGCGCGTCAGCGGGCTCCGCAGATCGTGCGCGATCTCGTCGGAGACGGCCCGCATCGCTTCCATCACTGCCGCGATCCTGTCGAGCATGTTGTTCAGATTGGCCGAGAGCTCGCCGAATTCGTCGTCGCTGGTCGCCCCGGGCATCCGGCGGTCGAGTGCGCCGGCGAGAATCGCCTCGCTCTCGCGGTTGATCTGATCGAGCCGGGCCGATACACGCCGACTGAGCAGGGCACCTCCGGCGACGCCGATGGTCACGGTGAGCGCCAGCGCGGCCAGAAAGACGCGGCCGACGAGCGCACGGAACTCGTCGTGCGCGGCCAGGTTGCGGCCGACGAGCAGGCGCCTCCCGCCGGGCAGGGTCACGACGCGAGCCCGCACCGTGCCCGTTGCGGGATCGACGCCAAGCGGAAACTCGAGAAGATCGTCGCGGCCCCCTGGCGCCCCTTCGCCCACCAGCGGCGCGGCCCACTCGAGCAGCCGCTTGCCCGCCTCTGCGGCACCTGGCCGCCCCGGCCAGCGGCGAAGATTACCGGCAATCCACTCGAAGCGATCGCTCGCCACCATCACGACCGTGGTGGCGCCGGGCGTGTAGAGCGTGACGCGCTCGACGACCGCTGCCATCTGGCCGGGCGGCAGTGCTGCGAGCCGCTGGCGCAGCAGGTCGGTATCGCGCCCGATGGCGGCATCGAGGCGCTCGTCCTGGCGCGCCAGCAGCCAGGTGTAGAGCCCGCCCAACATGCCGCTGGTCGCAAGCGAGAAGACCAGCACGTGCAGCATCGTCGAGCGGAAAATCAGGCTGCGGCGTCGCCGCCGGCGACCCCGAGGCGCGGCAGGTGCCGTCGTGGTCGGCGCGGCTGCGGCTCGGGCAGCCGGCGCCTGCCCGGCCGGAGCAAGCGCCGCACGACTCGCACTCAGGCTTCGCCTCATGGCCGCGCTCAGCCCTCGCCCGTGGCATCTGGCGCCACGTGGTTCGCATCCCGGACTCGCCTCGTGCCCACGCTCTCAGCCCTCGCTCGGATCGGCACGCAGGCGATAGCCCGCACCGCGCACCGTATCGAGCAATTGTTTTTCGCCGCTCGCATCGAGCTTCTGCCGGAGCCGGCTGATGTGAACGTCGATCACGTTGGTGCGCGGATCGAAGTGATAGTTCCACACACCCTCGAGCAGCATGGTGCGGGTCACGACCTGCCCTGCCCGCCGGGCGAGGAACTCGAGGATCGCCCACTCGCGCGGTTTGAGGTCGAGCTCACGCGTGCCCCGGCGGGCGCCACGCCCGAGCAGATCGAGCACGAGATCGCCCACCCGAAGTTCGGTCTGCACGGGCTCGCCATGGCCACGCCTCGTCAAGGCTTCGAGCCGGGCAAGCAACTCGGAGAAGGCGAAGGGCTTGACGAGGTAATCGTCGCCTCCGGCCCTGAGCCCGGCAACCCGGTCCTCGACGCTGCCGCGCGCCGAGAGGAAGAGGACCGGGATGCGGATGTCGTTGCGGCGCAGCGCCTCGACGATCGAGAGCCCGTCGAGGCCGGGCAGCATCCGATCGACCACCAGCGCATCAAAGGGTCCGCTCACCGCGAGGGAGAGTCCCTTGGGACCGTCACTGGCACGATCGACCATCCAGCCGCTCTCACGCAGGCCCTTCTCGACGAAACGCGCGGTCTCGTCGTCGTCTTCGATCACCAGCACGCGCACCTGACACCGCCGTCCCGGCCCAACTCTCGCAACAGGCCGCCGCCAGCGCAAAGATCCGCAACTGCGGACGGCACCCGCCAGCCAGAGCACCGGCGCAACCTCGGGCCCCGTCGCGCGGCGGGTCCGCAAGAACACGCGCCACCGTCCCCGCGCCGGCCCAACTCGAACTCACCTCGCCCCGCCGCGCGCCACAGTCCCGCAAACGCACGCGCCGCCGCCGAATGGCCGAGGCCACCCGGACTCGTTTCGCCCCGTCGCGCCACGGTCTCGCAAACGGACGCGCCGCCGCCGCACCGATGCGATGGGCTCGTGGCCGTGCGTTCCTCGCTCGGGCAGCCTATCGGAGGAAGATGCGACGGATCGCCATCGTGAACCGCGGCGATGCGGCGCTGCGCTGCCTGCGGGCGATCCGCGCCCTGCGCGAGGAGGACGGCTCGCCCTTGCTCGGACTCGCGCTCTACACCGAGAGCGATCTCGACGCGCCCTATGTCCGGCTCGCCGACGAAGCCATCCGGCTCGCCGACGGGCGCGGGGATCTCGCCGCGTGGCTCGATCGTGATTCTCTGTTCGACGCACTCGTGGCGGCCCGGGCCGACACGGTCTGGCCCGGCTGGGGCTTCCTGGCCGAGGACCCCGCCTTCGTCGCGGGGCTCGAGGACCGGGGCATCACCTTCATCGGTCCCGCCGCAGCCACGCTGCGCCAGCTCGGCGACAAGATCGCGGCCAAGCACACCGCCGAGCGGGCCGGCGTGCCGGTCGTGCCGTGGAGCCATTCTGCGCTCGCGGACGTGGAGGCCGCCCACCGTGCCGCGGCGGCACTGGGTTGGCCCCTTGTTGTCAAGTCCGCCGCAGGCGGCGGTGGCCGCGGCATCCGTATGGTCGCCAGCGCCGACGGTCTCGCCGAGGCCCTGCGCGCCGCACGCGCCGAGGCTCGCGCCGCGTTCGGCGACGAGCGCGTCTTCCTCGAGCGCCGCATCGAAGGGGGCCGGCACATCGAGGTCCAGATCGCCGGCGACGTCAGGGGCGACGTGCGGGCACTCGGCCTGCGCGACTGCTCGCTGCAGCGCCGCCACCCG
>SXLG01000188.1 GCA_005777805.1 Pseudomonadota bacterium
CGTCGCCCGGGCCCGATAGGCAAGGCCCTTCTCCCAGAGCAGCCGGAAGATCCACTGTGTCCAGCGGTAGTAATCCGGTTCGCAGGTCGTCACCTCGCGATCCCAGTCGTACATGATTCCCGCGGCGTCGAGCGAGGCGCGCGACTCGGCGATGTTGCGCATCGTCCAGGCGCGGGGCGGGACCCCGGTCTTGATGGCTGCGTTCTCGGCAGGCAGACCGAAGGCGTCCCAACCGAAGGGATGCAGCACATCGTAGCCGCGCATCGCCCAGTAGCGGGCCAGTGCGTCCCCGATAAAATAGTTCTTGCCGTGCCCCATGTGGAGGTCACCACTCGGGTAGGGGAACATCTCCAGCACGTAACGGCGCTCGGCCGCGGGACGGCGGCCGGCACGGAAGATGCCTTCGCGGCGCCAGAATTCCCTCCAGCGGGCCTCGATCGAGGGGTCGAAGCGCCCCGGTGGCCCCAGTGTCACTCGCCTGTTCCCCCGGCGGCGACCGGCCCAAGGCGGCGCGACACGGCGTCGAGCACACCATTGATGAAGGCCGGCGCCTGCTCCGAGCCCAGCACCCGAGCCACCTCGATCGCCTCGTCGATCGCCACCGGCGCGGGCACGTCCGCACGCCCCGCCGCGAGTTCGGTCACGCCAATCCGGAGGATCTGCAGATCCATGCGCGCCATGCGGTCGAGCCGCCAGTTCGCCGATGTCTCCTCGATCAGATGATCGACCTGCAAACGGCGCCCGGTGAACTCCTCGACCAGCCACCGCGCCCACGCCTCAGCAGGTTCGCTCGGGGACTGCCCCTCCTCCTCCGCCCCGATCCGACTCGCGACTGCGACGGCCGCGTCGGCGTCCTCGCCGGTGATCTCGGCCTGGTAGAGCGCCTGCGCGGCGAGGATGCGCCCCTGCCGGCGAACCTGCTGTTCGATCGGAGCGGTCATCGGAGTTTGTCGAGAACTCCGTCCGGCATCTCATCCATCTCACTGTCGGCGCAGAGGGTCCGCTCGGGCGCCCAGGCGTTGCGGGGAATCTGCTGCAGCAGCCGGACCATCTCGATGGCCGTCTGGGCGGCTTCGAAGCCCTTGTTGCCGTGGCCGTGGCCCGCACGCGCCAGTGCCTGCTCCATCGTGTCCGTGGTGAGGACACCGAAGGCCACCGGGCACGAATAGCGTATCGCCACGTCGCCCACGCCTCGGCTCACCTCGCCGGCGATGAAGTCGAAATGCGGCGTCTCGCCCCGGACCACAGCACCAAGACACACGACGGCGTCGAATCGCCCGCCCTCCGCACAGCGCTCTGTCGCCACGGTGATCTCGAACGCGCCAGGAACATGGAAGACCTCGATGTCGTCGGCCGCCACACCGGCCGCGGCCAACCCCTCGCACGCTCCTTCGAGCAATGATCCGGTCACCGCGCGGTTGAAGCGCGAGACGACGATCGCGATCCGCAGACGCGAGCCGTCGAGGGTACCCGTGTGTTCGCGCATCAGGATTCCTCGCCTGTCTTGCGGTCAAGTCCCGAGAGAAGATGGCCGAGCTTGCGCTGCTTGACGCGCAGGTAGCCGATGTTGTCCTCGTGCGCCTCGACTTCGAGGGGCACTCGCTCCTCGATCCCGAGACCGTAGCCAGAGAGACCCTCGATCTTGCGCTCGTTGTTGGTGAGCAAGCGTACCCGGTGCACGCCAAGATCGCGAAGGATCTGGGCACTGATCCCGTAATCCCGCTGATCGTCCTGGAACCCCAGCTCGAGATTCGCCTCGACCGTATCGAGGCCCTCATCCTGGAGCGCGTAGGCGCGAATCTTGTTTGCGAGACCGATGCCCCGCCCCTCCTGGTGGAGGTAGACGAGCACCCCCGACCCCTCTCGGGCGATCCGGGCCATGGCGGCCTGGAGTTGGTCGCCGCAGTCACAACGCCGCGAACCGAGAACATCGCCAGTGAGACACTGCGAGTGGACGCGCACGAGAAGCGGTGTGCTGCCGTCGATCCGGCCTCGAACCAGCGCCAGATGTTCGGAGTCGTCGATCCGGTTGCGGTACGCAATCGCCCGCCAGGAACCGCCGTAGTCGCTCTCGAGTTCGGTCTCGGCGAGGCGCTCGACCAGCAGCTCGGAACGCAAGCGGTGGCGCACCACCGCTCTGATGTCGATCACCGGCAGTCCGTGTGCGCGCGCAAAACCGAGCAGCACCGCACCACTCGCGACATTGCCCTCGCCGTCGAGCACGGTGCACCCGACCGCGGCCGGACGCTGCCCTGCCAGTCGCACCAGATCGACCATCGTCTCCGCCGAACCGGTGTGTTCGAGCACGCCACCCGGAACACACTGAATCGGTGGCACATGGCCCGGCATCACGATCTGGCTCGAACCACTTGCCGGATCGACGGCCACGCGGATGGTGTGCGCCCGATCCGCAGCAGATATTCCCGTCGACACGCCAAAGCGCGCCTCGAAGGACGTGCCGTAGGCCGGCGCCCGCTCGGAGGAACGATCCGGCGGGAGGAGCGGAATGCCCAGGCGGGCCATGTCGGCCGGCAGCATCGCCAGACAGACGAGACCGCGCGCCTCAGCCGCCATGAAGCTCACATGGTGGTCCACGATCCGCTCTGCCGCGACACAGACATCGCCGCTCTGCGGGTTCTGCTCGTCGTCCACGACCAGCACCGCGCCACCTGCGGCAAGGCGGCCGATTGCCGCCGCCAGCGCCTCGGCATCCGAACTCACGCCCGTCTTCCCCGCAGCGTCGGCTGCTCGAAGGAGAGCAGAACGTCACTGCCGATGCGCTCGGTCGCCACGCACCCCAGCCGCGGCGCATCGCTCAGTCGGGTGACGCCCATGGCCTCGATGATTGGCACGCCATCGGCTCCGATCAAGAGAGGTGCCAGGAAGAGCGCGAGTTCATCGACTCGACTCGCAGCGACGAAGGCGGCGGCGATGCCCGCGCCGCCTTCCACCAGGAGGGAGGTCAAGCCCCGTCGTGCGAGTTCGCCAAGCACTGTATCTATCCAGGGCGCCGTACGCGCCGGCCGGACCACGAGGACATGCGCCCCGGCCTTCTCGAGTCGACGGTGGCGAGCGGATGAAGCACTGCCATCCGTGACGACCCAGACCGGGGAACGCCCTTCACCCATCATGCGAGCCCCGACAGGAAGGCGCAGACGCCGGTCGAGCACGATCCGCACCGGATCCCGTCCGCTGCGCCGCCGGCAGGTCAGGAGTGGATCGTCGGCCAGCGCCGTCCCCGATCCGACCACCACGCCGTCGAACTCGTCCCGCCAGACATGGACCCGAGCGCGCGCCGCGGCACCGGTGACCCAGCGCGCCTCGCCGCTGCGGGTGGCAATGCGACCGTCGAGGCTCGCGCCGAGCTTGAGCCGCACCCAGGGTCGGCCGCGCGTCACGACACTGGCGAAACCCCGGATCAGTTCGCGCGCCGCCCCCTCCTCGACTCCAGAGGCCACGGCGATCCCGGCGGCACGGAGTGCGCGCAGACCGCGGCCGCGCACCCGCGGGTGCGGATCGATGGTTCCCACGACGATTCGCCGCACCCCCGCAGCGATGACTGCGCCAACGCAGGGCGGAGTCCGACCCTCGATCGTGCAGGGCTCGAGTGTACAGTACAAGGTTGCGCCACGCGCACGCGGGCCAGCGTCCCGCAGCGCCACGATCTCCGCGTGGGCCTCTCCCGCGCGCGTGTGCCAGCCGCGTCCGACGATTTGCCCAGCGCGTACCACGACCGCACCAACAGCGGGAGTCGGATGGGTCCGGCCGAGCCCGCGCCGCCCGAGCTCGAGGGCGCAAGCCATCCAGCGCGCATCCGCAGCCGCGCTCTCGCGCCGTGGCGCCGCCCCGGCCACGACCGTCAGGGGCCCTTTCCCGATCGCCCCCCGGCCGCCTTGCGCGGAGCCCGGGGCCGCGGCCGTGTCGATCCCGCACGGCGTTCCCGCAGCAGCTGCTCGAGTTCACCCACGAACTCGTCGAGATCCTGAAAGGAGCGATAGACCGAGGCGAAGCGCACAGAGGCGACCGGGTCGAGATCGTGCATCGCTGCCATCACGGCCTCGCCGATCACGGTGCTCACCACCTCTTTCTCGCCCCGATCGAGGATCGAGCGCTCGATCGCATCGACCGTCGCGGCGATCCGCTCAGCGCTCACCGGGCGCTTCTCGCAGGCCTTGGTCAGCCCGGCGAGGATCTTCAAGCGCTCGAAAGGTTCCCGCCGGCCATCCTTCTTCACGATCAGCGGCAGATATTCTTCGATCCGCTCGTAGGTCGTAAAGCGCCGTGTGCACGCCTCGCACTCGCGTCGGCGACGGATCATGTCGCCGTCGCGCCCGAGTCGCGAATCGATGACCCGGTTCTCCAAGCTGCGACAGCCCGGGCACTTCATGGTGGGACTCGGCGGCCGCTCAGTGCCGGTAGAGCGGGAATCTTCGGCACAGGGCCGTGGTCTCCTCGGCGATCCGAGCCAGCGTCGTGTCGTTGCCCACTGCGTGGAGCGCCCGAGTGATCAGCTCGGCAATCTCCGCCATCTCGGGCTCACGCATCCCGCGCGTGGTCACCGTGGGAGTCCCTAGCCGGATTCCGCTCGTGACGAAAGGCGAGCGGGTCTCGAAGGGTACTGTATTCTTGTTGGTCGTGATGCGGGCCTGATCGAGCGTCTCCTGGGCGACCCGGCCCGTCGTTTCCGAGGCGCGGAGGTCGATCAGCAGAAGATGATTGTCCGTGCCGCCCGAGACCAGTCGAAGACCGCGCTCGAGCAATGCTGCGCCCAGCGCACGAGCGTTGGCGACCACTTGCTGCTGGTAGGCACGGAACTCGGGCTGGGCGGCCTCCGCGAGTGCAACCGCCTTGGCCGCGATCTCGTGCATGAGCGGCCCGCCCTGGTTGCCGGGGAAAACCGAGCTGTTGATCGCCTTGGCCTCGGCGGCGCGGGCCAGGATCAGCCCGCCGCGGGGCCCCCGCAACGTCTTGTGCGTGGTCGTGGTCACGAAGTCGGCGTGGGGCACCGGCGAGGGGTGCACCCCGGCCGCGACCAGACCGGCGAAGTGCGCCATGTCCACCATCAGTTTGGCACCGACCTCGGCCGCGATCGCGCCAAAGACGGCGAAGTCGATCTGCCGCGGGTAGGCCGAATGGCCCGCCACGATCATCTTCGGCCGGCTCTCGCGAGCGAGCTGGGCGAGCGCGTCCATGTCGATCCGCTGATCGTCCTCGCGCACGCCGTAGGGCACCACCTCGAAGAAGCGACCCGAGAAGTTCACCGGGCTGCCGTGGGTCAGATGCCCCCCGTGTGAGAGGTTCATCGCCAGGATGCGGTCGCCCGGTTGCAACTGGGAGAAGTAGACCGCCATGTTCGCCTGCGAGCCCGAGTGCGGCTGAACGTTGGCGAAGTCGGCGCCGAAGAGCGCTACGGCGCGGTCGATCGCAAGCTGTTCGACCGCATCGACGTGCTCGCAACCGCCGTAGTAGCGCCGCCCCGGCAGGCCCTCGGCGTACTTGTTGGTGAGGATCGAGCCCTGGGCCTCGAGCACCGCCGCGCTGGCGGCGTTCTCGGACGGGATGAGTTCCAGGTTCTCCTCCTGCCGCCGAGCCTCGCGCTCGATCAGCTCGGCGATCACCGGATCGGCGTCGCGCAGGGAGGAGAGACTCACACTCATTTATTGTGACTCTCGATGTACGTGACCACGTCTCCGACGGTGCGAATCTTCTCGCCGTCCTCCTCGGAGATCTCGATTTCGTACTCTTCCTCGAGCGCCATCACGAGCTCGACGATGTCGAGCGAATCGGCGCCCAGGTCATCCACCAGCGAGGACTCGAGCGTGACCTCATCCTCGGCCGCGCTGAGCTGCTCACAAACGATCGCCTTCACCCTTGCTTCGACTTCCGATGCCATCGCCCCTCCTCTGCAAAACACGCCCGCGCGGCTTCGGCGCTGTAGCGTTTCACAACCGCTCCTGCCACCGGCTACGCGCGCCCGAACACTCCTGCCCGCCGGCTCAGCCGGCCATCCCACCATCGACCGCGAGCACGTGGCCCGTCACGTAGCCGGCTCCTTCGCTCGCCAGGAACGCGACGGCCCGGGCCACGTCCTCGGGCTCACCGACACGGCCGACAGGGACCGCGGCTAGGAACGCCGCCAGCGTCTCCTCGGCCAATCCCGCCGTCATCTCGGTACGGATGAAGCCCGGTGCCACGGCGTTCACCGTGACCCCGCGCGACGCCACCTCGCGAGCCAGTGCGCGCGTGAATCCTTCGATGCCGGCCTTGGTGGCCGCGTAAGCGACCTGCCCGGCACCGCCGATGCGTGCGGTCACCGAACTCAGATTGACGATGCGACCGTAGCGGGCCTTCATCATCGGACGAAGTACCGCACGCGCGCAGTGGAACACGCCACCGAGGTTCACCTCCACGGTCCGCTGCCAGTCCGCCTCGCGGTAGCGCAGCACGAGACCGTCCCGGGTGATGCCCGCATTATTGACGAGAATATCGATCCGCCCCTGTGTCGCGACGAAGCCGGCGACCGCCGCTGCCGCCGCGTCGTGGTCTGCCACGTCGAAGGCCACCAGCGTGCCGCTACCCCCGGCGGCCTCGATGGCCGCCAGAACCTCCTCGGCGGAATCGCGCCGGGCCGCGAAGTTCAGTCCGACGAAGGCCCCGCGGCGGGCAAGCTCGAACGCGATTGCCCGGCCGATCCCGCGCGACGCTCCGGTCACCAGGGCCACTCGTCCGTCGAACTCGCTCATGCCATCGCCTCCCGGCCCTCGCCGAGCCACGCGCGGATCTCCGCAGGCTCGCCAAGCGAGCGGCACGCGAACTCACGCGCGATCCGACGCATCAATCCCGCCAGCACGCGCCCGGGGCCGATCTCGAGCGCGAGATCGCAGGCCTCCGCCACGCGGGCAGCACATTCCTGCCAGCGCACCGGCTGGGTGATCTGCTCCACCAGAAGACGGCGGAAGATCTCGCCGCGCGCGTGCGGCGCCGCATCGACGTTGCTCACGATCGGGAATGCCGGATCGCGCAGCTCGAGTTGCGCCACGACCGCGCGCATCCGTTCGGCGGCCGGCGCCATGAATGGCGAGTGAAAAGGGGCACTGACCCTGAGTCGCGTCGAGCGGATGCGCCGGGCCTGGGCCGCCGCCTCGAGCCGCCCCAGCGCACTGACGTGGCCCGCCACCGCGATCTGTCCGCCGCCGTTGAAGTTGGCGGGCACGACAAGTTCCTCACCTATCGTAGCGTCACGACAAAGTTCTGCCACGACATCGGGTTCCACGCCGAGCAGAGCCGTCATTCCACCCTGGCCCGCACCCGCCGCCTCGGCCATGAACCGACCGCGCGCCTGCACGGCGCGCAACCCGTCGGCAAGCCCGATGACGCCCGCCCCGACCAGCGCCGACCACTCGCCGAGACTGTGTCCCGCGCCGATCACCGGACGGAGGCCCTGCTCGTCGGCGAGCACCCGCGCCACCGCGACGGCATGCACCAGCAGTGCGGGCTGCGCATTGCGGGTATCGGTCAGGCGGTCCTCGGGGCCCTCTGCGCACAGGCGACTCAGGGAGAACCCGAGTGCCTCATCCGCTTCATCGAAGCAGAGCCTCGCCTGCGGAAACTCTCGCCGCAGCTCGCTGCCCATCCCGACTTGCTGAGCCCCCTGCCCGGGGCAGAGGATGCCGATCCGCATCACTGGTCGGTACCGAGCGGGCGCCAAGCACCGCAACCGGGCGGGCTTACTCCGCCCGGCCCGCGACGACCTTGCGGCCGCGGTAGACGCCACAATGGGGACAGGCGCGATGGCGCTGCTTCTGCTCGCCGCACTGCGAACAGGGCACCGTCTGCGGTGCGGTCAGGGCGTCGTGCGCACGGCGCTGGTTGCGCTTGCTCACCGACGTTCTTCGCTTGGGTACAGCCATCTCGTCCTCTTCGTCGCCCTCTCGGCGTTCGTTCGCGGGTCGTCCTGCTTCAGCCGTGCCGCCCACGGGCAGTGAGCTGCTCGGCCAAACTCGCGAGCGGCCCCGTCCCAGGTATTGTCGCCGGGCGGCAGCCGCAGGTTGTCAAGTTAAGATTATCGCCACACTGCGGGCACAACCCGCGGCAGGCCTCACGGCATAGCAGACGGCTCGGCAATGCCAGCAGGAGCTGATCGAAGCAGAGCGGCGCGAGATCGACTTCCTCGCCGGTGAAGGTCGCCAGAGCGACGTCATCCTCGCCGAAACCCTCTGCAGCAGCTCGCGCCTTCTCGGCCAGGAACATCTCGACCGGGGCCTCCAGGGGCAGATCGAATGGCTCCACGCAGCGGGCGCAGACGGCACGCAGGTGGGTCCGGGCCGTGCCCGAGATCACGAGATCCTCGCCGACCCGGTAGATCTCGAGGCTGGCCTGGATCGGGCCGCCGGCCCGGAGCTCGCTCTCGTCGTCGTCACCGAGCCGTTCGGCGAGCCTCTCGGCGGGCACCGCAAGCTCGAGCTGGCGGCGTTCCTCGGTCACGTTGGCGACGACGATTCGCACCCCGGAACCTTAGGCGTCCGTGCCTCGAATTCAACGTTCCGGCGGCAACTTGGGATCGACCAGCGTGCCGAGCGCGCGCTCGATCCGTTGTACCCGGCGCAGCAGCTCGGGCAGCCGTCGCAGTGCGACCATGGCGCGCCGCCACAGCGCGACGTCGATGGCCGGGAAGCCCGCCACCGTGACGCCCTCAGAGACGTCGGAGGCCACGCCCGCCTTGGCCCCCACCCGGGTATCGGCACCGATGCGGAGATGTCCGGCCGTGCCCACCTGACCGCCCAGTTGCGTGCGTGCCCCGACCTGCGTGCTGCCGGCCAGTCCGGTCTGGGCCGCGATGAGGACCTCCTCCTCGACCCGGCAGCCGTGCGCGACCATGACGAGGTTGTCGATCTTCGAGCCTCGCCCCACGCGCGTGGCCCCGATAGCCGCCCGGTCGATGGTGGTGTTGGCGCCGATCTCGACGTCGTCCTCCACCACCACGCAGCCGATCTGGGGGAGACGCACGATGCCCCCGCCGGGCAGCGGCAAGTACCCGAAGCCCTCGCTGCCCAGCACGGTACCGGCCCCGAGCACGACCCTGGAGCCGATCGTGACCCCCTCGCGCACGACGGCGTGCGCGTGCAGCACGCAGTCCTCGCCAAGGCTCGCTCCGGGATAGATCACAACGCCGGGGTGCAGCACGGTGCGGGCACCAACCGTGGCCCCCGCACCGACGACGGCAAGGGGCCCGATCCGTGCTCCCGGACCGATGCGGGCCTCGGGATGAACCGCGGCGGTTACATCGATCCCTTCCTCCGGCGCCACCTCCCGGACGAAGAGGGCGGTCGCCTGGCCGAAGGCGCGGTAGGGATCGTCGCAACGCAAAACGGCACAGCCGGGACCCGTCACGCCCGGGGCGAGAATCACGGCCGAGGCCTGACTTGCGGGCAAGAGGTGCGCGTAGCGCGGGTTGGCGAGAAAGCTCAGGGCGCCCGGACCGGCCTGATCGAGGGGCTGGAGCTCGGCGATTTCGAGATCCGGGTCGCCCTCGATCGCGGCCCCGATCCTTGCAGCGATGTCCCCAAGCCTCACTCTCCACGGCCATACCAACAAGGTCTGTCACGGACCAACCGAGTGCGTTGCGTTCGCCGACCGTCGCGGTTAGCAGGGCGCGATGCCTCCGCTGCAAAGATTCACCGGTGGGTACGCGGCGCTCGGCCTCGCACTGCTCGCAGGCTGTGCTTCGGCGCGCCCGGCCCTACCGCCCTCTCCGCCCCTCCCCGAGGTTCGCTTCGTCCCGCCTTGCGACCCGCGCGCGGTGGTGGCGTTGACGGCGGAGGACGAGGTCCACCTGAAGCAACGCGACCGATTACTCGCGCACCGCATCCGGGAACTCGAGGCCGCGCTCGCCGCGGAGGCGCAGTGAGCGCCCCGAGCGAGACCCCCGACGCCGTGGAGCCGGCCTTCGCCGGCGGACTCCTGCCGGCCATCGCGCAGGACGCCGACACCGGCGAAGTGCTCATGGTGGCCTGGATGAACGAGGCCAGCTGGCGCGAGACCCTCGCCAGCGGCCGGGCCTGCTACTTCAGCCGCTCGCGCCAGCGCCTCTGGCGCAAGGGCGAGGAATCCGGTCACGTGCAGGAAATCGCCGAGATCCGACTCGATTGCGATCGCGACACAATCCTTCTCAAGGTGCGTCAGTCCGGCGGCGCGGCCTGCCACCTCGGCTACCGCTCGTGCTTCTTTCGCCGCGTCGGCGACGGCCAGCTCGAGATCGTCGAGCGGCGCGTCTTCGACCCCCAGAGCGTCTACGGCGCGAAACCATGAGCGCCGAACCCTTGCTCCGTCTCGGAATCCCCAAGGGCAGTCTCGAGAAGGCGACCCTGGATCTCTTCGCCCACGCCGGTTGGTCGATTCAGGCCAGTTCGCGCAGCTATTTTCCTTCGATCGACGACCCGCTGATCCGCTGTTGCCTCATGCGCCCGCAGGAAATGCCACGCTACATCGAAGCCGGCGCACTCGACGCCGGCATCACCGGCTTCGACTGGGTCGTCGAGAATGGCTCCGATCTGCACGTCGTATGCGATCTGGTCTACTCGAAGGTGAGCCGCCAGGGCACGCGCTGGGTGCTGGTCGTGCGCGAGGACTCCGCCGTGCAGCGGCCCGAGGACCTCGCCGGCGGCCGCGTCTCAACCGAATTGGTCGGCGTCACACGACGCTGGTTCGCCGAGCGTGGAATCGACGTCGAGGTGGAGTTCTCCTGGGGCGCCACCGAGGCCAAGGTCGCCGAGGGCCTGGTCGACGCCATCGTCGACGTGACCGAGACCGGCTCGACGCTGCGCGCCAACAAGCTCCGCATCATCGCCGACCTGCTTGCCTCACGACCACAACTGGTCGCGAGCCGGCAGGCCTGGGCCGATCCGGCACGTCGTGAGAAGCTCGAGCAGATCGCGCTCTTGCTGCGCGGCGCTCTCGAAGCCCGTGGCCAGGTCGGTCTCAAACTGAACGTACCGGCCGAGCTGCTGAATGAAGTGATCGGCCTGCTGCCGAGCCTCACCGCTCCGACGGTGGCGCACCTCGCTCCCGTCCCGCATCTCGCCGGCCGTACCTGGTATTCGGTGGAGGCCGTGATCGCCGAGACCACCGTGCGCGACCTGATTCCTCGCTTGATCCGCGCCGGGGCGAGCGGGATCATCGAGTACCCGCTCAACAAGGTGATCTGACGGGCGCTGGCGTGGGTGTTTCCCGCTACTCGGCGAGATCGCCGCGCGCGCCGTCGTACTCTTCGACGGAATAGCCCAGCGAACCGAGGAAGGGCTGTTTCTCCTCGTGGGGCATGATGTAGATGCCCTCCCAGCCGCAGACTTCCTCGCACAGTCGACAACCCACGCAGGTTTTCTCGTTGACGATGACCTTCCCGAGGAACGTCGCCGTGTTGCCCGGAGCGGCCCCCAGGCTGTCGAAGGGGCAGACGTCGACGCACACGCCGCAGCCGTTGCAGTTGTCGGGATGGACGATCGCTACCGGCCGCTGGGCTTTCTTGAGCACGCTGGTCATGTTGCCCCAGGTGTCGAGGATCGCCTCGTCGGGGCAGATGACACCGCACGCGCCGCAGTCGATGCAGCGGCTCGGCTCGATGAAGTAGGCCTTCTTCGAGATTCCGGTGATGGCGCGCGTCGGGCAGCGCTGCTCGCAGGCGCTGCAGCCGGTGCAGTTCTCGGCGATGATCGTAAACGGCACTAAAATCCTCGCTTGCGGCCCGGAGGCTACTCCTGCATGCGCCGCAGCACCTCGTCGGCGCGGCCTTCACGAATCAGCTGGTCGTTCTTGCGGGCTTCTTTCAAGCCGATGTAGGTGAACCAGAACACCAGGACCAGCATCATCACGATCGGGATGTTGTCCGGGCGGACGAGCATCGCGAGAAACTCAAGGATCGGCGCGGTCGGCGCGTGGGACTCCATGCGGGCGGGTTACCAATCCACCCGTGGCCGATCAAACCACCCGGCCGAGCGGCAGATCGGCCGTGACTCGCTTGATCCGGGCCAGCTCCTCGAAGGCTGCCCGCGCCTGGTGAAGGCCGGCAACGGTTGTTCGCACCCTCTCGAGCAGAGCATCGACCTCGGCCCCAGCGAACGACCCGAGCCCGGCGTTGAGGCGCGCCACCTGAGCCAGGAGATCGTCAACATCGCGGAACCCGGCGCCCGCAAGACGGCGGCGGATTTCGCCGAGGCCTCGGGTCGCCTCGTCGATTTCGCGCAAGATCTCCGGATCGATCAGCGGCACGGGACCCTCATCTACCTCCGGCGCCGCCGGCCCGGAAGACGAAGCCTGACAAGTGTCCCGCCTGGCGGGCCGGTGCCGCACCTCTGCCGACGAACGGAGGGATGACGCGATCGCTCGAAGGGCCCGCCGTCCCGCCTGGCGGACCAAGGCCGCGGCTCTACCTGCGGCAACACCACCAAAGAGACCTGCTGCGATGCATGACGGCGAGCGGTGAGTGCGTGAGGGCGAGGAAACGTCGCGCGGGCACGTAGCCGCCGTCTAGGCGCCCACTGCGGCCGGCAGGCGGCCCCGTCCCGGCTCGCCCGCGACCACGGACTCGACGACCCCGAGCAACTGAGAACTCTGCTGCCGCCAAGAGTGATCGCGGTCGAGTCGCCACGCCGCCGCCTCGCCACGCCGGCGACACTCGGCCGGGGAGAGCAGAGCCTCGCGCAGCACCGCGCCCAGAGCAGCGGCGCTCTCGTCACCGGCCACCCATCCCGTGCGTCCTGCCACCACGCCCTTGGCCGCGCGCGGCATGGCCACCGTCGGCAGTGCTGCCGCCATATAATTCAATATCTTGATGGGATAACCGGACCATGACTGGCGCGGCGAGACGCCCACCGCCGCGGCACCGATCTCACGCGCCACGTCCTGCAGGGAACGGGCGACCACCACCCGCATCCCCGAGCGCCCGGCGAGCATCGCCCCGCGTCGCTCCTCACCGGTGTGGATCACAATGCGCAACTCGGCCGTCGGCAACACCGCCGCCACCTGCCGCCACGCCTCGAGCAGTACAGCTATGTTTTGGTAGGCGTCGAGATTCCCCGCGAAGACCACACGAAGCTTTCGCCGGCGCCGGCGCCAACCCACAAACGGGCGCGGATCCAGCCCGGGAGCAATGACGTGCATGCGCTCGGGCGCCACACCACGGGCGACGAGATGGGCCGCCACGTCGTCCGAGAGCGCAACCACCGCATCCGCCCGGCGTGGCAACTGATGATCGAGGAGGCGTCCGAGGCGCCCCAGTCCCGCCCCCAGCGACGCTCCGCCAAGCCAGGGCAGCTCATCCTCGGCGACGTTGTGGGCATGGTAGACGACCGGGATTCCCGTCCTTGCGCGCACCGCCAACGCCACGGCAAGGCCCTCGTAGTTGTGTGCCAGAAGGACGTCGAGCTGCTGCACGCGGGCCACATGCTCGAGACGAAGGGCCAGTGCGACATCGAAGAACGGCCGCGCCAGCAGCGACGCACCCGCCAGCGCGAGCCTGGGCCGCAGCCGGAGCGCGGGCCAGAGACCATGGATTCGGTAGGGTACGATATCGCGTTCGCGCCCGCGTGGCGCCACCAGATGGACCTCGGCCCCGGCGGCCTCGAGTGCACGAGCAGACTCGTCGATGAAGACCTGCGAACCCCGAGGCGCCGGGAAAGCACATGCGGCCACGAGCCCGAGTCGCAGGGGACGCCGGGGAGCCAATGCGACGGGCCCGGCCGGCCCCGCCGCGCGGCACGGGGCGGCGCCGTCGCTCAAGCGCCGGCCTGTTCGCGGAACCAGGCCACTGTCCTCCGCATGCCGTCGGCGAAGCCCACCACCGGCGCGAAGCCAAGCAGTTCACGGGCGCGGGTGATGTCGGCCTGCGTGTGCGGCACGTCCCCCGAGCGCGAGGGCTCGTGGATACGCTCGATCTTGTGCCCGAGACATTCCTCGACCGCGGCGAGCACGTCGAGCAAGGTAAAGCGATCGCCACAAGCGACGTTGATTGCCTGCCCAGGCGCCTTGGGGGCGTCTGCGGCGAGCAGATTCGCGACCACCACGTTGTCGACGTAGGTAAAGTCCCGCGACTGCATCCCGTCGCCGTGCACCTCGACCGGTTCGCCGGCGCAGGCCAGCGTGATGAATCGCGGGATCACAGCCGCGTACTTCGACTCGGGATCCTGGCGTGGCCCGAAGACGTTGAAGTAGCGCAGGCTCACGGTCTCGAGCCCAAAGAGGTCTTGATAGATCTTGGCGTAGTACTCGCCCATGATCTTGCTGGCCGCATAGGGCGAGAGCGGCTTCGGTGTCTGCGTCTCGACCTTGGGCAGGCGGGGATCGTCACCGTAGACCGACGACGAGGAGGCGTAGACCACCCGCCGGCAATTGTTGGTCTTGGCGGCGATGAGAACGTTCAAAATGCCGGTGACATTGACGTCATTGTTGGCGCGCGGGTCGTCGATCGACCGCGGAACCGACCGCAGAGCGGCCTGCTGGAAGATGACCTCGCAGCCGCGCGCCGCCTTGATCAGGCCATCAGGATCGCGAAGATCGCCCTCGACCACCTCGACGTCCTTCTCGATGCCGGCGAGATTCGACCATTTGCCGGTCGAGAAATCGTCGTAGACGCGCACCGCATCGCCCCTCTCGAGTAGTTTGCGAGCGATGTGTGAGCCGATGAAGCCGGCTCCGCCGGTAACCATGTGACGTGCCATTGATGAACTCCGGAAGTTGTGAGAACGAGTTTCAGAACAAGGTGTAGACGAACGGGGCAGAGGCCTCGCGCCCGCCGAGAAGAACGAGAGCGCCGACCAGCAGCAGAACGCTCACCGCCGGGGCGATCCACCAGATTCGATGGTGCCAGAGGAACGTCAGCAGGCCTTCGCTCTCATCGCTCTGGTCACGCACCGCCCTGTTTCCTCTGCTGGAGGCCCGGCATCCGCCAAGCCTGGCCCGCCGCCACCGCTAGAGAACTCGCGCGGGCGACGCCAGCCCAGGCCGCCTAAGCACCGGCGGTTTGCCGATCCGAATCGGCATCCTCGAGACGGTCCGCCACACGGGTATTGCTGCCGCGGAAGGTCTCACGGCGCAGGCCGTAGCTCTTCATCTTGCGGTGGAGAGTCGCCGCGTCGACCAGCGCGTGTCGCGCGCTGTTGCTGATGCCACCCCGGTAGCGCTTGAGCAGGTTCCCCAGATAGTCCCGCTCGGCACGCCGCAGGAACTCCTTCAGGGGCACCTCGTAGTCGAGCCCGAGCCGCACCTCGGCGCCCGTCCGGGAGACACCGGGGTTCTGTGCCGTGGGCAGATCGACGTCGCGCAATACGGTGCCCCCACAGCGCAGGATCGAGCGTTCCAGGACGTTGCCCAGCTCACGAACGTTGCCCGGCCAGTGGTAGCTCATGAGCTGGGCGAGAGCGCGGTTCGAGATCCGGCTGATGTCGCGCTCACGGGAGTGCTGGGAGTTGCGGAAAAATTCCGCGACCAGCAGGGGCACATCCTCGATGCGCTCGCGGAGCGGCGGAATGTGGACCGGTACGACGTTGATCCGATAGTAGAAATCCTCCCGGATCCGGCCCTTGGCCACCAGCTCCTCGAGGTGCTCGTTGGTCGCGGCGATGACACGGATATCTACCTTGATGCGCCGGTTCGAGCCGAGTCTCTCGAGCTCGCGCTCCTCGAGTACCCGCAGCAGCTTGAGCTGCATATTGAGCGAGATCGCCTCGATCTCGTCGAGGAAGAGAGTGCCGCCCGAGGCATACTCGATCTTGCCCACGCGGTCGTGCACAGCACCGGTGAACGCACCCCGATCAAAGCCGAAGAGCTCGCTCTCGAGCAGCGTATCGGGGAAGGCCGCGCAGTTGATCGCGACGAACTTGCCGGTGCGGCGACGTCCCTGAAAATGCACCCCACGCGCGCAGAGCTCCTTGCCGGTGCCGGACTCACCCATGATCAACACGGTGGCATCGCTCTGCCCCAGCGATTCGATCTGGGAGAAAATCTCGTGCATGCGTGGGTTGCGCGAAACCATGTTGGCGAATGAGTAGCGGTCCGCGAGCTGGCCACGCAGGTAGTTGATCTCGTCGATCAAGCGACGCTTCTCGAGGACCTTCTCGGTCGAGAGCAGGATATCTTCGTTCTGGAAGGGCTTGGTGATGTAGTCGGAAGCGCCGAGTTTGATCGCCTCGACCGCGCCGCGAATGCTCGCGAAGCCCGTGACCATGATCACGTCGAGGTCCGGCCAGCGTTCCCGGATCTGGCGCGTCAGCTCGAGGCCATCACAGCCGGGCAGCTTGAGATCGACGAAAACCACGGAATGCTCCGCCTCGGCGAGACGCGCCAGGCCGGCGGTGGCCTCGTGGGCCGTCGAGACGACGTACTGCTGGGCGCGAAAGAGTTCCTCGAGCTGCCGGCAGATGAACGGATCGTCGTCGATGATGAGAATGCGTGTTTCCATGTCGTGAAGCCGCCTCCGCCTATTTCCCGGCTTCCGCGATGGTGCCCCCAAGTGGCAGCCGCAGCGTCGCCCTCGCCCCCTGGTCATCGGCTTCAACCGACGAGAGCCAGCCCCCGTGATGCTGCAGGATGCGTCCCGCGACGGCCCAGCTCACCGCGTCCACCTCGGCCGCAGCATGGGTCGCCGCCAGTGCGCGCGGTGCCAGCAGCGCAACCTCGACATCGGCACCGCCAATGCCCTCGACGCGCCGCAGGCTCACCTTGAACCCGAGCACACTGCCCGATCCGCTCAGGCGGGTGAGTTGTCCGCCGAGGAGACGGAAAGCAGTGGAGAGCTGCTCGGGATCGATGCGGACCGAGAACCGGGCCAATCCGGGAGCCGCGTCGAGATCGATCGCGCCTCCGGATTCGCCGAGAATCGACTGCAAGGCGAGGCCGACATCGGCCGCGGAGACCGCGACCATCTGCTCGCCCGGACCGTGGAAGTAGAGCAGCGCGGTCTTGAGGTAGGACTCGAAGGCCTTGAGCGAACGGGCCAGCGAGGGGCTGCCCGTCGGCTCGCCGAGATCCTCGGCCGCGAGCAGATCGGCCCAGTAGTAGAGCTTGTGAAAGTGGTTGCCGACCTCGTGGCGGATGTCGCGCAGGATCTCGGGATCGGCCCGATCAACTACTGGAACGGGTCTGCCGGCGCGGCGTCGCGGATGAGTCGGGGCGCCGACCGCTGCCGTCCGCGCCATCCGTCGCTGTGCACGCTCTGCTTGAGAAAGTGCCATTCCCGCCCCGTCTTGGCCCGCGAAATCCTTGCGAACTCGCACTACGCCAATTTTCGGCGCCCTACGTACCGAGCATTAGCCGCAGCCTTGTCGGATCGGGGTCGACGGAATCGAGGGGAAATGCCGGTTGGAGGTGAAACGGTCTGGTGTTGCTGCGGCGATCGGAAAGCTGATCGCCTTGGTCACCATTGCACGAATGCCACATCGGCTTCAAGGGCGCCGGCCGGGTCTCGCGGCCATATCCCCAAGGCACGCCGGACGGCTCCCTTCGAGGCCATCCTGCCGCAGGCGGAGCTACTGGAGCAGCCCGACCCACAGGAAGAGGAGATGCGTCCCGACCACTGCCGCCGCGATCCCGAGCAACACTACGAGCGGCGAGGGTCCGCCCTCCTTGGGAACCCCGCGCCGACGAGGGTTGCGGTGGATTTCGATCCGTACCGCCATAAGGGATTACTCCCGGAATCCCCCCTCGCTGTCAAGGGTATATCCACCGGAGCCGACTTGCCCCCGTCGATCCAGTTCCAGAGACGTTCCATCCGACCCATCGGGCTACCCGAACGGTTGGAGAGACAGGGGGGTCGCGGCCCCTTCCCATCGGCCACGACCCGCCTCCGGCACGGCTCCTCCGGCAACCGCTCCCCCAGAGCTCAGCTCACACGGGAACCCCTGCCCCAGAAGCGCGGGCCCAGGCGGTCTCCGGCGACCACTCCCCTAGAGTTCGGCGCACACGGGGCTCGGGGGAGGGCCTCCCGGCTCAGGAGCGCGGCGGCTGCCGTCGGGTGCGACGGTCGGCGAGCGACACCACCCGTGGGCTGGCCGAATCGCGTGGTGAGGTCTCGGGGGCCAACGGGGCGCTGTCCGCCGGCGGTGCCCCCGCGAGGGAAGGAGCCTCGGCGGCGGCCCGCGCCGGTGGTGTTGCCGGCGACGCCGCGGCGGATTCGGTCGCGCCCGGATCGGAGAGCCGGGCGAGCCGCACGCCGCGGCCGCCCATCGTGAACGGCTGGCCCTCGATCTGCACCTGCTCGAGAATCCAGGTCAGGGGCTGGAGCGGCAGCGCGAGCACGAGCAGGTCGCAAAAATACCAGCCCGGCGTATCGTGCGGGCGGATCGCCTCGACGCGGGCAAAGCCGGCCGGCTTCTCCTCGAAGTGGATCAGCACCAAATCGCCGACATCGGTGGAAAAACAGCGCTCTGTCGTCATCTCGCTCGCCCGGTTGACTTACTTGACGCATCGCGCCCCCCGGCGCCGAGGCCTGATGCGGGCGATCTCGGCGCCACAGTAGCCCAGCCCGCACGCCCGTGGCGCCGGTGCGGTGACGGACGTTCCGTGTGCGCTGCGCTCGTCCTCATCTCGCCCGGGCTCTCACATCCGTGGCGCGGTGCGGTGACGGACATTCCGTGTGTGCCGCTCTCGGCCTCATCTCGCCCCAGCCTTCACGCCCCGAGCAACCGGCGGACCTGATCGAGGAGTGCGGGTGTCGTGCCGATGCCGTTGCCGCCGTGCACGGTGCGCCGGCCCTGCCAGTCGACGAACACCCCGCCCGCTTCCTCGAGAATCGGCAGCACCGCAGCGCAGTCCCAGGGGGCGAGGATCGGATCAATCATGATATCGGCGCGACCCATCGCCACCATGGCGTAGCCGTAACAGTCGCCCCAACCGCGGTAGCGTGCGCATGCCGCCAGCAAGCGCTGAAACCCGGCGTGGTGCGTGCCGAGGTGGTCGGGGTGGATGTCGCTGCTGAGCAGCGTCGCCTCGCCCAGAGCCCTGGTCGAGGCAACGCGGATTCGCATCCCGTCGCGCCAGGCACCCTCGCCACGCGCGGCCCAGAGTGTCGTCGAGAGCGCCGGTAGGCCCATCGCGCCGACCACGCACTCGCCCTCGACCTCGAGCCCGATCAGCACCCCGTAGAGTGGCACGCCCCGCACGAACGACTGCGTGCCGTCGATGGGATCGACGATCCAGCGCCGGCCGCTCGTGCCCACCTGCTCGCCCTGCTCCTCGCCGAGGATGCCGTCGCGCGGGAAGGCCTGCTCGAGCAGCGCGCGGATCCGTTGCTCGGCGCCACGATCGGCAGCGGTGACCGGGGTGCGGTCGGCCTTGAGCTCGACCGCCAGCGTCGCGTCCTGAAAATACTCTAGTGTGAGTGCGCCCGCGGTGCGCACCGCCTCGACCGCGACCTCGATCTCCCTCGCCCAACCCGCCATGCGCCACAGGCGCACACGCCCGGCTACGGGGGTCAAGGCCAGTGCGGGGCAGAAGCCGCTGCCCGCTCGAGTCCGGCTCGGACCAAGGCCAGCACGACGCAGAGGCCGGCACTAGGCACCTCAGCCGGATCGCCGTCGCGATCCTCGGGGAGGGTAGCGACCGTGGTGCCTCTCCCGAGCGAAGGGGCGGGCCGCACGACGGCGGTCTTGCCGTATCCCGGTATGGCAGCGACCGTGGTGCGCTCTCCCGAGCGAAGGGGCGGGCCTGTGTGGCGCCCGGGCGCGCCGCGGCGCAGGTCTCCCTCGCCTATCAATCGTAAATACCATCGACGAACCAACCGCCTCGGGCCCGCTCCTCGAAGAGACGGTAGATGCCGCCGTCGCTCAACTGGACGTCGTAGTAATCGCGGCGGCAAGGCTCGTCACTCCACCACGCCGTATCGAGCCGCCACGGGCCACTCGCGATCACGACGCGACCACCGAAGCCCTCGGCCCGGACCCACGCCGGCTCGCCACGGTCGAGGCCAACCTCGACCGCGCTCGGCGGCCTGCATACGCGCAAGCCGAGCGGTCGCGCCAGCGCCGAGGGGATTTCGAGCGCGGCCTCGGCGGCCGCAGCGTGGCGCTGATCCTCGGCGGGACCGCTACCGAGAGGCTCGGCGCTTCGCCTCCCGCCTGCCCCTTGGCCACCGCCGGCGACAAAGGGCAGGAGCCGCCACGACTCCGGCCGATGGTCGAGCGGTGGCGTTGGGCGGCCGAGGCCGCGCTCGCCGCAGAAGGTCGCAACTCGCGCCAGCACGTCGTCGAGCGCCGCGGGAAGCGCCCCCGTGCGCTGAAAAAAATCGAGCTGAGCCGCACGCGGACGCTCCGGCATGGCAGAAATCGCGATCTCCTCCACCGCGTCGGGCGGCGGATCCGTCTCGAGGAGGGTGCGCAAGAGGCGCATCCAGGTGCGCGTCTCGCGCGTGGGCGACGCCGCCGCGAGTCGCCGCGGTAGCGCCGCCCCATCCGAGAGACCGAGCGCGAGATTGATCTCGCGCGTGGTGAGGGCGCGCGTCTCGAGTCGCGCGCACAACCGCTCGAGCAGTCCGCCCATCACAAGGAGCAGGGTCTCGAGCGAATCGACCGGGTAGTCGAGTCGGATTGCTTCCGCGAAGACCTCGCGCGGGCGGCCGGGACAGAGCACGCTTGAATCTTCGCCCGACGCGATTCGCCACAAGAGGGCTGCCGCAGGACCGAGGCGAGTGGCAAGCCCATCACGGGGGAGGCGGCACAGATCCCCCACCCGCTCGAGGCCGAGGCGCCGGAGCATCCCCCAGAGTTCCCGTTCATCACGTTTTTGCGTGGACAGGAGCGGGCGCAGGACATCAAGGGGATGCGGCGCAAGCCAGGCCGCGACCTCCCCCGCTCCTCGTGGCACAACCAACGCTTCGAGCCGAGTGGCCGCGATATGTCCTGCCACACGCGCCGTCGCCCGCCCCTCGGCGACGGCCAGACCCGCCGCAAAGCCACAGCGGCGCGCGCGTTCGGCCAAGGCGGCCAGCAGTCCGTTCTCGGAAGCGAAATGACCCGCCGTGCCTGCGACATCGATCAGCACCTCGGCGCAATCGGCACGGCTCGCGCGAATCCCCCCAAGCACGGCATCGGCGTGCCGCGCGCGGGGGGACGTGCTCGAACGACCCCAGACGGGCTCCACCCACTCGAGCCGCGGCGAGATCGACGCCGCCGCATCGAGGAGTGCATCTCGTGCCGATTGCTCGGCACAAGGATCCGCGGGACGTACGACCAGATCAGCGCAAGCGATCATGTTTTGCGCGACGGTGGCACCGCAACGGGCGCCAGCGCGGGCGGCTTCGCGTGACACCGCGATCACCTCCGCATGCGGCACCACCCGGCCGCTGCCACCACGCGAACGGGTCCGGCACACCACGAGCGGCACACCGCGCAGCTCGGGCTCGGCCCGCACCAGCGCGGCGACGGGAAAACCGGGCACGACCAGCGCCGCGATGCGCTCGCTCATCGCCGGGAGGACCTCCTCGTCGACGTCGGCGGCACGGTTTCCCGGCCGGGGACACGGCCCGAGTCGTGGGGCCCTCGGGAAGCAGCGCTTGCCCGGACAGGAGGCACACCAGCGGAGCTCCCGGCAAGTGCTGCTGTGGCCATGGCGACTCCATCCGCGTTCTCATCTCGTGCACGCTGCTGCTCTCCAGTCCCGGCAAACGTTGCTGTGGCCGTGGCGACTTCGTCCGCGTTCCGCTCCGGTGTGTCGCGGCGCGCGCCCCCACGCCCAGCGCTGGCGTCGCTGCTCGTGGCCGTGCGGGTCACGGCAGAGTGTCCTTGAATTATTTTGTCGACATCTGGGCTGGTGGATTCTGTGGCCATCGCGCGGGGGCCGGAGGGACGGACGGCGGCGAGTCCGAGCCGGATGCTCCCGCCGAGAGAGCCCTTGCGCCTGCGCCGCACATGGATTTGAATCTCCTGCGTACCGAGGAGCCGCCAGGCCGCGACCGCGCCCGTCCACCGTGCGCGCTCCGGCACGATCTCGAGGCGCAACGCGCAGGCGGGCGAGAAGCAGCGCTCGGTCTCGCCACCCAGAACGAGGAGCGCGACGTCGGCCCGGCCCCGGCGCAACGTAGCGGCAAGGCGAAGCCAGTGGGCGGGCCGCGTGTTGCCCGCGCGAATCGCAGCGCGACGGATCGCACCGCCGTCACCATCATGGGTGGACCACATGCCGCCCGCGCGAATCGCGAGGGACGTGGGCGGGCGCGATCGATGGGCTCCGCCGACAAGACGGTGTTTGCCCCAAGGGCGCGCGAGGTCGAGCACCACCAGCGCAAAGGCGTTCTCGAGCCCAGCCAGGATCTCGGCCGTGGCAAACGCCGCCCGCTCACCGGCCGGCCGCACCCAGAGAAAGCTGCGCATATCCACGCCCACCGTTTCGAGACTTCCCGGATCGAGCACGTCGCTGGGATCGATCCAGGCAACCCCTCGCCCCTCGCCCGTCGTGCGGGCGGCGATGCGCAACGCGAGGCTCATCGCACCGGCCGAATTCGGAGCGTTGATCTCGCTCAGTGCGCCGCGCGGCAGACCACCACCGAGAAGTTCGTCAAGCCTTGTTATTCCAGTGGCCAGAGGGAACTCCGTGGGGAGAGCCGCCGCAGCGCGCAGGAGCGCGCTCCCGACACGAGCGGCGGTACCCCGGTCCCCGGGGTTTGCGCCCAGATCCACAGCCGCAGGGCCCTCTTCCGCGGCTGTGCCGAGCACAGGCCGCGCGGCACCGGGAGGGACCGTCTGGCGGGACCGCGAAACCGGGGGCATGGGAGCTGTTTTCGCTTTATCTTCGCTCTCCGGCAAGACGGCGAAACAGGGGGACCGGGTCCGGCGACGTCGCGAGGCCGCCCCGGCAAGGCCTGGGGAAGCGACCCGCACGATCTCACCCGGCACTTGCCCCGGTAGCGTCGCGCGACCGCCCGGCCGGACCGCGAATGATGCGCGCCACCACGACCGGGAGTATCCGACCCGGCGACGTCGCGAGGCCGCCCCGGAACTGCTGGTCGTCGAGCCCGCTCCTCCCGGGCAAGACCCACCACTCGATGCGGGCACACCCCCGATTCCCCCCGGGGATCCCGTCCTGCGTGATGTGCGGCGGGCGACGCGCCTCCGCGAGTGTTCCGGAATCATCTCTCACCGACGACCGCAGGGCACGGGCGCCTGGCGTTTCCGTGGAGGGAAAATCACACGCGGGGCGCGGCCCCGGCCGCCAAGCCGGCAAGTGCGCCACTACGCGTTGCGGGTCGCATCACGGCTGTCGCCGGCGCCTCATTCCGGAACGCCTCTAGAAATTATGGTTGTAACTTCGGACCCGTCATGCACGCCGGACCCGAAGTGCCCCGCGGGTCGAGCGATCCGGTCCGCGGAGGGATCCCCGCTGGCGAGCGCGTCTTCGCCGCGCCGATCCGTTGCGACGACAACAGGGGTGTAGTACCCGCCCGGCCGATCCCCGGTAGCTCAGTTGGTAGAGCGATCGGCTGTTAACCGATTGGTCGCTGGTTCGAATCCGGCCCGGGGAGCCATTTTCGAGTCGGCGCAATGCAGCCGACCCAACGTTGAACAGAACCCCGAGCGACGCGAGCTTCTCGGGGTTCTGCCTTTCTGGCGGAACGACGCAGGGATGCGCGGCATGGTGGATGGCGCGCGACGTTCTCCGTCGTGCGCGAGGAGAACCCGGGAGGCGGCGCTGAGGTAGTCGCGGGCGTCGCCGAGGGAGTTCTCGGTGGACTCTTCTCCAGGAGAATCGCGCTCGCGAGGCGCGGGGCGTTTTACTCAGCGACCGGCGGGTGAACGCGGCGCCCGCGCGACGTCTACCACTGGACCTTCCACATCCCGCCACCGGTGCACGACCCGCAGTGCTGCAGGCTCTTCCACTCGCGATGGTCGCCCAGCAGTCGCGCCAGGCCCTTCTTGGCCTTGTCGGCTTTCGCCGCGCCCCGCCACGCGGTGTGCCCGCAGTCAGCCACACGCACGAGGACGTCGTACGCCGGCTTCGAGTGCGTCTTCTTGTAGAACCGCACCTCGCCGGGCGTCGGTGGCTGATCGGCCTCGTCCTGCTCCGGTGCGTCGGGCTCGACCTCGGCAGCCTCGGAGATGGCCTTCGCCTGCCCGAGTTGGAAGATCAGGGCTTGCTTGTCGGCCTCGAGCCGCTTCACCTCACCCCGGAGCTGATCCAGTTCGGTATCGCGAGCCGCGAGTTCGTGCCGAAGCTTGTCGTTTTCGGCGGCGTAGGAGTCGGCGATGTCCTTGAACTCGGCGAGCGAGCTTGCCTTCGCCTTGAGGTCTTCAAGCGCACTCGCCTTCGCCTGCAACGCCGCGTACTCCGAACGCGCTGCCGCCTCCCGGATCTCGTCGATCTCACTGGGCCGCACGACGCTCGCTGCTGACGCCCGCATGACGATCGCACGCACCTGCCGTCGGATTCGCTCGAGGGCGGTTTTCGGGTCGGCATCGATGCTCTGGAGCCGGGTCGCAGTCCAAAGCTGATGGCGGAAGGGATCGTCGTTGCCGGCCAAGCGAGGCCAGTAGATCCGAACAGCTCCCCCGTAGGTGGAGAGGGGCTTGCGGAGCACGTCCGTGAGTGCCCACGAGGCGTCCTCGTCGATACTGTAGACGTTGGCGACGCCGGCGAGGTCATGCGCCAACTTCTCGTCGAGCTTGGGCAAGGCAGTCATGCCGAGCACCCGTGACACGACAGCGAACGGGATCGTGCGGTCCTTGTTCTGGATCTCGAGTGCGAGTGCCTCCCCAGCGTCGAAGCCATCGACCTGCGAAAGGCCGCGCAAGCGTGACGCGCCGTGAAGCCACCCGCCCGGTTGAGCAAGAAGATCGCGAACGACCTTCGGGCACTTGGGGTCGACGTCGATGCGCGTGATCGAGGTCGCCACGGACCCGACCTCCATCGTGACGAAGACGACGACGTTCTTGTGGCCGATCGTCACCGAGACCGACGTGACGAACTTGCGCCCCTCCGGGGTGACCTCGGAGAGCTCGAAAATCCTCCACGAGCGCTCGCCATCGGCGACCGTCGTGACCTGGTAGCTGGCGTCGCTTCCGTCGACTGCGGCGTAGGTGCCGGTGCCGTCAACGGATGATGCCCCCTTGTTCTTGAGCCACGCCTCGATGACCGCCCGTAGCCGGTCACCTTCGGCCTTCCTGGCGTCTGGCCACTGAAGATCCTCAGTGCGCTCCAGAATGTACGCGGCGACCTTCTGCATGGATGCTCCTCGGCCAACTGAGGTGGCCCCCATTCTTCGGACCACGGCGAGGCGTCGCTAAGGTGAGTCCTGCATGGGATTGAGAGATCAGATTCATCAGTTCAGTAGTTGATACTGTCTCCGGCCGCGAGCGGTGTGCGGCGGGCGCGGGCCTGAGAGTGCACCTCCGTTCTCCGATGGTTGGGTTGTCGATCAGGCCGCGGGCCTCAGGCCGTCATAGAACGTGGCCGGCGTCTGGTAGCCGAGAGTCTGGTGGGAGCGCTTGTGGTTGTAGAAATCCAGGTAGCGGGGAGTGTCAGAAATTCTGTGTGTGAAGCGGTTGGCTGATTGTTTACGTACTCGATCTGCGAGCCGTTGGCCAAGCGACGAGAGGCGCGCCGGTTGGGCCTTGTACCTTGGGTTCAGCGCCCTCCTCTGCCGCTGCCGTAGGCTGGTGGGGTGAAGCGATCTTCATACAGGATCGCGAACTGATTCATCGCCACCTTCCAGCTGTTGGCCGGGCGGCCCCAATC
>SXLG01000189.1 GCA_005777805.1 Pseudomonadota bacterium
CGACAGTCACGTCGAGTGGTTCGAGGGCAACTACGCCGAGTACGAAGCCGATCGCAAGAAACGTCTCGGCGCCGAGGCCGAGCAGCCCCACCGCATCAAGTACCGCCGCTTCACCCGGTGACTGGGTACGCGGGCCTCCGGCCCGCTTCTCCTGGTCGTGCGGCACGGCGGCCCACCCACATCCCGCGCGAATGCGCTCGCGGCAGGACGGGCGCGTCAGGCGGGATCGGCCTCGAACGAGGGGCCGGCGTAGCGCAGCGGCGTGGCCGGGAGCTGGCTCGGCGCCGGACCCTGGCGCATCCCGGGCAGGGTGAAGCCGCCGTCGATCACCAGCGCTTGACCGGTCACGAACTCCGACTCGTCGCTGGCGAGGAAGAGCGCTGCCTGTGCGATGTGGCGCGGTTCGCCCGTGATCGGCAGGGGTTGGAGCTGGGTCAGGAGTTGGCCCGTCATCTCGGCCCCGCCGGGGATA
The DNA here is from genome assembly GCA_005777805.1 of Pseudomonadota bacterium. Classification (GTDB taxonomy): domain Bacteria; phylum Desulfobacterota; class Binatia; order UBA12015; family UBA12015; genus SXLG01. The sequence continues at coordinate 473 of SXLG01000189.1, forward strand.
CGGCTCGAGAGGATCGGCGTGTTGATGCCGCCCGGGCAGATCGCGTTGACCCGGATGCGCTCGGGCGCGACCTCGAGCGCCACCGAGCGCGAGAGGTGGGCGACAGCGGCCTTGGCCGCGCTGTAGGCATGTGGTCCCGCGCCCGCGCGCAGGCCCGCCACCGACGAGGTCGAGATGATCGAGCCGCCGCGTCCGCGCATATGACGGACTGAATGCTTGATACCAAGGAAGACGCCGCTCAGCAGGACGGCGAGCGTGCGATCCCAGTCCTCGCGCCGGGTTTCGTCGATCGCTCCGATGGCCCCGCCCAGACCGGCGTTGTTGAAGCTCACGTCGAGGCGGCCGTAGTCGGCGACGGCGCGATCGATCAATCGAGCGACGTCGTCCTCGTCGGCGACATCGGTGCGGACGAAGACCGCGGCCACGCCGGCACTGCGGCAGCGCCGCGCGACCTCTTCGCCGCCCGCCTCGTTGAGGTCGCCCAGCACCAGGCTCGCGCCCTCGGCGGCGAAGAGTTCGGCGGTGGCGGCGCCGATGCCGCTGGCCGCACCGGTGATGACGACGGATTTTGCGGAGAGTCTGCCCATGTCGGTTGGGCTAGCGTCCCGGGCCGCAGCCCGCCACGACACCTCGCGCGTGAGCGCGCGACGCCAAGCTCACGCCTCGCTCCACCCCGCGCGGTGCCCGAAGCGCCACCGCCCTGGGTACGCGGGCCTCCGGCCCGCATCTCGCAGGTGTACGGGCCGGAGGCCCGCGCACCCCGGGGGCTCCCCGACCGCTACGTTCGTGGTGCCGAGGGCGGGTCGCTGATCATGAGCGTGCCGAGCGCGGTGCAGACGGCGCGGCCCTCGTTCTCGACCTCGACCCGGACCACGGCACTGCGCCGTCCGAGCGATACAACGCAGGATTCGGCGCGCAGCGTGCCGGTCTTCACCGGGGCCAGGTAGTTCAACTTGAATTCGGTGGTTGCAGCCCACTGGCCGCGCGCCATCAGCGGGTAGAGCACGCAGCCGAGCACGTGATCGACCAGCGCGGCCATGGCACCACCGTGCAGCGTGCCGAAGGGCGTGAGCAACTCGTCCCGGACCGGCACTTCGGCGAGCAGTCGTCCAGGGCCGAATTCCAGAAAGCGGACGCCAAGGTAGGTCGGGACACCCGAGGTCGCCTCATTGTTGACCCGGATCATCCCCCGGGCCGTTTTCTCCTCAAAGCTGGGAAAGCGCGTCACGTCGGCCATGCCGCGCTCCTAACCCCGAGCGGCCCCTCGCGCACAGGTCGCGCAGGGCTGCTCCCGGGTACGCGGGCCTCCGGCCCGCATCCCGATCGAGAGGCGCACCCAGGGGGGATCAGCGGTGATGGTCTGTGTGGGTTCTTTTGACCTTTTGGATAGTGGGAGGGGGCTGCGGGCTTTCTCTTGTGCGTGAACCCCATCGGGCTCGGCTGCTCCCGGGTGCGCGGGCCTCCGGCCCGCATCTGGTGGTCGTGCGGGCCTCGGGCAAGCATCTCGTCCAAATCTCTACTCCGTCCGCTTCTGCCACAGCTTGCCGGGCTCGCTCAACGCACGGTCAGTCCTCGCTCGTTCCGCCCGCCCCGGACGGCCCTGGAGTTGACTCGCTACGAGCCGGGGGCGTGGCCTGGCGTGGTGTTTGGACGGGTCCGGGCGCCGTCGTGCCGTCGCCCGTGAACACCACGTCAAACTCCATCACTTCGCCGGCGGGGGAGATGTTGCGGATCGCGAAGCGGCCGGGCGCGCCGTCATAAGCATCGGTCGATGGCGCGCCGCCGGGCTGTGGGCCCAGCCGCCGGTCCGCCCAGGGGTCGCCCGCGTCGCCGCGGTTGCCGCCGCGGGCGTGCCCGACGTCGAGGTCGGACGGCCAGCGGTCGGCGGTCAACAGGTCGAGCCGCTTGTGGCGCGGGTCGTCCTGTGAACGGCGGAAACTTTTACGTGACTCGTCGACGTGCCAGATCAGCAGCCCTTCGCCCTTGAGGCCCCGGTCGGCGCCGACGCGGGCGCGGTTCTCGATCAGGAAGACCTCGCCGTCGCGGCCGGTACGGATCCGCACCACCTGCCCCGAGCGCTCGACCAGCGGCAGGCGCACGCGCTGGGTCGTCTCGACGTCGATCGGATCGACCCAGCCGAGCTGAAGTTTGGACCAGGCCTCGGGGTGGGGGGGGCGCTCGCCCATGCCGAGCCACGTGCCTTGACCCATGAGTCCCCACACACCGATGCCCTCGTGGGCCTTGCCCGGAGCGTAGAGCTCGGGCAGCCCGAGTACATGGCCAAATTCATGATTGAGGACGCCGTAGGGCGAGAGGCCGTGCAGCGGTTCCTCGGCGACCACCATGCCCCGGCGCAGGACCTGCTCGCCGATCCTGGCGATGGCGATGCCGCCGTAGGCGTTCGACCAGGGCAGGCCCGGTTGGCGCCGTTCCATATCGGACTCGGCTCCGGGGCCCGCGAAGAAAACCACCACCACGTCGGGCGCGAAAGCTTCGAGGCGTGCTTTCTCGGCGTCCTCGCCGGGCTGCGTCGCGAGGCCGATCGCGTCACGGATCAAATCGCCGGGGCGGCTGAGATAGCGCGCGCGTGCCTTCGGCAGTCGGTAGACGTGAGAGCTCACGGCCGTGTCGATGACGAGGCGGCCGAGCGAGACCTCCTTCCAGTAGTCCTGCATCCGATCGACCAGACCGTTGCCGCCCGGGTTCTTGAAGTCGGAGACGGGCCGGCTCGAAGCGCGGTCGGGAAAGTCGACGCGCAGGACGTAGACCCGCGCTCGCGGCCCGGGCCACGGCGGCGCGGCGTGCGAGGGTGCGGGTGTCGCGGGCTGTTGCGAGGTTGCCACGGGCAGCGGAGCGGCGGTGGGGTCGCCCTTGGCGTGCACCGTGATCGCCGCCAGCACCAGCAGTGTTCCGAGCAGCGCCAGCGCTGCGCATTCACTCAAACAAAACTCGTCTCTGCCGCGAGTGCGGATGCGCTGGGTGCGCTGGGCGCGCGGGCCTCCGGCCCGCATCTCGTGGTCGCGCGGACCGGAGGTCGGTGCATCCGGATGCGGGCCGGAGGCCCGCGTACCCAGCGTATCCGGGGCGTGTTTGGAGTGCTCGCTTGCGCGCTGATAAGGTCCCGGCGCGGATCGCGCGCCGCCTGTCGTCATGCCCAAGCTCATCATTCAAATCCCGTGTCTCAACGAGGCCGAGCAACTCGTGGCGACTGTGGGCGCGCTGCCACGGTCCATCCCCGGGATCGACGAGATCGAGTTCCTGGTGATCGACGATGGCTCGGAGGATGGCACGGCTGAGGTCGCGCGGGGTCTCGGTGTCCACCACATCGTGCGCTTTCCCCAGCACCAAGGTCTGGCGCGAGCTTTCTCGGCCGGACTCGATGCCGCGCTCAAGCTCGGGGCCGACATCATTGTCAACACCGACGCCGATAATCAATACGACGCGCGCGACATCCCGGCCCTGATCCAGCCTATCCTCGCGGGCGAGGCCGACATGGTGGTGGGTGACCGCGGCCCCGCCCAGCTCGAGCACTTCAGTCCCCTCAAGCGCCTGCTCCAGTTCTACGGCAGCTGGGCGGTGCGCGGGCTCTCCGGCACGCGCGTGCCCGATGCCGCGAGTGGCTTCCGGGCCTTTGACCGTCGCGCAGCACTCCGGCTCAACGTCGTTTCCGAGTTTACCTACACGCTCGAGACCATCGTTCAGGCCGGCAAGAAGCAGCTCGCCGTGAGTCACGTTCCGGTGCGCTCGTACCGGACGCGCCCCTCGCGCCTCTTCCAGAGCATTCCGTCCTACCTGCGGCGCTCGGTCGTGACGCTCGTGCGGATCTATGCGCTCTACGAGCCGATTCGGGTCTTCTGGACGCTCGGCGGGTTGATGGTATTCGGCGGCGCCGTCCTCGGCGTGCGCTTCCTGATTTATAACATGCTTTACGGGCCGCAGGGCCTGGTCCAGTCGCTCATTCTCGCCGCTTCGCTGGTCATCATCGGCGTGCAGACCATTCTGATGGGGCTGGTCGCCGATCTGATCGCCTCCAACCGCGCGCTCATCGAGGACGGCCTGCTGCGCATCCGCAAGATGGAGCTACGGTTCGGCGAAGGGCTTGACACCGAGCCGGGCTATCATCGCAACGGCGGGGCGACGCCGGCCGGAGAGTCCCCGTCCCGGTGATCACGGTCCTCTTTGGGACCTACGATTCGCGCCACGCCGCGAATCGGCTGCTGCAAGCCGATCTGGTTCGCGCCGGTGTCGAGGTGCGAGTTTGTCACGCGCCGCTCTGGCAGGAGACGCGCGACAAGGATCGAGATTACTTCGGGCCGCTGTCGCTGCTCGGACTCGGCGGGCGCTGGCTCCGGGCCGCGCTTGGTCTCGCGCTGCGCTTTCGCGTCGCAGCACCCGGTGCCGATTGCGTCGTGGTCGGATTCAACGGCCAGCTCGACGTCCTGCTGGCGCGTCTGCTCGCCGGTTCGCGGCGGGTCGTGTTCGTACCCCTGGTCACGCTCACCGAGACCCTGGTCGAGGACCGCGCGGTCTACCGGCGCGCGGGGCTGGTGGCACGCCTCCTGCGCGCGGTGGATCGCCTCACGCTGCACGCCGCCGACCGCGTGGTGGTGGATACCGGAGCGCACGCGGCATGGATGGTGCGCGAGCTTGGCATGGATGCCGCTCGCTTGCGCGTCTGTCCGCTCGGGGCCGAGGAGATCTTTGCCGCCGCAGGGCCGGGCGAGGGTTACGCGGGGAACGACGCGGCTGCCGCCGGCATTGGCGATGGCGTAGTACCCAGAGAAGCTCCGGGCGAGGGTGACGCCGGGAACGACGTCTCTGCTCCTCGGCCGGAGGGTACAGCGGCGCTCGTGTCGGTGGGCGAGGGTGGTCCCGGGCGCGCGCCCGGCGAACGCCTGCGGGTGCTTGCGTACGCGAGCTACCTGCCCTTGCACGGGCTCGATGTCGTGATCGAGGCGGCGCGACTCCTCGGCCCCGAGGCGGGACTCGCGTTCGAACTGGTGGGCCGTGGTCCCGGCTACCCGTCGATCGCACGGGGCGCGCGCGATCTGTCTCACGTTCGCCTGACGGATTGGCTGCCCTATGGGGAGCTGATCGCGCGGATCCGCTCGGCGGATGTGGTGTTGGGGATCTTCGGCGCCTCGGTCAAGACTCAAATTGTTGTCCCGAACAAGGTCTACCAGGCCGCACAGATCGGCCGCTGCGTTCTGACGGCCGACACGCCTGCGATCCGCGAGATCTTCATGCCGGGGGAATCGATCGAGGTCTGTGCGCCGAACGCGACCGCGCTGGCCGCGGCGTTGCGCCGACTCGCCGCCGACGTGCCGCACACCGCCGGGGTAGGAGCGGCGGCCTGTGCGGCCGTCGCCCGCGAGGCCGGCCCGGAGAGGCGCTCGGCGCGGCTGCGCGCGATTCTGGAGGAGACGTGAACCGGCACCCCCCACCAGCGCCGTCGCGAGCACATTGCGGCTGCCGTGGTGGCGCCGTGGCGGAGGCGTGCGCCCGCCCGCGTCGTCGCGAGCACGTTGCGGCGTCGTGGCGGAGGCGTGCGCCCGCCATCGCGGTCGCGAGTACGTCGCGGCGACCGTCGTGGCGGCGTGGCGGAGGCGTGAGACCTGCAGTGGCATCGCGAGCACGTCTCGACGGTCGGTGTGGCCCTCGGGAGGAAGCGTGAGACCGCTGCGCGTTGCGGTCGGGGTGGTGGCCGGCACGCTCGGCGGTCCCGCCACCTACGGCGTCGAATTGGTGCGGGCTATGGTCGCTCTGGACCAGCCCGGGCTTCGCCTCGAAGTCTTGACGGACCGACCGGAGGCCTTCACGCCGAGCGCTGGGCTGGGCGTGCACCGGGTTGCCTTGCCTAGCCCCTGGGCGCAGCCGCTGTGGGACAACGTCGCGATCCCCCGTGCGCTGCGCGGGCTCGACGTTCAGCTCTACCATGGCACCAAGCACGCCCTGCCGTTCGGAGGATTGCGGCGGGGGGTGCGCCGGGTGGTGACGATTCATGACCTGGCGGTGTTCGCCGAAGCTGCGACCTTCACGCGCGCCCAGCGCTGGCAGTTGCGGGTGCATCTGGCCCATGCGGCGCGGCGCGCCGATCGCATTCTGTGCGTGTCGGGCCATGCCGCCCTGGATGTCACGCGCCGGCTCGGCGTTGCGGCGGATCGGGTCGCGGTGATCCCGAACGGCGTCGCCAGTCATTTTCGTCCGCCGACGGCGGAGGTCCGGGCGCGGACGCGGCAGCGCCTCGGCGTGGGCCCAGGCGAGATTCTCTGTGCCTGCGTCGGCACGGCCCAGCCACGCAAGCGCATCGAAGTAGCGCTCGCCGCCGTCGGGGAACTCCGTGCCCGCGGTCTGCCCTTGCGACTGGTGGTCGCCGGCCGGCGACGACCCGGCTACCGCCCGCCGTGGCTCGAGGCGCCGCCCGCGGGTGTTCTGCTGGCCGGCGAACTCGCGGCGGCCGAGTTGGTGGATCTTTACGGCGCGGCCGACCTGATGGTGAGTCCGTCTACCTTCGAGGGTTTCGGCCTCACCTTCGCCGAGGCCATGGCGTGTGGCTGCCCGGTGGTGGGTGTGGCGACGAGTTCGGTGCCGGAAGTCGTGGGGAGGGGTGGCCTGCTCGTCGAGCGCAGCGACCCGGGATTGATCGCCGGCGCAATCGAGCGGCTCGCGTCCGAGCCGGAGCTGCGGCGCGAACTGGGCCGTGCGGCGCTTGACCAGGCGACCGGATTCTCGTGGGATCGAACTGCTCGGCTGACGTTGGAGGCGTATCGTGTGGCACTGGCTTGAACGGCGGCGCGCGGCATCTCGCGGGACAGCATGGCGTGCGGCGCTGGAGGCGAATCGTGTGGCACTGGCTTGAACGGCAGTTGCGCGCAGGTGGGCGCGCCCGGTGGGAGACCCTGTGTGTGGCCGGGGGGCTGCTCGCCTGGTTCTGGTGGTTCCGTCGCTACGGTTTCGATCTTGTCGACGAGGGGACGCTGCTCGCCCAGATCGGCCGGGTCCACGCGGGCGCCCGACCCTATGTCGATTTCGAGACCGGCTACGCGCCGCTCTATTTCTGGCTTCAGGGGCTGGCGTGGAGGATCTGGGGAGCGGGGCCGCTCGCCTCGCGCACGTTCGGTGTGGTCGTCCATGTGGCGACGCTCACCATACTCTTTGCTTTTCTCCGGCGTTGGACGGTGACCTCGGTTGCGTTGGCGATCACGGCGGTGGTCGTGGCTTTCCTGCACCCGGCGGCGCTCGCGTGGGGTGGCTTCTTCAATGTGCCGTACCCCGGCTGGCCGGCGGCGTTGCTGCTGCTTGTCGCGCAGGGTCTTGTCGTGGGGGTGGTGGGGCGCCGGCTGGAGTTGCGCTCGCGACTCTTGATCATCGTGGGCGCGGGGCTCGCCTGCGGCCTGGCGTTCTCGCTCAAGCCCAACTCGGGTTTGCTCGGGCTTGCGGCGTCGGCGCTGGCCCTGTCGTCGGGCTGGTCGCGCGACGACCGCGTGAGCCGCTGGGCGGGCGCCGCTCTCGCGCTGCTGGCCCCGCTTGCCGTGTGTCTCTTGATCGGGCGCAGTCTCGCTTCGGCGTGGGCGCCCGCCCTCGTCGTGCCGGTTGCACTGGCCGCGTTTTGCGTCGTGCGCGCGCACCGTCCGGTGGAAGGGCGTGCCGCGGGTGATCTGGTTGCGCTCGTCGCAGGCTTCGTCGCGCCCGTTCTTTGCTGGCTGCCCGCGCTCGTCGCCGAGATGGGGTTCGGGCGCGTGCTGCGCGAGGTCCTTCTCCTTGACGGCGGTGCCGTGATCGCCGCCTATCTGCAGCCTTTCCCCTGGCCCCACCCGGTAGCCTTGCCGGTTCTCGGCGGGCTCGGGCTCGCCGCATGGCTCGCGGCGGGACGGGGTGCGGCGTTGGCACCCTTGGCACTCGGCCTGGGGGCCGCGGGCGGCACGCTCGCGTTGCTTGCCGGAGTAATGCCACTGCGTCTCGTCGTCGAAAATATTTTGCTCTGGACGCCCCCCGCGGCCATCGCCGCGGGCGCGCTCGCGGTGGGCCGGCGCG
>SXLG01000190.1 GCA_005777805.1 Pseudomonadota bacterium
AAAGCCTTTGAGGCGATGCCAAGTATGGATCAACAGGCCTCGCATCGTGGGCAGGTGGTAGGGTGGCAGCTCCATCACGAAGGCCGAGAGATCGCGGCGCAGCAGCGCTTTACGGACCATCCATCCGGTCAGCACCGCGTGCAGTAGGGCCCCGCCAGCACCCGCGTGAGGTCGAGGACGGTGATACCGGCAAGGGGTCGCGGATCCATGGCGCCGTCGATAATGGGAAGGCGTATGCGGCGCCAGCGGGCGCGCGGAGGATCCATGCCGAGCACCATCCTGACGCTTGTCCGCCACGGCGAGACGGAGGCCAACACCGGGGGTGTCTGGCACGGCTCGACCGATACGTTGCTGAGCCCGAGTGGCGAGCAGCAAGCCCGCCGCCTCGCGCTGGCCATGGCCGCGCGTATCAAGGCGAGTGCGGTCTACGCGAGTGACCTGAGTCGGGCACGGGAGACCGCGCGGCCGATCGCTGCGGCACTCGGTCTCGAGCTTCGCTTCGATCGCCGCCTGCGCGAGTACGATCTCGGCACGTGGGAGGGCAAGACGTATCGTGAGCTTTACGAGACGCACCGCTTCTGGGAGGCGATTCGCGAGGATCCGCACTTCGCGCCACACGGCGGCGAGACTCCGATCGTCGTCGCCGGACGCTTCATCGAGGGCCTCGAAGACATCTCACGACGGCACGAGGGCGAACGGGTCGTGGTCGTCACTCATGGGGGTGGCCTCAGCATGGCGCTCGGACAGATCCTCGACGGCGACTACCGCTCGTGGCGTCGCGTGATGAAGAACTGCGCGGTTACGGAACTCTCGCTCTCGCCGCCGCCGCCCGAGTTGCTTTCGTTCAACGAGAGCTGGGGCGAGCCGGCCTGTGTGTCGGCGGACGAACCGGAGCCGCGGCGGACAGACTGAATCAAGATCCACGCCTGCGCAGCGTGCGTGGGGCAAGTGAGATTTCAGCCCACGGCGTGCATCTGGACCCCGGTGTAGCGCAGGATCTCCTCGAGCGTGTGCAGCTTGTAGGGCCGGTCGTAGTAGATCGCCTCGATGCCGGAGTTTACGAGCACCTTGAGGCAGTGGATGCAGGGCGAGTGGGTGACGTAGACGGCCGCGCCTTCGATCGACGTGCCGTTGCGGGCCGCTTGCGCGATCGCATTGATTTCGGCGTGGATGGTGCGGAAGCAGTTCTCCTCGGCCTCACCGTCGGGGTTGGTCGATTTGTAGATGAGACAGCCGACCTCCGAGCAGTGCGGCATCCCCGAAGGCGCGCCGTTGTAGCCGGTCGCCAGGATGCTCTTGCGGCGCACGATGACCGCACCCACCCGGGCGCGGGTGCAGGTCGAGCGTTCCGCGACCTGGCGCGTGATCTGGAGAAAATAGTCGTCCCAGGACAGTCGGTCGGACATGGGTACCTCAATGCGGCGCGCGGGCCGTGTCGAAGGTGATCGAGAGCAGATCGGCGGGCGAGTGCGGGGCCCGGTGTGGGGAGTGTTGCGAGGGAGGAGAGGGAGCATCGCCATCGCGCCCGCGCGGGGTGCTCTCTTCCTCTGTCAAGATCAGTGGTTCGGGCATGAAGGTCACCGCGAAGAGGAGCACGGTGAGCCATGCGGCCACGATGCGGCGGGTATCGAGCCCTGTCGCGCGGTCGGCCGTGTCCGGGTGATCGACGCGCACCACGAACGCCAGCAGGAAGGCCCACAGGAACCAGCCGTCCCAGCCGCGTAGGCCAAGCACGAGCAGCACTACGACGAAGATGCGCGAGATGATGCGGTGGCCGCGACCAAGGAGGGCGTAGGCGACGTGGCCGCCGTCGAGCTGTCCCACCGGGAGCAGGTTCAAGAAGGTGACGAAGAGGCCGAACCAGCCGGCGACGGCGATCGGGTGAAGCAGGATGGTGGCGTCGTCGGGATGGACGCCGAGCACGAGTTCGGTCAGGCCCGTGAACAGCATCGAGTTACCGAAGGCAAGTCCGAGCGCATCGTCGGGCCTGAGCGGACGGACCTCCGACCACGCGAGCCCCAACGCCACGGCCGGCAGGGCGACGACCGCACCTGCCCATGGCCCGGCCGCGCCGATGTCGAAGAGCGCCCGGCGGGAGCGCGGCATGCCGCGCATCCGGATGAAGGCACCGAACGTCCCCACCAGGATCGGTGGCCCCGGAATGAAATAGGGGAGCGACGTGGGCACGCCGTGATGGCGCGCGGCAAGCCAATGACCCATCTCGTGACAGAGCAAAATCGCGAGCAGGGTCAGCGAGAAAGGCAGGCCGGCGAGCAGGGCAGCGGGCGTCGTGAAGGGATTTGCGCCTGCACCGAGAGCGCCGGCGATCGTCGTGGTGGCGAGCGTGGCCACGAGCAGCACGAAGTGGAGCCAGGGCGAGCTGGCCATCGAGACCCGCGGGCCGAGTTGTGGAATCGGGGGCGGAGAGGTGCGGGCCGGCGCTGAATCCGGGGACGATGATTCGAGCGGCGACTCTTCGCGCTCGATCGTGGCCCAGGCGGTGGGCGCCGGCGCGGCGGAAGTCGGCGTCTGACGCCGCGCACCCGGAATGGGCGGCGGCTCGAGCCGTGCGGCAGAAGGGCCCGGCCCCGCGGCATCTTCCCGCACGGGCTCCGGCGCCGCGGGCGCCCCTGCGATCGGCTCCCGCTCCGGGGTGCGCTCGGGGTCCAGCGGTTCGCTCATCGGCGGGGCGCGCTCTTCGGCTGCCTGAGCGCCAGACGTTCGAGGACCGCCTGGGCGAGCAGGGGGAAGAGGATTTCGTGGTGACCCGTGATGCGCAGGCCCCGCCCGCCGGCCGAAGTCGGCCGCTCGATCACGTTCACACCGGGTCGATAGTGGCGCAGGAAGTCGAGATCGAGCGTTGTCAGCGGCCGCACGCGGTGGCCCAGGTTGCGCGCCAGATTCAGTGCCTTGACGAAGACCTCGGGCAGGATCACCGCCGATCCCAGATTGATGTAGACGCCTCCGGCGAGTCCGGCCACCACACTGGCCAGTTGGCGAAAGTCACTCAACGACGTGGCCCCGATCGCGGCGCCATCTGCCGATGGGTGCATGTGGATGATGTCCGTGCCGAGCGCGACGTGGACCGTCGCCGGGATACCCAGCCTGGCACAGCTCCCAAGCAGGCTCGCGGCGCGGTTGGGATAGCGGCGGCGGTTGATGTGCCGCCCGATCGCATGGCCGAGCCCAAGGCCATCGCGCGCGGCTTCGCGGATCACGCGGTTCAGGATCGATCCCGTCTCGCGCGCCATTCCGAAGCGGCCGCGATCGAGGCCGGGACCGACGTCTTCGGAGGTCTTGCCCGCGACAGCCATCTCGAAATCATGGATGATGCCGGCGCCGTTCAGCGCCAGCGAGGTGATCACGCCGCGCTCGAGGAGGTCGACGATCACGGGATTGAGGCCGACCTTGATCGGATGCGCCCCCATGCCCAGGGCCACGCCGCGGCCGCGCCGGCGTGCCTCGGCGATGACGTCCACGGCGTGGCGCAGGTCGCCGGCCGCGAGAATATGCGGCAGCCGATCCAGCCAGGCGGCGAAGCTCAGGCCGGGTTCAAGCGCTTGACCGAGCAGGGAGGTATCGACCTTGCTCGGCCGTCGCGCGAGCGGAAACGTTCGCGTCTGCCGGAAATCGAGGCGGACGGGCACGAGCGGTGGCAGGACGGGCAGCGTCGCAGCGGAGATCGCTGCGACGCGCTCGGGCCGGGCGGCGCCACCGCGCGCCACACGCCGGCGCGGCGTCGGATTGGCCACCACGGGAGTCGTTCGGGCGGTCGCAGGTCGGCGTCGGTTCGTCATGCGCGGCTGCCTGCGTCCGGGAAGAGAATGCGGTCGATCAGATCGCAGAGCGTGTGGCAGGCGAGGATATGCGTCTCTTGGACACGGGCGGTCTCGGTCGTCGCCGAGACGTTGAGTAGAAAATCGACCTCGTCGCGCATCCGACCCCCGTCGCCACCGGTGAGTCCCACCACGAAGCAGCCCGCCACGCCGCAGGCGTCGATCGCCCGCAGCACGTTGGGCGAGTTGCCGCTCGTCGAGAGAGCGATCGCGACATCGCCGGCCGCGGCCAACGCCTCGACTTGCTTCGAGAAGACGAAGTCGAAGCCATAGTCGTTGCCGATCGAGGTCAGGGCCGAGGTGTCCGTGGTAAGTGCCAGCGCCGGCAGCGGGCGGCGTTCGATGCGAAAGCGGTTCACGAACTCGGCCGCGATGTGCTGGGCGTCGGCCGCGCTACCACCGTTGCCGAAGAGCAGGATCTTGTGGTCCTGGCGCAGCGTCTCGGCGCAGATCCGTGCCACCTGGATGAGGGTGTCGGCGTGCTCTTCAAGAAACATTTGCTTGGCGCGGATCGATTCCGCGAAGATGGCGTGGACGATGGCCTGCATCGCCGGGATCATAGGCCCCCTGCACCGGGGAGCCAAACGCTGCCCGGGCGGGGCGCCGCGACCACGGGGCTACCAGACCATCTCGCCCCGGACGAAGGCGGTGACCCGTGCGTCCAGAGGCGTCTCGAAGAAACGTTGCGTCTCTCCGACCTCGACCAGCTTCCCGCCGAGCAGGAGCGCGCAACGATCGGCGAGCCGCCTTGCCTGAAAGACGTTGTGCGTGACGAGCACAACGGTGAGCGGACGGCGCGCCCGCTCGCGGCGGATACGCTCCTCGAGCAGCGAGACGTTGTGCGGGTCGAGGTTTGCCGTGGGCTCGTCGAGGAGTAGCACTGCGGGATCGAAGGCGAGGCTGCGGGCGAGGGCGACGCGCTGGCGCTCGCCGGCGGAGAGCCGGGGCGCGGGCGCACGCGCGTGGGCGGCAAGTCCGAGTTCGTCGAGCAGCTCTCGCACGCGCGGCCTCGCTGTGGCTCGTCCCACGCCACGAATCCGGAGCCCGAGCGCGACGTTCTCCTCCACAGAGCGGTCGAGGAGGCGGGGATGCTGGAAGACCGTCGTGATCTGCCGTCGAGTCGCCAGCGGCAGGGCTCCCAGGTCCGGTTGTTGGCGGAAACCAATCCGTCCGGTGTCGGGTTTCTCGAGGCCGTTGAGCAACCGGAGCAGGGTCGATTTCCCCGAGCCGCTCGGTCCGACGAGGGCGAGCAGCTCCCCGCGCCGGATCTCGAGCGCGGGGATGTCCAGCACCGTCCGCCCGGCATAGACGCGGCGTACGTCCTCGAGCGCAAATTCAATTTCAGTCGGCACGGGGAAGCGTTCGCCGCTCGCCCGCGCGCAGCAGGACGAAGTTGAGGGTGAAGGTCAGTGCGAGCAGCAGCAGGCCGAGCGCGCAGGCCAGGCTGAACTGCCCGCGCCGGGTCTCGAGCAGGATCGCCGTGGTCAGCACCCGGGTCTGCCCCTCGATGTTGCCGCCGACCAGCATCACCGCGCCCACCTCGGAGATCGCGGCGCCGAAGGCCGCGGCGATGGCGGCGAGCACGCCGCTCCGCGCCTCGCGCAGGGTCGTGCGGGCGACCTGGACGGGAGTCGCGCCCAGCGCGGCGAGTTGAGGACCGAGTTCGGGATCGACGCCCTCGAGGGCCGCCATCGTCAGGCCGACGACCAGGGGAACCGAGAGGATGGTCTGCGCAAGAACCATGGCCTTGACGCTGAAGAGCCAGCCGAGATCCCCCAGCGGGCCGGCCCGCGAGAGAAGCAGGTAGACGAAGAGGCCGACCACGACCGGCGGCAGCCCCATGCCGGTATAGATCAGGGCGCGCACCGTGCCGCGCGCCGGGAGGCCGCGCGCGAGCCCGAGCACCGCACCGGTGGGCAGACCCACGGCGGTTGCGATGCCCAGTGCCGCCAGCGAGACCTCGAGGGTGCGGCCGAGGACCGCCAGTAGCGCCGCATCGCCGCTCGCCAGCAGTATGACGGCGTCCAGCAGTGCCGCGCCGAGAGTGCCGGGCGTGTCCACTCTCACCTCGGGCGCAGCGGAGTGGTGTCGCGGTCGGTCGCCCGCGAGCCGGCCGGAGGGCGCTCGCCCGCGGCGCGCCGCTCAGTCATGGGCCCGCGGTGCGAGGGCGGGGAGGAAGAGCGGTTGGCCGAAGCGATCCCGGCCGAAGGCGCCGATCGCCGCCTGCGTGGGCGGGCTCGTGATCCATCTGGCGAAGTGCGCCGCCAGCTTCCCCCGGATGGCCTTGTTCTTGAGAGGATTGACGGGGATCACGCCGTAGCGGTTGATCAGCGAGGGGTCGTGATTCTCGGCCATCGACGCCCCCCCGACGAGGATCTCGAGTCCGCCGAGGGGTTCGCGCTGCGAGAGCCAGGTGCCGCGATCGGTGAGCGTGTAGGCGCGCGCCTCGCCCGCGTAGCGCAGGGTGGCGCCCATGCCCTGACCGAGCGAGCGGTACCAGCCTGCGTTCGAGGGCGGTGCGTGTCCGGCTGCCTTCCACAGCGCGAGCTCCTTGCTGTGGGTGCCGGAATCGTCGCCACGCGAGGCGAAGATCGCCTCGCGCTTGGCAATCTGCGCGAGTGCTGAAGAGGCACTTGACATGCCGCGAATGCCCGCCGGATCATCGCCTGGACCGACGATGATGAAGTCGTTGTACATCACCTCACGCCGGTCGGTGCCATGACCGGCGGCCAGAAAGGCGTCTTCCTTGTCGCGCGCGTGCACCAGCAGGACGTCGGCGTCGCCGGCCGCACCGAGGGCGAGCGCCTGGCCCGTGCCGACAGCGATCACGTCAACTCTGGCCCCACTCTCCTTCTCGAACGCGGGCAGGATCGCGCCGAGCAGCCCGGAATCGTAGGTGCTGGTCGTGGTGGCCAGCCGCAGGACGGGCCGTCCGTCATGGTCACCAGCAAGGGCGCAGGCTGCAGCTCCCAGGAGGACGCCGCCGGCCAAAAGCCAGCACGGATAGGTCGGTCGCTGGTGCCGAATCATCGCCAGCTCCCATAACCGGCGGTCGGACGATTGTCGCGGTGCGCCCCTCTCCGCCCGTGGCGCTGCCGCGCGGAGCTCGTCCATGTCGGGACCCGTCCATTGACCGCATCCGCGTGGCGGGCTAGTCGAGCCATCCGAACGCGGGTGTAATTCAGTGGTAGAATGCCAGCTTCCCAAGCTGGACGTCGCCGGTTCGATCCCGGTCGCCCGCTCTCTCGAAAGCTTCTGTGAGACCGGGCACGATCGACGTCTTGACGTCGATCGTCGCTCCGCGCGGCTGAGCCGCAGCCTGGGGTATGACGGGTTGCATCCGTCGAGCCCGCGAGAGTCTGCCGGCAGAACCGGTGGCCTGCTTTGCGTGTGTGTCGCGGCGTGATCCAGCATGGGCCGTTCGGTGAGGAGAAACGTATGCCGGGAAGGACGTCGTTCGCGTGATCGCCCTCTGCGGCGCGTTTGCGCTTGCCGGATGCGATCAGGTCGCGATCGATGGGCTCGATGCCACCGACCAGTGGACGATGCTCGGGCACGACTACCGGTCGAGCTACACCAACCCGGCCCAGACGAAGCTGTCGCGCGAGAATGCCCACACGCTGACCTCATTCTGGGAGTTCGAAGCGCGCGGGCTCGTCTACGGCACGCCAGTCGTCGTCGACGGAACGGTGTTCATGACCTCTACCGGCGGCCTGTACGCCTTCGAGGCGGATACCGGCAGGATCCTCTGGCAGGTTTTGGATTTTGGCGCGACCTCTTCGCTCGCCTACAGCGAGGAGACGATCTTCGTCCACGATCTCGGAGCGTTCCTGCATGCCCTGGACGCTTCCACCGGCACCGAGAAGTGGCGCACGAGAACCGACACGCATGCGCTGGCCGCGGGCACCTCGTCCCCTGTCGTTTTCGAGGACTATGTCGTCGTGGGCCTGAGCTCGAACGAGATCGTGCGCGAGGGGGCGACGTTCCGCGGCGGCGTGGCGGCCTTCGACAAGAATACGGGGGAGCGGCTCTGGCGGGACTACACCGCCAATCCGCCGACCAACGGGGTCTCGGTCTGGTCGACCGTTTCGATCGACACCGAGGCGCGGGTCGTGTTTGCCGGAACCGGGCAGAACTACACCGGCGAGGGGGCCCCGACTCGGACGCTATCATTGCACTTGACCTCGATACAGGTGCGCGACTCTGGACGAGGCAGGCGGTGGCGGGGGGCGCCTCCGCGTCGAGCTCATCAACCAGTGCGGCGAGGGCCCGCTGGAGATCGGCGCAGCCTCGATCGGGATCCGGGATCTCGGCCCTCGCGTCCAAGCGGACACGGCCCGCACGCTCGAATTTGATGGCCTGAAAGCGGTCGCCATTCCGGCCGGGGCGACGGTGACCAGCGATCTGGTCGAGCTCGCCTTGCCTGCCCTCACCGATCTCGCGATCACCCTGTATCTGCCCGGCCTGGTGGTTCCAGAGACGTCTCATCCCCAGGCGGCGACGAGCTACGTCTCGGACTCGGGCGACTTCACGGGCGACCCAGACGGCGCTCCGTTTCGGACAGCGATGCCACACTGGGTTTTTGTCGACGCGGTCGAGGTCCTTCCTGCGGGGGACGCAAGCGCGATCGTCGCGCTTGGCGATTCGGTGACCGAGGGAACCGGGACGACCTTCAATACAAATCGGCGCTGGCCCGACTTTCGGGCGCGGCGGCTGGTCGACGCAAACGCGAGCCGGGGTGTCCTGAACCCGGGGATCAACGGCAACAAGGTCCTGAACAGCCTGCTCGGCGATTTGGCTCTGCTCCGGTTCGACAAGGACGTTCTGGGTCAGGCCGGCGTCAGGTACGTGATCCTGCTCGAAGGCATCAACGACATAGGCCTCGGGAATCCCGACGTGACCGCCGAGCAGATCATCGCCGGTTACCGGGCGTTGTTCCGCAGGGCGCACGACAACGGTCTCAGGATCTTTGGCGGAACGCTGACACCCGCCGAGGGCAATCCCTACTCCTTCTGCGAACCCTACGCGGAGTCCAAGCGCGTCGCTGTGAATCGCTTCATCCGCGAGGCCGGCGAGTTCGATGCGGTGATCGACTTCGCCGCCGCGGTGAGCGATCCCGCGAATCCCACGCGCTGGCGGCAGGGATTCAGCCACGACGCCCTTCATCCCTCTGATGCCGGGGCTTTGGCCCTGACCGAGGCGATCGATCTCTCCCTCTTCGACTGACGACGAGCCTGCGGAGTTCGCCCACGCTCCGCCGCGAGGCCGAGGCTGCCGCGAGGGGCGCGGTGCCGATCGAGCCCGCCGTCGCCGGGTCAGTCGTTTCGCGCGACGCAGATCGCCGAGAACCCGCCGCCCGGACTGCGCAGATTGGTGACTTGGCCCTGATACACGCGCGCGCCGAGCAGCAGCACCTCGTCGCGATAGGCATAGGCGCGCACATCGAACTTCATCTCGCGTGCCCCCTCGGTCGTGTCCACCGCGACGATTCCCGGCTCGACCCGGCGCTGCGCTACGTAGTCGGGGTCGTGAACGATCTCGTCGAAGCGGCCTCGGGTGATCTTGTCGCCACGGTAGACGGCGCGGCTGCCGAAGGCCGCTTCCGGCTTGAAGACCCATTGCCGGCGCTCGGCCCACGCGCGCTCGGGACCCAGATCGTCGAGCCGCCGGGTTTCGGGAACCACCGTGGCGAGCAAGTGCGCTTCTTCCTCGTCAAGGCCGAGTCCGTGCAACGCCTCGAGCGAGGACAGCAGGCACAGGCGGCGCTTGTTGGCGAGCAGGTGATGCTCACGTGGCAGGGGAGTGACCACGACCGTCCCGGCCTCCAGTGCGCGCCGCACATGGGCGGCCCGCGCCGTCGTCAAAAGAAAATCGGTGTCGCGGAGGTAGACGAGGTCGATGGGTTGTCCGTGCAAGGTGAGTCCATCGGCCGTAGCGACGAGTTCTCCGGTGTCGCAGATGGTCGTGGGCAGACCCAACTCGGTGAGACCGTGGGCGATCAGCTCGAATTCGGAGTGGAGGAACTGTTCCCGTGGCCGTTCATCGGCGATGGCGATGCGCTGCGGGCGGCTGCCCCGCCCGCGGACGGCCTCGAATTCCTCGACCAGGGTTTGCAGGACGCGCTCCCGCACGGCCTCTACGGGCAGCAGTCCCTGACAGAGGCAGGCGAGTTTTTCAGGGTTGCAGAGCGAGAGCGTGTGAATGCCGTTGAGAAGCGCTCCGCCGGCATTGGTGTTGATCTCGATCAGACGTGGTCCTGCGGCGGTGATGTGGAAATCGTAACCCATGAAGACGCCGGTATTGCCCGGCGCGATGTGCGTGATCGGATCGATGCTGCTCTCGACGTCGACCCGGGCCGCCCAGGCGGGAGAGTGGGCCAGGCGGAAGCAGGTCTCGATCGTGCGCTTGATGAGGTCGAAGTGCGCGGGGGCCAGCACGATGACCGTGCTGCCCGCGTAAGGCACGGGCAGGCGTTCGTTCAGCAGTCGGTGCGGCGACGACTCAATCATCGCGGCGCCTCCGTCCGCTGGCGCGTGTGGGTCACGACGTGGCAGAGCACGCGGTGCGGCTGCCTGCCGCGGAGGCCATCTCGCGGGAACGGGCCCACACGCCGTGGTTAGCCACCGGCGCGCACTTGGACCAGAGTGAGTCATGGACTCGAGAGGTCGGCCTTGCGGGCCGTGATCACCGGGGCGACCGGGCTCATCGGGCGCGCGCTGGTCGCGTGCATCGACGAACCGGTGGTGCTGAGTCGTCGGCCCGAGCGCGTTGGGTGCACGGCGGGCGCGCGCGTGTACGCCTGGGAGCCGCTGGCGAGGCCACCGCCGGAGGCGGCCTTCGACGGCGTTGAGTGCGTCTTCCATCTTGCCGGGGAGCCCGTTGCGCAAGGTCGCTGGTCGGCGGTGCGCAAGGCCGCCATCCACGACAGCCGGGTGGTCGGTACGCGCCACCTCGTCGCGGCGCTGGCCGGACTCGCGCCGCCGCGGCGGCCGCGCGTGCTCGTGTCGGCCTCGGGCGTGGGCTTCTATGGCGATCGGGGCGACGAGATCCTCACGGAGACCTCGGCCCCGGGCACCGACTTCCTCGCCGGGGTCTGCACGGCCTGGGAGCGCGAGGCTCTCGTCGCGACCGACCTCGGGGTGCGTGTTGTGTGCGCGCGAATCGGCATCGTGCTGGCCCGCCAGGGCGGGGCGCTGGCGCGCATGTTGCCGGCGTTCCGGCTCGCTGTCGGTGGCCGGCTCGGCAGCGGGTGGCAGTGGATGTCGTGGCTGCACCTCGACGACGTGGTGGGCCTGCTGCTCCACGCGAGCCGCACGCCGGGAATCGGCGGTCCGATGAATGCCACCGCTCCCGCGCCGGTTCGCAACACTGAATTCGTGCGCGAACTCGCCCGGGTGCTGCACCGTCCAGCCCTCCTGCCGGTGCCGGCGCTGGCTCTCCGGCTCGGGCTGGGCGAGATGAGCCAGCTTCTGCTCGGCTCACAGCGTGCCTTGCCGGCCGTCGCCACTGCGAGCGGCTACGTATATCGCCATTCCAGCCTGGGGGAAGCGCTCGCGGCGGCGATCCGGACCTGAAACCCGGACGCGCTCCTATCTTGACGCTTGGTCGAGCCCCGACCTCGGCGGCAAGTACAGGGTTCGCTGGCCTGCGGGCAAGGCCGGTATCTCCCCGGTCCGGCCGGGGGCGCCTTCAGGGCAGCAGGTTCGCCGGCAGAGGGTGGCGATAGAGTGCTTCTGCGTTGCGGTGGGTGATCTGGTGGATCTCCTCGATCGGCAGCGCGCCAAGTAATTTGCGCGCTACGGCCTGCGTATCGGGCCACGTGCCGTCGCCGTGCGGGTAGTCCGATTCGAAGAGGATGTTCTCGACGCCGATCGCGTGCCGCGTGGCGATCGTCGAAGGATCGTCGATCATGCAGAACCAGAAGTTCCGCCGCAGGACCTCACTCGGCGAGTGGTGCCGGTCGGGCCAGCCGGCGCCGTAGCCCGAGCGCGACATGATGTTGTCGAGACGGTCGATCAGGCCACCGACCCACGCGATGCCCCCTTCGCTCATGGCGATGCGCAGCTCCGGGTAGCGTGCCGCCCAGCCGCTCCACAGCCACTCGGCGCAGGATTCGAACGCCATGGCCTGAAAGAGCGTCGCGACGAGTTCCAGCGCCGGTGCGCCCGGTGGGATCGGGCCGCCGAACCCCGACGATCCAACGTGCAGATTCAGCACTGTCCCGGTCTCGGCGCAGGCCCGGATGATCGGCTCCCAGAAGGGGTCGAATACGGACGGCAGGCCCTGCTTGTGCGGCTGCTCGGGCAGCGTCACCGCGGTGAAGCCACGCGCCGCGTTGCGCCGGATCTCGGCTGCGCCCTGCTCGGCATCGGCGAGGTAGGTGATGCCGAGCGGAACGATCCGCTCCGGATAGGAACCGTGCCACTCCTCGAAGAGCCAGTCGTTCCAGGCGCGCACGCAGGCGACGCCGAATTCGCGATCGGCGAGCTGCGAGAAGAGTGTGCCGCCGAAGCCGGTCACGCCGGAAGGGAAATTGACCGATGCCACGATGCCCGCGATATCCATATCCTTGATGCGATGGTGGATGTCGAAGCAGCCCGGACGCATTTCCTCGTAACGGGCCGGTTCGACCCGATGATCCTCGCGCGGGCGGCCGGCGACGCACATGAAGCCGACCTGGAAGTACGGTGTCCCCTCGATCACCCAGACCTCGTGGCCCTCGGCCGTTTCGACCACACGCGGCGCCCGTGGGGCGAAGCGCTGCGGCAGACGGCCCTCGAAGGTATGGCGTGGCTCCATCAGATGGTCGTCGACCGAAAAGATCGTGTAGTGGCGCGTCCGCGGCTCCGGATCGGGCAGGAGGGGCCGGCTCACGGGGCGCTTTATGCCGAGCTTGACGGGTTTGATTTCAGCCATGGTGCCTCCGCGGGCGCTAAGCCACCGCTGACCGGCGGCTGGCCCGCGAGGACCATGGCGCACCGCCGCCGTTCCGTCGATGCGTCGCTCTGCCGCATGGCGTCGGGGCGACGAGGGGGTTCGCGGCTCTGACGGGGCCGACGAAGAGGCCCGTGTCTCCTGAGCTGTTGCGGTTCCGGCGCTGCAAGCACTGGAGACCGTGCTGAGCAGGACGCTGCTGCCGTTGCCGGTCCGGGGACGGGCGGATCTGCAATGGGATCGGCTTGCCCACCGCTCGCGGAGGGTGGGGCGGGTGTCGGTGGCGCCCGCGTGCACCGACTCGCGGAGATCGGCCTGGCTTGCCGGCCGCTCTTGGGAGGGGCGGGTGTCGGTGGTGCCCGTGTGCACCGACTCGCGGAGATCGGCCTGGCTTGCCGGCCGCTCTTGGGAGGGGATCGGCGGCGCCCGTGTGCACCGACTCGCGGACCTCGGCCCGGCTTGCCCATCGCTCTCGGCAGGGGGGCGAGGCCTCGCGCGCTCGTGCCCCCTGCCTCGGCCCTTTCTTCCGGTCGAACTGGCCGGGGGCCCCGAGTTGAGTCTCTCGCCGAGGTGTGTTCTGTTCACCGGGTCTGGCTGGATCGCCGACCGGGATGCCGCTCATGGGCGCCGCTCGATCGTCCCTCCTGCCTCAGTTGCCGATTTGGCACGATGCCCAATCGGTGTTCGCGTTGGACTGGCCCGCGCCTCGGATGAGGGTGGGCATCTCAAGGTTTTGAAGGGACGTTCTGGTGGGGAAGCGCATTTACGTTGGGAACCTGAGCTTTCGGGTCGATGACTCGTCGCTCACGGAGTTGTTCTCGCAGTTTGGTCAGGTCGAGAGCGCACGGGTAGTCACGGATCGGGAGTCGGGACGCAGCCGTGGTTTTGGCTTCGTCGAGATGACCAGTGACACGGAGGCTACGGCCGCGATCGCAGCACTCGATGGCCGCGAGCACGAGGGTCGCGATCTGAAGGTCAACGAGGCCGAGCCTCGTCCCGACCGGCCCCGCGGCCCCCGTCCGGGTGGCGGTGGCGGCGGTGGCTACGGCGGTGGCGGTGGCTACGGCGACGGCGGTGGCGGCGGCGGTGGTGGACGGCGTTCCACTGTCGTTCGGCGCGGCGGCGGTGGTGGTGGTGGCGGCGGCTACGGCCGGCGCGACTGACCGACCTCCTCGGTGTCCACGGCGGTGTCACCCGCCGAGGTCCGACCTCTTCTGTGGCCGCAGGGGAAGGGCGGAGACAGCGCGGACAAGCGCTTCTTCGCCCTTCTTCTCGCGGCTACGGTTCTCCCCGTTGTGTGGTTGACCGTCGCTGGGCTGCCGGCGCTTTCGGGCGCGGTACCCGCTTGGGGCACCGCACTACTGATCTGGCTCGGCGGCAGCGGTCACGTCGCGGGTAGCTTCGCCTTCTACTTCGAGCCGCGGGCCCGCGCGTTCATGACGCGCGAGCGTGCCGGGCGGTTCGTGTGGGCTCCGCTCGGCGTGATTGCCGCCGTCGCTCTGGCCTTCGCGATGCTGCGCGAGGCTGCGGTCCTCGGCGCGCTCGTGCTCGTCTACTGGACGTGGCAGGTCCATCACTACAGCCGCCAGAACATGGGCGTGCTGGCCTTCTTGGCACGCGCCGAGCGGCGGCCGGTCACACCGGCCGAACTGCGGGCGCTTCAACTCACCGATCTCGCCGGGATCACGGCCAGCCTGCCGTTCTTGCGCGAGTTCGGCGGGAGCGTGGCGGCGTCCTGGGGGCCGTGGCTCCACGGCGCGGGCGTCGTGTTCTTCCTCGCGGCGTGGAGCGTCTGGCTCGCGGAGAGGATCCGCACGGGTGGCCAGTCGCGCGCGCGTGATCTGGGCATGGTGGTCTTGCTGCTCTTCTATCTGCCTCTTTTCCTCTTCGATTCGTTTCCGCTGGCTGTAACCGGCTTCGCCACGGCGCACGGCGTGCAGTATTTTCTCTTCCTCGGCTGCGTCGCGCGCGTTCCACGCGACCGGCAGATGCGTGCCCTGGGCGCCCTCGCTGGCTCGACGCTGGTGCTCGGCGGCGTGCTTTTTCTGAGCGGGCTCTCCGCGCGGGGAGCTTTCTACGGTGCCGGTCTGGGCGTGGTCATGGCGCATTTCGTGATCGATGCGGGCATGTGGCGGCTGCGCGAGCCCTTTCAGCGGGCATACATGGCCGAGCGCTTTTCGTTTCTCTGAAGGCCGCGCTCGTCCTTGTGGACATGCCCGTGGAAGAAAGGATCGGCTGCGCCGGTCGCGTGGCGGCTGTTCTGCTCCTCAGGTGTTGCTAGGCTCGCGGCCCGATGGTGCGACTCAGTGTCAACATCAACAAGGTCGCGACCTTGCGCAACTCGCGCGGCGGGCAAGTGCCCGACCCGGCCTGTGCCGTCGCGGCCTGTCTGCGCGCCGGGGCGCGCGGCATCACGGTTCACCCCCGCGCCGATGCTCGTCACATCACATCGGCCGACGTGCGGGCCATCGCCGCCGCGCTGGCGGCGCACCGGGATCGCGTAGAATACAACATCGAGGGAGACCCCAGGCCGGATCTGATGGCGCTGGTCCACGAGGTTCGCCCCGACCAGCTCACTCTGGTCCCGGTCCTGAGCGGAGAGATCACGAGTCAGGCAGGTTGGCCCAGGGAGGCTGCGGGTCGGGCGTTGCGCTCGGCGATCGAGCAGGCACGGGCGGCCGGCATTCGCGTCAGCCTCTTCATCGAGGCCGATCCCGAAGCCGTGGCGTGGGCGGCGGGGATGGGTGCGGACCGGGTCGAACTCTTCACGGAGCCCTACGCGCGTGCCTTCGAGCGCGGGGAGGCCGCGGCCCGGGGGCCCTTCGAACTCTGCGTGCGTGCGGCCGAGCGAGCGCATGCGCTCGGGCTGGGCGTCAATGCCGGACATGATCTCGACCTGCGCAACCTTGCTCTCTTTCGCACGCTGCCGCACCTGGCCGAGGTCTCGATCGGTCATGCGCTGATGTCGCGGGCGCTCTTCGTGGGTCTCGAGACCGTCGTGCGCGAATACCTCGAGGTTCTGGTCGCCGCCGAATGAGCTCGGCGCGACGTCCATCGGGGCGAGGGCGGGGCCCGGCCCCGCCGGCTTCGTCTGTGGCGGACGAGGCGCCGCGACCGCGCTGGCAGCAAGCGCTGGTCGGGAGCCGGGGCGTTGCGCGACTCGAACCCGGGCACGCCGTCCTGCAGGGCTTCGTGCAACCCGAAGAATCCGCCGCAATCATGCGCTGGCTCGCCGGGATCCATCCCCTGCGTGAGTGGCGCCGCGCCGGTTCCGCAGGCCGCATGTTGCTGCGGCCGGTGTACTGGCTCGGGGCCTGGCAGTTCGCCTGCCTCGACTACTACCGGCCACCGCGCGCGACGCGCGACGCCTGCCTCCGGGCGGAGGCCCATCCGCCACCGCTTGCGCGGGTCGTCGAGCGCATCGAGCAAGAGATTCAGAACCGCCTGCCGCGCGAGCATGTGCCGCGTGGCTGGCGGCTCAACACCGCTCTGATCAACTTCTACGGCAGTCGCTTCGCGGACGGGCGCTGGATCGACGTCGCTCGCGTGGGCGACCACCGCGATTTCGAGCCCGGCCCGGTCGCCTCGATTTCGTTCGGCGAGAAGGCCTTGCTGCAATTCGTCGAGCCGGGCCGACGCGGGGAACGATCTGCGGTGGTGCACGAGGTGTGGCTCGAGGATCGCGCGCTCCAGATCATCGCGGGACCCCTGTGGAAGGATCGATTGCTGCACCGCGTGCAGCGCGTCGCCCGCTCGGCCACGGCCGACCTCCCGCCGGCGATCGAAGATTTCCGTACGCGTCGCGTGAACTTCACCCTGCGCTGGGTCCCGGAGCGCGACATCCAGCGACTCGACGAGCTGAGCGAGCAGGCGCGTGCGGCCGTGCGTGGCTATGTCGAGGAGCTGGCGCGCCACAGCACGCACTTCCGTGGCGAGTTGACACGGCTGCCCGTCGTGTCGCCCGGCGTCAGTCCGCTGGCGGCAGGTGAGGCTCGTGCAGGACGACCGGTACGGCGCGGGCCCGGGCGCGCAGGTTGAGCAGTTCGACCCCGAGCGAGAAGGCCATCGCGAAGTAGACGTAACCCTTCTCGATGTGCTGGCCCGCGCCTTCGGCGACAAGCAACACGCCGATCAGGATCAGGAAGCTCAAGGCCAGCATCTTGATGGTCGGATGACGTTCGACGAAGCCGCTGATGGATCGAGCGAAGAGGAGCATGACGGCGACCGTCAGCACCATGGCGACGACGATGATCCAGGTCTGCCGAACGAGCCCGACGGCGGTGATCACCGAGTCGATCGAGAACACGACGTCGATCAGCGTCAGTTGAAGCAGGACGCGACCGAAGCCAGGCGCCGAGCCCGTACTGGACGCTTCGTTGGGTATCGCACCTTCGAGCTTCTCATGGATTTCGACTGTGCTCTTGCCGATCAGGAAGGTTCCCCCCACGATCAGGATCAGATCCTTCCACGAGATCGCCCGGGCTTCGCCGGTGCCTGGAAACCAGCCCGGGAGGTCGAAGGCCACGCTCGTCAGTGATAGAATCCACGAGATCGCGAAGAGCAGCGCGAGACGCGAGCCGAGCGCGAGGAGGAGTCCGATCTGTCGGGCGGCATCCTGGCGCTCTCGTGGCAGGCGGCCCGTGACGATCGCGAGGAAGACGATGTTGTCGATACCCAGCACGATCTCGAGAGAAGTGAGCGTCAGTAGTGGAATGAGCCAGTCGGTCATGGGGATCGCGTGTCCGCGCGGGCCGGGCTTGGGTTGAGATGCCATGGCCTCGCCGCCCAGTCCAGTGCGGACGCGAGGAAGGGCTCTTGCGTCCGGTCGGGCCCGCAGGGAGACTCGCCGCCCATGCACACCTCAGGCGAGATGATGGAACGAACAGGGGCGCGGGGGCGCACGGGGCGCGCAGTTCCGGCTCGGTCGTTCCGAGGCGAGATGAAGGAGCGGGCAGGGACACAGGGGCGAGACGCCCGGGCGCTGCTCGTCGTGGCGCTGGCGATCCTGTCCTCCTGCGGCGAGGTCTCCTCGCCCGTCGTGAGCCGTACTCGGGCGGAGTTGCTCGAGCGCGGCCCCTTCGCTGTCGGTGTCGCGCAGACGACGTTCGTCGATACCTCGCGCCCGACCCGCGCGAGCGGAAACTATTCCGGTTCATCCGAGCGTCGGCTCGACTGCTGGATCTGGTACCCGCTCGACCCACCGGCCGATGGTGTCGCGTCCATACAGAAGATCGCTGCGCCCTCGCGTGGCGGGCCCTTCCCGCTGGTCATGCTGAGTCACGGCCTGAGTTCGCCGCCCAACGTGCAGACCTACCTGACCGGCCATCTGGCGAGCCATGGCTACGTCGTGGTGGCGCCGACCTTTCCGCTGACCTCGCTGGCCTCCCATACGGGCGTCGCCTTCGACATCCGCGACCTCCCCAACCAGCCGGGCGATGTCAGTTTCATTCTCGACCGCATGATCGCGATCGGGCGTGGGGATGAGGCCACGCCGGTCGGCTTTCCCGACCTCCGTGACATCCTCGACATCGAGACAGTCGCCGCAGCCGGACTTTCGTTCGGTGCGTTCACGACCCACCTGCTCAGCTTCGAGAATACACTGCGTGACGAGCGCCTCGACGCGGCGGTTCTCTATGCGGTGGGCGACATGACGCGCCTGCCCGAGGGCATGAGTGCTCCGGGGGCGCCCGCTCCGAGCTTCACGCCGGTGTCGGCGCCTTCACTCTATTTCTCGGGCAGTCGCGATCTGCTGACGACGCCGGAAGGCTCGCTGGCGACCTGGTCGACGGTGCGCTCGCCGAGCTGGCACGCCGAGATCGTCGGTGGCACGCACCTCTGGTTCGCCGACGCCAACTCGCCCGTGGCTGGCTACGAGAACCCCGACCAGTTCGCATGCGAGTTCGTACGCGGCGGGATTGGTGGCGCGGTGGATGACGACGTCCTGGCTTGCATCGACGACGGCAGCGATCCGATCATCGATCCGCCCGTGCGTCAGCACGAGCTGGTGCTGGCCGGAACGCTCGCCTTCCTCGACGCGATCCTGCGCGACGACGCCGCGTCGCGGGCTTTCCTGGAGTCCGAGTTTGACGGGGCCGAGGACGTGCGCGTCTCGACCAATATCCGTTGAAGACTTCGCCTCACGGAACGGCAGGGGCGGGCAAGCAGCCCGGATCGAGAAGATGTCCGCGGCGATTTCCTCAGCGGCGGCCCGGGCCCGGCTCGCTTGCCCGGATAGGGGTTCGCCATTCATGGAGCCCGCTGCGCTGTGCGCAACATCTCGACCTGGCGTGACGCCAAGCCCATCGACGACGAGGGCATCGTCGATCTCTGTCTCGCGCTCTACCGCGAGGATCCAGGCGAGAGGCCGGTCGACGCGGGGAGCATCCGGCGCACCCTGGCCGCCTTCCGGGAACGACCCGCGCGGGGGCGCGTGCTTGCGCTCGAGGTCGACCGTCGCTTGTGCGGCTACGTGTTCCTGGTCCCCTACTGGTCGAACGAGCTGGGTGGTGAACTCTGCTGCATCGACGAGATCTATGTCTCGCCCGGCGTTCGCGGGCAGGGTTACGCGCGGGGGCTGATCGAAGGGCTCGTCCGTGAGGCGGCGGCGCCGACCTCGGCCGTGGTTGCGCTCGCGCTCGAGGTGACGCCGGGCAACGAACGCGCACGGGCGTTCTACGAGAGGCTCGGCTTCCGCGGTCGCAACCGCTCGCTCCGCCGGTTTCTGTCCGGCCCTGCTCCTTGAGGCAGGGGGAAACAGGGACACATGGCCGCGACGAGGTCACCGCGACTCGTTGCCGCCGATCGCGACGGCGAGGAGATTCACGTCGGCACGGTGGTGCT
The DNA here is from genome assembly GCA_005777805.1 of Pseudomonadota bacterium. Taxonomy (GTDB): domain Bacteria; phylum Desulfobacterota; class Binatia; order UBA12015; family UBA12015; genus SXLG01. The sequence goes on from SXLG01000190.1 coordinate 19,611, forward strand.
GGTCTCCCGGAACGGCGCACGGTTCGCCCCGATCGTGGGTGCGAAGAGGGTTGCCTCGGCGTCGGATGATCCGTCGGATTCTGCCTGGAGTTATGATTGACACGGCTCCGAGCATGCGCCGTGCGGTCTTCCGGAGTATGGTCGAGCGCCATGGACCCTGCCGACCTTCAGCAGAACATGCAGAAACTGTTTCCGGGACACCTGGGCATCGAGTTCGTCGAGACCGGGCCCGAGCGCGTCGTGGCCCGGCTTGCCGTGCGCACCGAGCTCTGCACACTTCCCGGAGTGCTGCATGGCGGCGCGGTGATGGCCTTCGCGGATACCCTCGGCGCCGTCGGGGCTTTCCTCAATCTACGCGACGGTGCGAGCACAACGACGATCGAGTCGAAAACGAACTTCTTCGCGCCCGGCGTCAGTGGCACGACCGTGACGGGGGAGTGCACTCCCTTGCATCGCGGCCGGCGCACCATGGTGTGGCAGACCAGGGTCTCGGATCCCGAGGGCCGCCTGATCGCGCTCGTCACTCAGACCCAGGCCGTGCTGGAAGCGCGGCGCGGGCCGGCCGAGACCCTGGCCGCATTCTTCGAGGGCCAACCGCTCGCCGAGCAGCAGCAGCTCCTCGAGACGCTCGAGCACGCCGGTGCTGCACTCTACCGCCAGTGGGCGGGGGCGACGGACGATCCGGCGGTACGCGGGGAACTCCTTGCCAGCGCCGAGCGCGAGGACCAGAACGCCGCCGCGCTGGCACGCCTGCGGCGCTGAGTGCCGCAGGCCCGTTGGCGCGAGTGATGGATTGACGATTGTGGCCGGCGGGGCCGAGTGCCCCCGCAGTAGCAGCGCTTCGGAGACCTCTCAGTGCTCGCGAGCGGCGCGCCACCGGCGGATCAAGGCGTTGGTCGAGGAGTCGTGGCCGAGGACCGGCGCGTCAGCGGCCTCGAGTTCGGGGATGATCCGCTGCGCCAGCGCCTTGCCGAGCTCGACGCCCCACTGGTCGAACGAGTTGATGCCCCAGATCACGCCCTGCGTGAAGACCGAGTGCTCGTAGAGCGCCACCAGCTTGCCGAGTGCTGCCGGGGTGAGCTGCTCGAGCAGGATCGTGCTGGAAGGCCGATTGCCGGCGAAGGTCTTGTGCGCCACCAGTGCCTCGGGCGCGCCCTCGGCGCGCACCTCATCGGCCGTTTTGCCGAAAGCGAGAGCCTCGCTTTGCGCCAGCACATTGGCGGTGAGCAGCGCGTGGTGGCGGCCGATGTCGTTGAGCGGCCGCAGGAAAGCGATAAAATCGCAGGGGATGAGCCGCGTGCCCTGGTGGATCAG
>SXLG01000030.1 GCA_005777805.1 Pseudomonadota bacterium
CATCCCGTCGTGGCCCATCGCGATGCCGTCGTCCACAGCAATCGTGTGAAACTCGCGCGCTACTCCGCCGGCGGCCCGGATCTCGGCGGCCACGACCTCCCCCAAGTCCTTGAGGTGGACGTGTCCGGGGACGAACTGCGTGTAGGAGTTGACGACGGCGACGATCGGCTTGGTGAAATCCTCGTCGGTGAGTCCGGTGGCGCGCCAGAGAGCGCGCGCGCCGGCCATATTCCGTCCGGCGGTCGTGGTCCGGGAGCGGTACTGTGGCATGGGCCGACTCTAAGGAACCGGGCGCCCGCGTGCATGGCGTGGACGCGGGCCGCCACCGCGTGCCGCCGGGCTAGAGCATCGACGCCAGCAGGACGCGGTGCATGATGGCCTCGTCGGGGTCTTCGGGCCACACCGCCTCGCCAAAGTGCGCGCGCCGGGCGTGCACCCGCGCCATCACCAGCGCGTGACGCAGGGCCGCGTACACCTCGTAGAAGTGGCGGTCGGGCAGGCTCACGCCGGCCCGATCTTCATAGAACGCCCAGGCCTCGTCGGGACGCATGAAGTCGGGCAGTCCGGGCAGATTCATCTGGTGGGCGATGTCCTCGAAGAAAGCGTGCAGGAAGATCATCCACCCGAGATCGACCCCGCGCGGTGCGATCGACGCCATCTCCCAGTCGAGGACGGCCACGGGACGGAAGCCGTCAAAGAGCATGTTTCCGATGCGGGCGTCGCCCCAGCTCACGACCGGCGCCCCCTCCTCGGTGGGCCAGTGGGCATCGAGCCAGGCGAAGGCGCGTTCGATCAGGGGAAAGCTGCGGCCCTCGCGCATCCATTCGTAGAACTCGCGCCAACTCGCGACGTGCCGGCGCAGCGGCGTGGCCGCGCTGGTGGTGGGCTCGAGGAAGGAGAACACGCCGTGGCCGAGGTCGAGTGCGTGCAGCTCGACCAACACCTCGAGTGCCGCATCCTGGAGCGCACGGCGCTGTTCGGGACTGGCCTCGGAGACCCAGCTCCCGAAGTTGTAGGGCATGACGTCGGGCGGAACGCGCCCTTCGACCCGCTCCATGACGAGGAAGGACGCGCCGAGATGAACCGGGTCGAGTTCGAGCCAGCGCACCCGCGGCACCGGTACCGCACAACGTTCGCCGACGAGCTGCATCACCCGGAATTGGGCCGCGAGGTCATAGCGCGGAAAGACCGGGACATCGGCCGGGTCGGGCGCCAGGCGCGCCACGAACGAGCCGCGCGCCTTGCGCCCGCCCTCTTTCCAGCTCGCGTCAAAGCAAAGCGTCTCGCTCGACATGCCGTTGGCGTCGGGGCTCGACACCGCGGGGACCCGTGGTCCGGCACCGGGCGTGAGCGTGCGCGCCAGCCAGAGTTCGAGTCGACGTCGCAGTTCGTCGGGGTCGCGCGTGGTGCGCCGCATCGGCTCGCTGCTGCTCGTCATTCCGCTCTGCTCCGCCACGCTGAACCTCCTCGTGCTGCCGCCCGTGCCAGCCGGGCTTCAACGCGCCGTCGACACCTCGCTCGGCGCAGCAAGAAGCGCGCGCAGCGCAGATTGCAACTCGGCTCAGGTGCGCGGGTGCAGGAGGTAGATCGCACGGTGAACCGCATCGAGGACCGGAGCCTCGCCGTCGAACGCGGCCACTTCGAGCTCAACCACCTCACCCGTCCGACGGCTCTCGAGGCCCGTCACCCGGGCCTCGACCCGGAGCGTCGTGCCAAGCCCCACGGCCCGGAGATGGCGGGCCCGGCTGGTCACGTGAATCCACGGACCGAGACGAACGTTGGCCGCCAGAGCCCAATTGGCGAGGCCGAGCAGGAAGGCTGGCCCCGCCAGCCCCTCGCGATCGGGCCGGACCAGATCGGGCATCAGAGCCGGATCGCGGCTCGTCCATGCCATCTCGCCGGCGCCCCGCCAGGCGAGGTCGATCGAGCCAAGACCCGCCTCGGCCAGGCGCTCGAGCGTCAGCCGCGAGGCTTCGGGCCGGTCGTCGCGGGATGGGGCTGGTGGATCGCCTCGACGCCGCGGTCGTTCGGCGGCGTCGTCCGGTGCGCCAAGCGAGACCTCGCCCGCGGCACAAACCAGACCCGGCTCGCTCTCGACTCCGCCCTGATACGCGCTGGCGGATGTCGCCGCGACGCTGACCCGGTAGGGAGCCCCATCGTAGAGAGGCCGGCGCAAATCGATGGTAGCCGCACCGCGCTCGAGCCAGTCTCGGCCCCAGGCCCGCAACGCCGGCTCGACGAGATAGGCGTAGACCACAACTCCCGGGACGAGACCGCCGCGAAAGCCGAAGCGCTGCGCCTCGTCATCGGCATGGATGCGATTGTCGGAGGCAGTCGAGGGATTGAACGCGACCGCACGCACGTCGGCTAGCAGCATGACTCCTACCCTGCCCGATCTCAGCGCCCACGACGAGCGCCGCGCCACCCGCATCACCGAGCGGCTGCGCCGCGACGACCATTCCTGCGACGTGCCGGGGCATCAAGGACGGTATGTCTGTGGGCCCGTCAACAGCGCCGGCGGCGTCATCACGGGCGCGCCACTCGGCGTGGCGCTCAACCGGGTGATGGCGGCGGAAGCAAGGAGATCAGCGAGCGGAGAAGGGGGAGGAAGCTCGGGATCTCGCGCGCAACCCGTTGCGCCAAGGCCTCCTCGTAGGTGTGCGCGCTCAGGTTCCGGGCCTCGAGCATGCGAAACCAGAGCACCTCGTCGTGAGCCCACCCGGACTGGAGCGCGTGCGCGAGCGACGTCCTGGGACTGCGAACCGTCACTCCCTCCGCCACCGCAGCCACCTGGATCGCCTTCCGGGCAATCTCGAACGAGAACTCGAATCGCTGAATCAACCCGTCCCGCAAAAGCGTGTCCTCCGAGCCGACCGTCGAAAGCCGGCTGCAGGCCGCCTCGAGCGCGTCGACGGCCCGGACAAGGTCGGCTCGAAGCGCGTCAGCCCTCGACATACTCAACATCCTCCGGAGCGAACGAAAGCGCGATCGTGACGGCGAGCGCTTCGCGCCGGAAGCGCTCGCTGGTGCAGCGCAGGTCGACGAGGTCAAAAGAGCGCAACGTCGGAAGGTCCTCGAGATCCGCGCGCAACCTCGCAATCACGGCGAGATCCACCGGCTCGGGCCCCTCGAGTGCGATGTCGACATCCGCACCAGGGAGAGCGCGCCCGGTCGCCTCAGAGCCGATGATCCACGCGCGCTGTGTCCGCGGGTCGAGGTGGCGCGCGAGAACGCGCGCCACCGCCCTGTGGAAATCGGTGCCCTGAAGGCAACGTCGCACGCCCGCAGTATGACGTCGGGCGATGCCGCGGGCAAGAACGCTGGGGGGCGGACCCGGCCTTGCGTGTTGCGCTGCCTCTGCTCTGCCCGAGCATCAAGTGCTGCAACTCCGCTGCTTCATCGGAGCGGGCGACTCCAGCCGCGCCCGGCACCCTGTGGTCGACCCGTGCCGCGTGGGGCGAGGCGCCCGCCGGCGCGCGCGGCCCAGGACTCGGCCGCCAAGCACACCATGAACCCGTCGGCCCGTAAGGCAACGACAGTTCGGGTCGCCCACGAACCGCGGCTCGTGCCTCGATCGCAGCTCTTCGACCCCAACGACGAGCTACCGCCCAGACACGCAGCGCAGCGGCGCCCGAGGATCGCGGGCAACGCGAGGTCTATGCCACCACGGCGGGGGGGCGTCAGGCCCCCCTCGACGCCACCCGTTTCCGACTCTACGCTGCCGCCTTCCGCGGCGGACTTCTCCGTCGCCAAGTGCGGCAGGTCGAGCCATGGGACGGATCTTCGAAACGCGCAAGTCGACGATGTTCGCCCGCTGGGACCGGATGTCGAAGGCCTTCCATCGCGTCGGCAAGGAAATCGCCATCGCCGTCAAGCATGGTGGCGGCAGCCCCGACGGCAACCCGGCGCTGCGCCGCGCGATCCAGAACGCGCGTTCGGTCAACATGCCCAAGGACAAGGTCGAGGCCGCCATCAAGCGCGCGACCGGCCAGAACGCCGAGCTGTACGAGGAGATCACCTACGAGGGTTACGGCCCGCACGGCGTGGCGGTGATCGTCGAAGCGGCGACCAACAACCCCACCCGCACCGTCGCCAACGTCCGCGCACACTTCAACCGCAAGGGCGGCAACCTTGGCGCTACGGGCAGCGTTGCCTTCCAGTTCAAGCGCATGGGCGTGTTCCGGCTCGCGCCACCGGGCCTGGATGCCGACACCCTCGAACTCGAGCTGATCGACCACGGCCTCGAGGAAATGGGCGAAAGTTCAGGCGAGAAGGGCGAGCCGCAGCTCATCGTGCGCTGTGCCTTCGCGGATTTTGGCCGGCTCCAGAAGGCCCTCGAGGATCGCGGCATCGTACCGGTGCAGACGGCGTCCGAGTACATCGCGCAGAGCCCCGTCGAGCTCGGCGACGACACGGCGGGCGAAGTCTTCGCCCTGGTCGACACACTCGAGCAGGACGACGACGTGCAGCACGTGTTTCACAATTTGGCTTGAGGGCACTCCGCTGGCGCGCGGGGTGCCAAGGGGCAACCTCGAGCCGGCCGGAGCCCCTGCCGATACCGCCCCCTCCGGGGACGGCGCGGCCACGCCGCACGAGTTTCTGCTCTCGCGCAGGGCGCTGCTTCTGCCGGTGCCGCCCCCTCCGGGGATGGAGCTGCCGCAGCGTTGCGGTCATCGTCCCGTCTCCCCGCGCCTGCCGACAGGGCGTCACTCCAGAGATGACGCCGCCGGGCGCGGAGTTCGCCGGATCCACCCAGCCCACCCACGACGTGGCTAGCCTGCGCGAGCGCGGGACACGGCGGTCGAGAGGGAGTCCCGGGTTGGCGGCCTCGGGGCCTGGGGGCCAGAGGCGGGCTACTGCGCTTCCAGATCGGACACCGAGCCCGAGATCCAAGCCTCGGCTGGACGCGGGGCCGGAGGCGGGCTCGACCGTGCCTGCTTCCGGCCCCGGGCTGCCGCCACTGCCGGAGGTGGGACTCGAACCCACACACGGTTGCCCGTACCGGAATTTGAGTCCGGCGCGGCAGCCAGTTCAGCCACTCCGGCGCTCGGTGGGTTGGGCTCCGCTACGCGATGGCTCGTCCGATCGCCAGCGCAGTCGGGCCGCACCGGAGCCGTGAGAGGGGACGGCGCCACCGGCTGGGCCCCACGCGGCCGGGCATCGGATCGGCGGACCGCCAAAGTCACCGCACTGCACCAAGGCCACACGTTGCCTGGCATCGCCCAGGTGCACTGCGGCCCTCCGGCCTCGGACGCCGCACCCGACGCCCTGGCAGGCATCAGGTCCGACGGACCTCACGTTTACCGCGTGTCCGGGTCGCACCCCGGGCTGGGCCCCGCGTGCTGGGGCCTCTCGTGGCAACGGTCTTGTCGATGGCCCTGTCCCGCGAGCGCCCGCCGGCTCCAAGCGGGGAGAGTGAATCACGCGAGCGAGCACCCCGGCCCGAGGGGGCCTCGCTACCCCCGGCCAGTGGCTCCCCAGGAATCTTGGGGAAAAATCGTCGTCCCCCCTGCATTTCGGATGCGGAGGACGCTATAGTGGCCCCGTTCGGCAGCCCCGACCAGGAGATTTTCGGGCTGCCCCTGGAGGGGAGGACTGTGATGGCGAAGAGAGTATTGTTTGGGGTGGCCGCTCTGGCGGTCGGGTTCGTTCTGGCCGCCGATGCGCGGGCAGACGTGGTGGAGGCCGAAGAGGTCATCGTCGGTGAAGAGGCGCCGCCGCCCGCTCCGGCGGTCGAGCCCGAGCCCGACTACAACCGGCTCGGCCCGTACTTGGGCCTCGGCGCGACGTATTACGCCGAGCACTTCGGTAACTACGATTTCGTCCAGTTCGACGACACTTGGGGCTTCAACGCCCGCGCCGGCTGGCGCTTCCTGCCCTACGTCGCGGCCGAGGCGGTCTACGAGTACGCCAGCAATTTCCGCGCGGACGTCGATTTCCCCGGGGAGATCGGTGGCAACGCCAAGATCCCGAGTAACGTCTTCACGGTCAACGCGAAGGGCATCGTGCCAATCGGTCGCTTCCAGCCCTACGCCAGCGGCGGCATCGGCTTCATCCACGCGAATGTCCGGGATACCGACCTCGAGTCGACCAACTTCGCCGGCCGCGTCGCGGTGGGCAGCGATGTCTTCCTCACCGAGTGCGTCGGTCTCTTCCTCGAGGGCTCCTACCTTCTGCCGACCGACACCCTCAGTGACTTCAACTACTTCGGCATTCACTTCGGGGGCAAGGTCGCGTTCTGAGCGACCTGAGAGCTGGGTAGCTTAGCTGCCCGAACCAAAAGGGGCTCCCCGCGCAACGGGGAGCCCCTTCTCATTTTCCGTCCAGCGGGAAGACGGAACCAGGCCGACAGCGCAAATGCGCGACCACGCTGTGCGACCGCATCGCCGCGTCCGCGTCCGCGCCCAAGCCCCGGCAAGGTCATCGAGTACCCCGCCAGAGGTCCGCCATGACATGGACGCCCGGGAATGCGCCGTGATAGGCGATCTCGCGCCTGCGCTTCGGACCTCCGCTGCGCGCCCAGTGTCGTCGAGTGAGCACGCAAACTGACCGCATCGGTGCCGGCGAGTGGGCTCTCGGCGCGACCCTCGCTCTGGCCGCAGCACGGGTCCACCTGCCGCTGATCGCGACCAGTGCCGGCGGCTGCGACGAGTGGCACGTACTGCAGATCGGCGCGAATCTGCTGGCCGGCGACGTCCTCTACCGCGACACCAACCACGTCGCCGGACCCGGCGCTTTCCACGCCGCGGCAGCCCTCTTCGCCCTCTTCGGAGAGCGCTTCGAGGTCGGCCGCTTCGCCATGCTCGGGGTCTACTCGTTCGTGGTCGCGGCGACCTGGCTCTTGACCCGGCGCCTCACCGGGCCGCTGCCGGCACTCGCCGCCGGCCTGTGGATGATCGGCTACCGACTCTGGTCGTTCCCGCACTTCCACATCTTCCACTACGCCACGCTGGGCTTTGCCCTGGTGACCGCCGCCTTCGTCGTGCTCCACGCCGAGCGCAAACCCCGCCTTGGGCGGGTCGTGCTGGCGGGCTTGCTGGCGGGGGCCGCCTTCACCACCAAACAAGATTCCGGGGCTTTCGGCGCGCTCGGGTGTGTCCTGGCTCTGGTGATGACGGCACGCCTGCGGCGCGGCACAGCGCCCGGCTCCGGTAGCGGGTTGCGTGAGGTTTCTGTGTTCGTCGCCGCCGCAACGCTGCCGGCACTTGCCTGGAGCGCGTGGTTCGCGGCGCACGGCGCGCTCGGCCCGTTTTTATGGCAGACGGTGTGGGATCCGCTCGTCCTGAACCCGCTCTTCACGCCCGGCGACGGACCGCAAGCGGGCGATTATCTCGACCTGCCGCCACTCCGCCCCCTGCTGGCGCAGGATGCAGCCACCCGGCGCTTTGCCTTCAGTTGGTTGCCGGGTCTGCTTCTCGACCTTCACCTGCGCGACATCTTCTCGAGCGCCCTCTGGCAGCGGACGAACCTGATCGACCTGGGTCTCAAGGTCCTCTACCGCCTGCCTTGGTTGATCCTCGCCATCGAGGCCACGGCGACCGTGCGGACCTGGGCGCGGGCACGTTCCCACCCCGGCGACAGCGAACTCCAGCGCGCCACCGCGGCCCGCGTGGTGCAACTCATGTTCGCGGCGGCGATGTGGGCTGCTTTCTCGAAGCCGCGCGACTGGATCCACTTCTCGGTGATCGTCGTCCCGCTGGTGCCGATCGTCGCCCGGCAGGTGAGTGCCGTCCTCGCTCGACTGCACGGCTGGCCCCGTCGTTGCGGGGTCGCCTTGACGGCGGCCGGGCTCGCCATCTGGCTCGCCGCGAGTGCCCATCTCGCTCTCGGCGCAGCAAGCACGTACTCAGCCCCTGTCACGGGGGTCCGCGGCACCGTCTTCGTGCGGCCCGAGGACGCGCGGAGCTTCTCGACTCTGCTCGATCGTTTGCAAGCGACTCCGCCCGACCGCCCGGTGCTCATCCTGCCCTGCCTGCCCGTACTGACCTTCCTCGCCAACCGTCCGCCGCTCACCCGCTTCATCTGGCTCTGGCCGCGCGACGCCTATGCCGACCGTGACCAGCAGATCCTGACGCGGCTCGACGAGCGGCCAGACGCGACGATCGTCCAGGTGCTGATGCACACGCCCTTCACCCCGCGGTCTCAGAATCTGGTGCCGGAACTTTTTACACGACTGGCGCAGACACACCGGATAGGCGAGGTGGTGGGCGACCAGCCAGACCGGATGACATGCGCGCTGGGCGCGCCGCGCACGGATGGCACCCCGGAGAACGCCCTCCACCTCGACACGCGGCTCGCTGCTGCGGCCTTCGAGACGCCCCCGGGGAGCCGGCTCGCCCCCAGCGCGGACCGCCCGAGCGACCGGCCCGCTGCCGGCACGGGGTCGGCCGGCGAGAACTCGACCGTGCCCACTGCGGTCGCCGTCACCAACTGGGCTTTGACTCCCCGCGTGCTGCACTTCCTCCCCGGCGCAGCCGACCCCCGCCGCCTCGTCATTCCCATCGACATCCCGCCGGGGGGGCGCCTGCAACTCGCGGCCGGCGTCAATCCAGATCATTTCCAGTCGATCGGCCCCTTCCCGCTGCGCCTCGGCGTGATGCTGCGCGACGCAGAGGGCCACGAGCACACGCTGCTTGACATCGAGAAGGACGTCTTCTCCCGTCCCGCCGACCGGCGCTGGAACGAGATCGACGTCGATCTCACTCCTTTCTCGGGCCAGCGGGCCGAGCTCGTGCTCTCGCTTCAGGCGATCGGCTGGCAGCCCGGCAGCGACGATCTCGCTGGCTTCGAGGATCCACGCATCACGACCGGAGCGCCGGCTGCAGCCGGGTCGTGACCCGCCGGCGGGCGTGCGGCGTGACGCGAACCGCCCACACCGAGATCACCCGCTGCGCCGAGCCTCGCCACTCCCCCGACAGCGCAGGCACCCCAGCCGACATCCGTCCCAGCGGCTGCGCCGAGCGGCTTGGGCCGTCACGAGCACATCCTCCGAGCCAGGGAGCCCGGCGGCGAGCCCCCAGTGCCGCTCGCTCGATCGTGGGTGCCCCGGCCGATAGCGCGACCGGCGGCTCCGCCCCTCGCCGTCCCATCGTTCGGCCGATCGTCCTCTTGCCACCCCCGGCCTATTCCCGACCCCGCGGACGCGCCTGCTAGAGTCGGCGGCGCGATGCGCTCGGGTCAGGTCGGAATTCGCTCTCTCGCCGGCGCCGTGGTGGTCGTCGCCACCGCCGCCGTGCTGCGTCTGTGGGCGCTCGACTTCGGCCTGCCCCATCTCATGACCCGGCCCGACGAGGAGGTCATCCTCGTACAGACGCGCTCACCGGCGACCGGCACGTTCGATCTGGCCTATGGCATCTACCCGAGCGCCTACATCTTCCTGTCGTGGGGCGCTGGCGAACTCGGACACGCGACGGCCCGCCTCGTCGGCCTTCACCCGCCGATCGACTACGCCGGCGCCATCGACACCATGCCCTGGCGCGTGCTCCTGCTGCTGCGCCTGCTCTCGGCACTGGCGGGGATCACCACGGTGGCCTTGCTGATCCGCATCACGCGGCGCGAGATCGGGAGCTGTGCTGCGCTCATCGCCGGCACGCTGCTCGCCGTCAGCCTGATTCATGTGCGCGACAGCCACGCCGCGAAGCCGGATGTTCTGATGAGTCTCGGGGTGGTGGCGGCACTCGGGACCATGGCGCCGCTCGGCCGGGGGGCAGCCCGCGGGCGCGCGGTCGCGACGGGGATCGTGATCGGGCTGGCGATGGGCATGAAGTACCCCGCCGTTCTGCTGCTCGTGCCGGCGTGGGTGCTCTGCATGGTCGGCTCGCCCAGGAGCGGCTGGCGCCGTCTCGTGCCCTTGCCGGGGTTCATCGTCGTGGCGGCCGCGGCGGTGGCGTTCCTCATCACCTCTCCAGATTTATTGCTTAACCCAGAGACCCGTCGCAAGGTACTCTCGATCGTCGTGCTGGTTTTTCCGCGGGCTTTCCCGGATGTCGAGTCGCCCGCGGCATCGATCCCGGCACTGCTGTCGAGCCCCGATGGCTTCCAGCATTCCCAGAGCGCCCTCGATGGCTGGCGCTACTACTACGGCTTCGCGCTGCGCTACGGCATGGGGCTCACCGCGATGGCACTGGTCCCACCGGCACTCGCCTGGGGCTTCCTCGCGCGCCGTCCGCTAGCGCTCGCCAGTGCCCTCTTCGCGACGCTCTCGTTCCTCCTCTTCGGCCTCTCACCGGCCCTGCTCTCTAGATACTTGACACCCCTCGTGCCGGCGTTCGCGATCCTGCTCGCAGGTGCCGTGACGGCCCTGATCCGACGCTCGGGATGGCGCCACCCGGCGCTCCTTCTCGCACTGATCACGATCGCGCTGGCGGCCGAGCCGCTGTGGCGCTCCTTTGAGCATGACCGGCTGCTCGGCCAGACCGACACCCGGGTGCTGGCGACGGAGTGGCTGCGCGCACACCTGCCGCCGCAGCAGCGCGTCGCCATGGCCGGCACCGTGTTCTGGGGCTGGGGCGAACCCGCCCTCCCCCCAGGCCATGCCGTGGTGCGCGGTCCGCTCGACCCGGCCGCTCTCGATGACGCCGGGGTCGGCTGGATCGTCGCGCACGACCACTCGCTCTTCTCCTCGCGTCTCGATCCGGCGTCGCTCGAGCGTCTCGACGGCCGCCTCGTGCTGCGAGCCGCGTTCGACCCTTTCCGCGGCGCGCGCGACCATGCGGTCTACGACGCGCAGGACGCCTACTACGCGCCGCTTGGCGGCTTCGCTGCGGTCGAGCGCCCCGGACCGAGCGTGCGCATCTACCAGTTCAAGCCGGCCCCGGCGGCCAAGCTGCCGTAGCGGGTCGCATCCGGGCGCTCGGCACAGACCGGCGCCTTTATGGCACTCTGGATGTCAGGAAGGTAGGTGGCGACACGGAGGTTTCGCTTCATGTCGCAGCTCGACTCGCCATTTTTGTTCTATGCCGCCGAGATTTCTTACTTCTCGGGCAAGGTCCGCCCGGCGTTGCGCTACAAGCGGGTGCCCTATGCCGAAGTGCTCTGCACCGCGCAGGCGATGCGCGAGGTCATCCTGGCGCGTACCGGGCTTGCCTTCATCCCGATCGTCGTGACGCCGGAGAACGAAACCTGGCAAGACACGAGCGATATCCTCGACGCGCTCGAAGCGCGCTTCCCCGCGCCACCGCTCTTGCCCGAGACCCCACTGCAGCGCGTGACCGCTCTGCTGTGGGAGATCTACGCGGACGAGTTTCTGATCCTGCCGGCGATGCACTACCGCTGGTCGACGCCCGAGGGATCGACCAAGGCGCGGGGCGATTTCGCCGCCAACTCCGGAGATGTCCGGAGTTCACAAAACTTCGCCGACCGCATGAGCGGATCGCTGCGTGCGCTCGGCGTGTTGCCGGAGACGTTGGCCGTGATCGAGGCCCACACCTTCGATCTGCTGGACCGCCTGGAAGCGCATTTCGCCCAGACGCCCTTCCTTCTCGGCGACGCGCCCTCGCTCGCCGACTGCGCGTTGATGGGCCCCTTCTACGCGCACCTCTTCCTCGACGCCGTTCCGGGACGACTGCTGCGAGAGCGCGCGCCGCGCACCTGCCACTGGATCATGCGCATGAACTCGCCCGATCCCAGCGCTCGTGGCACATGGCTCGCGGATGACGCGCTGGCCCCGACGATGCGCCCCCTGCTCGAGTTGATCGGCCGCGACGCGGTTCCGCTCCTGCTCGACGGCCTGCGCGATTTCGAAACATGGGCTGACGGACGTCCCGAAGCACACCAGGTCTCGCCCCCGCGCGCGAGCGGCTTTCATCGCACTTCACTGCGCGGGGTCGAGTTCCCGCGCTACACCAACGCCTACGCACTCTGGCTCGCCACTCGCCTCTTCGACGCCGTGGCCGCACTCGACACCACGGCACGAGCCCAGGTCGATACCGCTTTCGCCGGCACGGGCTGCGCGGCTTTGATCGACTATCAGCCGCGCCACCGCCTGCGCAAGCAGAATTTCCAACTGGTGTTCGAGGACGCGCGCGCGAAAACAGCCTGAACGCCGCCGTACGGGGCCGGCGCGCGGAACCAAGCCGGCAGCGCGACGCGCGGGGGGCACCAGGCGGTGGCCCGCGCTGGCGAGCGTCGAGCAGATGCTCGCGGACGTCTCCACCGGAGCGCCGGGTCGCGCCACGGGGTGGCCCCGCCCTCGCCTCCGGGCTATCGGGGCCGGGGGCGGCGTCGAACTGCTCAGGGGGGCAGCATGGATCTCGGGCTCGCGGGCAGAGCAGCCATCATAACCGGCGGCAGTCGCGGAATCGGACGCGCGATCGCCCTTGGCCTTGCGGCCGAAGGCTGCGACGTCGCGATCTGTGCCCGCACACCGGCCGACCTCGAAGCGACTGCCGCCCAAATCCGCCTGCAGGGCGTGCGCGCCCACGCGGCGATCTGCGACGTGCGCGACGGCACCCGGCTCGACGCTTTCCTCGACGAAGCGCACGCTGTTCTCGGCCGGCTGGACGCGCTCGTCAACAATGCTTCGGGATTCGCGATGGGCGACGACACTGCGGCCTGGTCCGCCAATTTCGAGATCGACGTGCTGGCCACGATGCGGGCGAGCCAGCGCGTCCGCCCCTGGCTCGCGGCCCAGCCCGGCGGCAGCATCGTGCACATCGCCTCGACCGCGGCCCTGGAGGCGCCGGGGCCAGCCGCCTATTCCGCGATGAAGGCCGCCCTGATCAGTCACTCGAAACATCTCGCGGTCGCGCTGGCGCCGCACGGCATCCGCGTCAACTGCGTGGCGCCGGGCGCGATCGAATTCCCCGGTGGCGTGTGGGACCAGATCCGCAGCGCCGACCGGCCGAGCTACGACGCCATGTTGGCGACCATTCCCTGGGGGCGGATGGGAACCCCCGAGGAAGTGGCTGCGGCGGTCGTGTTCCTGCTCTCGCCGCGAGCGTCGTGGGTGACGGGCGCCTGCCTTGCGGTGGACGGCTCCCAGCACAAGGGCAATCTGTAGCGGCCTGTTTCCAACGCTTCCTTACAACCGCGAATCCTGCGCAGGATGCAGGCAGCGGCCACCCTCCAGCCGAATTTGTAAAGCTATTTGCGGAACGCGACACTAGCCACCCCCGGCACGGGCCCGTCCTTCGAGGTCCGCGAGTCGTCCGCCGAGGTTCCGCCGCAAGTGCAGGGCCGGCGAGCCGCCACCGTGTCGATCCGGGAGCCGTCAGCCGATCATCAATCTCGCAATTAGACGAGGCCGCCCACACCGTGTCGCGCCTCGAGAGCCGGGAGCCGTCAGCCGAAGTTCCAGCCCTGCCCCGCGTGTGCCCCCGCCAGCACATTCTTCGCGATCAGGATCCGATGCACTTCGTCGGGCCCGTCGGCCAGGCGAAGGGTCCGGGCGCCTTGTGCCATCGCCCAGAAAGGAAGATCGCCCGACACGCCAGCCGCTCCCCAGACCTGAATCGCTCGATCGACGACGCGCTCGAACGCCGCCGGCACGAAGACCTTGATCGCGGAGATCTCCGTCCGGGCATCCCCGCCGGCGTCCATCTTCTCGGCGCAGGCAATCGTCATGAGTCGTGCCGCCTGGATGTCGATATATGAATCCGCAATGAAGCCCTGCACGAACTGTCGCGTCTCCAGCAGACCGCCATGGACCTCACGCAGGGTTGTCCGCTCGACCATGAGATCAAACGCCCGCCACATATGGCCGACCGCGTTCATGCAATGGTAGACGCGGCCGGCGCCGAGTCGGACCTGCGCCGCCTCGTGCCCGGAACCGACGCCACCGAGCTGGTTCTCGACCGGCACGCGCACGTCCTCGTAGAGGATCTCGCAGTGGTCACTCTCGCGACCCCAGACCTCGATACCGCGCACGATCTTCACGCCCGGAGTATCCGTCGGCACGATGATCTGGGTCATCCTGCCGTTGCGCTCCGACGGGCCGCCCGCGTCTTCCGTGCGGCACATCACGATCAGGAAGTCGGCGCGCTTGCCGTTGGAGGTGAACCATTTGTGGCCATTGATGACCCAGAAATCACCCTCGCGACGCGCCGTGGTGCGGATCGCACGCGGATCGGAGCCCGCCACCTCGGGCTCGGTCATCGAGAACCCGGATTCGAGCCGGCCTTCCGTGAGCGGCACGAGCCAGCGGCGCTTCTGCTCGGCGGTCCCGTAGCGCAGGAGAATCTGCTGGTTGCCGGAGTTCGGGGCGACTACGCCGAAGAATCGCGCCGCGATCGGACTGTAGGCCAGAATCTCGTTCATGTAGGCGTGCTCGAGGAACGAGAGCCCGGCACCGCCGTACTCGGGCGGAAGATGCGGCGCCCACAGCCCAGCCTCCGTCACGCGGACACGAAGCCGCTGCCGGACCTCCTCGGCCGAGGGCCCACTGCCCTGGTCGGCGCGACCGGTCAGGAGACGCTCGAAGGGCAGGATCTCCTCGTTGACGATTCGCGCCGTGAGCAGACGGATATGATTGATGCGCTCACCGAGCGCGGGCACGGGTGTGACATTCATCGGCATTTGATTCGAACTCCCCTGGTCGCGCCCGCTCTCTGCAAGCACGGGACCGCACGACGCGCGCCACGGCCGGTGTCGAACACGCCCGCCGCTTCGCGCTGCCGAGAAGCCCGCGTGCCCGGCGTTCTCGAACGTCGGGATGCCCCCACGGGTCCTCTGTTCAGCCCTTGGCCGGGTCGAAGAGCTGCTCGAAACCCGAAGGAGCATGCGGCCCGATGCAGAGCTGCTCGAGCACGCCGATCCCCTGCTCGTCGCCCATCCGCGCCCGCATCACCTGCTGGACGTGGAGGTTGTCGATCCCCATCGGGTCGAGGTCGGCGTTGCGCCACGACTCGCCGCCGACGGCGAGGTCGCCCTTCCAGCGCCCGTGGCCCCACTCGGAGTTCATGTAGCCGATACCCTTCATGCGGAAGCAGAGCAGCGGTTCGAGCGAGATCTCGTGCCGGCGGCCGTCCTTGCCGACAAGCACAGTCTCGGCCCGTGCGGCCCGCCGCGTTCCCGGAACATAGATAATCTTGCGCTCTACGCGCGACATGTACTCGATCGCCGGATCCTCGGTGCCGGGAATCAGCGCCGGATCCTCGTAGGCCGGCACGATCGCACCATCCATGTGCCAGGCGTGACCGCTGGGCTCCTCGAAGATGCCGAGATGCGTGCAGCGCTTGGCCCAATGCACCGGCGACCAGAGGAAGTAGACGCCTGGAATCTCGGTCAGCGGCGCCCCGCCTGGATCGGGATCACCGACCGGACGCACGCCCCACGAGCGATCCTTGGTCCCGAAGACGTGCTCGCGATCGACCCGCACGCTGCGCCGACCGTAGCGGATTTCGCCCTGCCAGCGTCCGAACTGCGCAAAGCGCGTCGAATCCATGATCAGCTTGCCACCGCGCGCACGCAGCGTCTGACGCCCCTCCTCGATGCACGCGGTACGTGCCGTGAAGGTGAGATCGCATGCGATGCCGGTCTGGTTGTCGTCAATCACCACTCGCATCCGGCGCATCGGCTCGATCACGTCGATGCGAAACGGCCCGACATTGAGGTCGGTCGGATCGGTGGGGCGTCGCCGGGAAGCGTGAAAGGAGTGCTGCTCCTCGGGATCGACGATGCTGAAGCCACAGTCGAGGATGCCGAGGTTGGGATAGAGGCCCATCCCGATGCCGAAGTAGAACGAGCCGTCTCCGGCATAGCCGTTGAACCAGTAGCGATCGTAGGCGTTGCGATCGGCGGTCGCGGGCACGGCGACCGGCTCGGGCGTCTGGTGGATCGGGTAGTCGTCGAAGCGGCTCAGCATGAGAGCGCCATACGGGAACGGCGGCGGCCTGCAAAGCCGCGTTCAGTCGCTCGAGGGCAGGGGCCGCCCGGAACGCTACCGTCCGCTGCAATACAACGCTCAGTCGCTCGAGGGCAGAGGCTTGGATTCCTTGAGCTGCATGGGCTCGCCGTCGTAGCGCAAATCGCAGGGACCGGGCTTGTTGATCAGCACCTCGACTGCGGCGTCGGCCGAGCGATAGCGCTTGCCCAACGCGAGCGACGCGCTGCCCGGCACGGCCTCCGGCGGGAAGCCACCGCCTCCGTCCTTCATCTCCAGGGGCACGGCGCCATCGCTCAACTCACCGGGACCGCCCTTGGTGACGATGAGCTGCGCGCCGCCGGGCGTGAGATAGATCTTGCCGATCTTCGCGGGCATCGAGTGGCTCCTGCAGAGGGCGTGGGGCGCCCTGCCGTCGCGAGCGTTCTCGCAGGCGGGGGGCGGACCTTCTGCCTCAGTTGTCGCAGACGAGATCCTGCCTGCCAACATCTCGTTCGGTAACGTCGCTCGTTTCGCAGTCGCAGACGAAATCGTGCCTGCCTACACCGCCGCTGTCGCAACAGGCCGACTTGCCGGCTCGCACGACGACTTGCTTCCCGAGGCAGGTCCTAGTTGCGTGCCGGCGTGGCCCGGCCGCGACGATCCCACGCCCCGGTTCGGGCGACGCTCTCCACGGTTACCGGGAACCAACTCGCGATCCTCTCGGCACTCGCGCTCGCGGCCGCACCCGCCTGCACCAACGACCCCTATCCCGCGCGCGACGCCACCGGAAACGCCGAGTTCCTGTACTACCCGGTCGCGCCCAAGACGCTCGATCCGGCGATCGCCTACTCGACCGTGGACCACGCCGTGACGGGGGCGGTCTATGACACGCTGCTCCAATACGCCTATCTCGAGCGCCCCTACCGCCTGATCCCAGGCCTCGCCGAGGAAGTGCCCCTGCCCGTGGTTCAGGCCGACGGCCGCGTCCGCTACACCCTGCGCCTCCGGCCGGATCTCCTCTTCCACGAGGACCCGTGCTTCCGGCTCGGCGGCGCGGGCCGTCGGACGCGCCCGATCACCGCGGCCGACATCGCCTTTCAGATCATGCGCCTCGCCGATCCCGCGGTCGGCAGTCCCGTGGCGGCGAACTTCGAGCGGATCCAGGGTTTCGCGGACTTTGGCCGCCGCCTCGCCGAACGTCGCGAGCGCGACACCCGCTTCGTCGAGATGAGAATCGACGAGCAGTACGCCGCCTTGGGGGGCATGAGCGGACTCCGGGTGCGTTCCGTGCACGATTTCGAGATCGTGCTGACCCGAGCCTGGCCGCAGATCGTCTACTGGCTCGCGATGGAGTTCACGACGCCGCTGCCCTGGGAGGCCGTAGTCTGGTATAACGGCAAGGAGGGGCGCCCGACGCTGGCCGAACACGCGGTGGGCAACGGCCCCTTCCGACTGGCGCGCTACGACAAGCAGAGCCGCATCGTGCTGGAACGCTCCCCCGAATGGTACGGCCGCCGTCATCCCGAGTGGCACGCGCCCGGCGCCACCTATCCCTCCACCGGCTCGGCCGAGGATCGCGCGGCGGGTCTCCTCGACCCGCGCTACGCCGGGCAACCGCTGCCCTTTCTCGATCGCGTCGAACTCCGACTCGAGAAGGAACCGATGCCGGCCTTCACCAAGTTCCTCCAGGGCTACTACGATCTCTCCCAGATCGTGGAGGAGCAGTTCGACCAGATCGTTCCCGAGGGCAGCCTTTCGCCGGAGATGCGGCAGCGCGGCCTGGATCTGAAGACGACCGCGGTGCCGGCGATCTTCTACGTCGGCTTCAACATGGACGACGCCGTCGTGGGCGCTCCCGGCGGGTCACGCAGCCGTCTGCTTCGTCAGGCAATGAGTCTTGCAATCGACTCCCGCGAGTTCATTCGCGTGTTCATCAACGACCGCGGTCTGCCAGCGGAGTCACCGATCCCGCCGGGGATCGAGGGTCACCATGCCGGCTTGCCGAATCCCTTTCGCCAGGTCGATCTCGAGCGGGCGCGTGGTTTGCTGCGCCTGGCCGGGGTCCCCGGCGGGATCGATCCCGCGACCGCAGAGCCGCTCCGCCTCACCTTCGACACCTACGACACCAGTGCCCGCGGAATGGTGCGCTACCAGTGGTTGGTCGATTCCTGGCGTCGCATCGGACTCGACGTCACGATCGCCGCCACCACCTACAACCAGTTCCAGGACAAGGTCCGACGCAACGCCTACCAGATCTTTTTCTGGGGCTGGGTCGCCGACTACCCCGACGCCGAGAATTTTCTCTTCCTGCTCTGGAGCCGCATGGGTCGCACCGCCAGCGGGGGGCCGAACACGGCGAACTTCGCGAACGCCGAGTACGATACGCTCTTCCTGCAGATGCGGGATCGGCCGCCGGGACCGGAGCGCAACGCCCTGATCGCCCGCATGGTCGAGATCGTCGAACGGGAACGCCCCTGGATCGAGCTTTTCTACCCCGAGGACTACACGCTCCACCACGGCTGGCTGCGCAACCTGAAGCCGCTCGGGATGTCCTTCTCGATTCTGAAGTACCTGGCGCTGGATCCCGAACGCCGCGCCGAACTCAGACGTGAGTGGAACGAGCCGGTTCTCTGGCCAGCCGCCCTCACGGGCCTGCTCGTCGTTGCGAGCGTGCTGGCGGCCGCCCGAACCTGGTGGCGCGAGCGGCAATAGTCCCCTCGAGCAGATCTGCGAGGCTGGACCAGGGGCCCTTCTCGCGACGAGGTCTCATCAACCATGATTTACATGGGGCCAGTCTTCGGCCGGCTCAGTGGATCCCCCTCCTCCTCGCTCGCACTCGCCGACTCGGCATCCGGTTGGCGGGGCTGATCTTGCCGGCGCCTCATCAGTGGGAGAACCTGGCGGGCATGGAGTTGGTCCATGACCTCGCCGTGTTCGACCCGAAGCCGCTGCGCCGTGCGCCGTGCGATCCGATCCGAGACCATCTGCATCCCATCAGCCGTGAGATGGTTCTGCTCGTCGCGGAATGCGGTCTGGGGAAGTGCCGACGACAGATTGAGCCACTCCTGGTGTGAGGCCCCGATGACTTCGCGCAGACGATTGACACGGGCCGAGAGCTGGATCTCCTCGCGCATCCCGAGCTTGGCCACGAGATCCGTCCGGATCGGCGCCACCACGAACACCACCGGGATGCCGAGGGTCTCGAGTTCCTCGCGAATGGCGCGCAACGCGTCGACACCGGGATGCTCCTCGGGATCCCAGCCGTACATCAGCTCGACTTCATCGGCGCTATCGAGTTTCTCGAAGGGATTGATCCGGCCCATGGAGACGAGGCCCAATGCCGCGTTGGTCCTGAGACCGAGATCCTTGAGTGTCTCGCGGCCCATATCGCGGGCGCCGTCGGCTGCGTAGAGCGTGCCCATCGCCTCGCTTGCCTTCCACAGGAAGGGCCCGACCGGATCGACCTCCTCGAGCTGCATCGCGTCTCGCAAGCGCAACATACGCCGCGGGGACATGCGCCGGGAGAGCGCCGCAAAGCGGTAGCTCGCCGGCAGATGCCGCTGCAGCCCGAGCAAGCGCAGATTGACCTCCACCACGACCAGATCCGGCCGGATCTCGATCACGTCGTCCAACAGGTACCACAGATGAATCGGACGAAATGCGGCCTGGACGAGGGTGAGCACCGCTGCCGGCACTCGCTCGGCCTTGAGACTGTCGCCGAGAGCAATCGAGTGCACCTGCTTCGGGTGGTCCGCGTCACCTTTCACGAGGAAGAGCGAGTCCCCGAACACGACGACCCGGAACACGCCCTGGGGTGGAGTCGCCTGCCACTGCAGCATGGCCATCATCGCCGAGCGCTCGAAGGGTGCCGATTTCATCCCCACCTGGGCGAGGTCGGCGCGCCCGAACCAGAGCCAGCACGTGGCAAGAGCCAGCACGGCGAGCGCCGGGAGAAGAATCCGTCGGAACCAGCGGTCTCTGTGCGAATCCATCGAAACCTCAGAACTGGAAGTAGATGAAGCGACCGCTCTGGGCCGAGAAGATCCCGACCGCCACGACCACCGCACCGTAGACCGCCCCCTGCACGGGTTGCGGCACGCTACCCCACAGACGTTGCAGGTCGCGGCGCAGCGCAATCCCATGGGTGAGCAGCCCGATCAGGACGAGCAGCGTCGGCCCCACCGGGAAGGGACCGGGCAGCGGCCGCGGCGTGACCAGCGCGTCGATAAAGGCCGCGAAGGTCTCCATCGACCCGGCACGGAAGAGGATCCAGGCGAACGCGACCATGTGGAAGGTCACGACCCGCCGAAGCCAGAGGGGCGTGCGCGGCACGCGCAGGGTCGGTGCTCCGGCCGGACCGAAAGCAACCCGGCCGCCGAGCAGCCGGTGGATCGCGAGCCAGCCCCCATGGAAAGCTCCCCACAAAACGAAGGTCCACGCGGCGCCATGCCAGAGTCCACCGAGCAACATCGTCAGGAATAAATTGATGTATGTCCGCGCCGAACCGTAGCGGCTACCCCCGAGCGGGATGTAGAGGTAATCGCGCAGCCAGGTCGAGAGCGAGACGTGCCAGCGGCGCCAGAACTCGCTCGGGTTCTCGGAGAGATAGGGATGGCGGAAGTTCTCGGGCAGTCGGAAGCCGATCAGCGCCGCAACCCCCATGGCGATGTCGGTATAGCCCGAGAAGTCGAAGTAGATCTGGAAAGTATAGGCATACACCGCGAGGATGGCGCCGATCTGACCAGCGGCATCGGGTCGCCCGTAGACACCGTCGACGAAACCCCCGAGCGAATCTGCACAGACAACCTTCTTGATGTAACCGACGGCCAGCAGGAAGAGTGCGGTCTCGATGTGCTGGCGTCCAACGCGCGTCGGGGCCACGAGCTGCGGGCCGAAGAAGCCCCACCGGGTAATGGGGCCGGCAACGAGCTGCGGGAAGAAGGCCACATAGAGCGAGTAGTCGCTGAAACTCGAGCACGGAGCCCGTACCCCCCGCCAGGTATCGATGACGTAGCTGATCGAGTGAAAGGTGTAGAACGAGATGCCCAGCGGAACGACCATCTCGAGCAAGCGAGGCGGATCGGGGAGCGGGGCGAAGATGGCCACCGAATCCCAGAAGAACAGTCCGTACTTGAAGAGGGCCAGCACCCCGAGGTTCAGCACGATGCTTGCGACCAGCACGGGTCGAGCGCGCGCCGCTCCGTCCGATTTCTCCTCCCCCACGGCAGTCCAGCGACGATTCCAGATGACCCGTGCGAACGCGAAATCAATCGCGGTCGTGGCGATCAGGAGCAGAAGAAAACGCGGGCTCCAAGAGGCGTAGAACAACCAGCTCGCACCGAGCAGCAGGAGCTTCTTCGCCGACCACGAACGCAGGAACCCGTGGAAGAGCACCAGGACGAGAGCAAAGAATAGAAGGAAACCGATTGAATTGAACAGCATGAACGGCAGCGATGATCCCTGAAGCAGCCAGTGTCGCGCAAGCCGGAAGCCGTCGGCCGATGGACTGGGGGCATCAGAGGAAGAGCAGGCCGCTGGCGTCGCCACGACGGCAACATCGGGGTGCCATGGCGAGCGCCCGAGCAATCTCTCGCGTGCTCGCCAGCGACCCGGCCAGATCCACCCCGAGCGCGAGATTCTCGCGACCCGTGCGGTCGCGAGGCCACCCGTCATCTTCTCCACATCGCAGCGTGCGTGATACGGTCGGCGCATGTCCCGCGCCGATATGGCTCCGCTGCCGCTCTCTCCCGTATCCGACCCGTGCCGGGTACGAGCGACGTGCCTCGTGTGCGGATCGCCCGCCCTGCGCCCGCACGGACCAGCACCCCTCTCCCTGCGGCGCTGCGGCGCGTGCCGCCTCGTCTTCGTCGATCCCATTCCCACTCCCGAGGAGATCGCGGCCCGCGAGGACGCCGCCTTTCACGGCGGGGTGGCCGACCATACCGAAGAGATGTTCGAGGCGTACTACCGGAATTACCCGGACGACCCCGTTGTGCGCGGCTTCCGCGGCGTGGTGCACCAACTCAAGGAGACCACGGGCGGCGGGACTCTGGTCGACGTCGGCATCGGCACGGGGCTCCTGCTCCACCTCGGCGCTGAAGCAGGCTTCCGAGTCCTCGGATGCGAGATCTCGCCCGACTCCGCCCGCCGCGCCACCGAGGAGTTCGGCGTCGAGGTGCTCGTCGGCGACTTCCTCGACGCCGACCTGCCGGCGGAAATCGCCGCCATCACGATGGGCGACGTGCTCGAGCACACCCACGACCCGCGACGTTTCCTCGAGCGCGCGTTCGAGGCATTGCGTCCCGGTGGAGTGCTCTACGTCGCCGTCCCGAACCATCGCTCTACGACCTTCCTGGCCGCCGACCTGCTGAGCCGCGTGCCGGCTCTGGCCGGACTGGGTAGCCGGGTCTACGTGCCGAACCACTACTGGTATTTTTCGCCGGACAATCTCGGCCAGTTGCTTGAACAGACCGGTTTCCGGGTCGAACTCACCCGTCAGGAGGCGCCCTACCTCGGGCGCTACGCCTTCTCGCCCCCGGTGCGATTCGGTCTCACGGTTCTGAACGCGCTCGGCCGCGTGACCCATCTGCAGGCCCGCGCCGAGGCTTACGCCCGCAAACCTCTGCGCTGAACCGATCTCGTCCCCAAGGCTCGCCGGGCGACGGACGTCCAGTCAAGGCCTGAAAAAGTCATGTAGCGGTCCCGCCGCGACGGGAACGCTTGAGCCACCGCCGCCCGCTCACGAAGACAGCAAGCAGGTAGACACCAGCCGTCGCACTCGAGATTGCAACTGCGACCCGGCTGCCCCGCGGCGCGTACTCTAGCCGGATGCGATGCCGGCCGGCCACGACAGGCAGACCACGCAGGACGTGATCGACCGGGATCACCTGGTATTGGCGGGGGTCAGCCGGCGCGACGGGCTCGGCGTGCCAGCCCTCGCTCCAGGCATCGGTCACGACCAGCAGTGCATCCGCGTCCACAGACACGTCGAGCACGATTTCGTCGGTCGATTCGGAGAGCACGTCGACCTTGCCCTGCACCGGCCCGCCCGCCGTGGGCTCGAGGTCGCCCGGCGGCCGGTCGAGCAGGGCCAGTCGCATCGGGTCCCAACCCGGATCCGTCAGTCTGTCCAGCACACCTTCGGGTGTCGCCTCGATCCGCCAGTTTACGACGAAGAAGAAGCGCGGCAGCGGTGCCGTACGCGCCGGCTCCACCACTTCCGGGGCTTCGCCCAGGTCGTTCTGGCGCCTCCCTGGCAGGCGAAACATAGACTTGCCTGCGGGCAACTCCAGCGCGTCATTCGCCCCCGGTCGGATCACCGCGGCGACCCGCAGCAGCCGCAGCAGCGGATAGTCCCCGGCCGGGACGAGGTGGCTCATGCTCCACACCGGCAGGTCGAGACCCATCGCCCGGAGCATGAAGCGCGCGTAGCGCTCCTGGATGAACGGGTCGTAGCCCCAGACGACCGGCCGCCGGAGTTCCAGGCCGCGGTTGCGACCGCGTTCGAGCCCACCACCCGCGTCAAGCGTGCGCTGCGCGGGATCGACCCGCGCGAACCACGCATCCGCCTCCGCTCGCGCGCGGTCGTCGATAGAAAACTCACCGCGATGGCCGCGGGCGAAGACCAGGAGCTCGACGAGTGCCAGGGCGATCAGCAGCGCCACAGCACCGCGCCAGCGCGGAACCAGTGCAAACAGGACTGCGGCCAGA
This sequence comes from Pseudomonadota bacterium, assembly GCA_005777805.1. Taxonomy (GTDB): domain Bacteria; phylum Desulfobacterota; class Binatia; order UBA12015; family UBA12015; genus SXLG01. Next base: position 23,513 of record SXLG01000030.1, read on the forward strand.
CCTGCGACGGCACATGCAACCAGAAGGCCGTCACGTGCAAATAGAGCGGCTCGCGCGACATCGTGATCCGAGAGCCAGTAGGCCACCTCGCGCGACTCCTGAACCCCACGCACGAGATCGCTCCACGCGCTCCCGCGCGCCATCGTCGCGATCCCGACGGCCGCAGCCCCGAGCGCCAGCACCACAAGGCCGAGCGCCGGCACCGCTGGCCACGCCCCGCCGGGACTCGCCCGCACGCGATCGACTCCGAGGCCCGCAAGCAGCGCCACGGCCAGCGCGGCGAAGGGTGCGAATTTCGAGGGCGCGCGCAGCTGCGCGAACCCCGGAATCCAATCGAAGAGCAGGCGATGGGCGGGCGTATGCCGGCCGAGCGTCAGGACGAGCATCACCACGAGCAGCGCCAGGAGGCCCCGGCGCGCCCGTGCCTGCCCCGGAGCAGTGGCCCCGAGAACAGCGAAAGCAAGCACAACGACACCGACAAAGAGGTTCGCATCCCAGAAGAAGGTCCGGCCCCAGTAGGGAACCGTCAAAACATCCCCGAGCAGCCCCGGCACGATTGCCGTGAACAGATTCTCGGGAGGCAGCGAGTACGTGGCGGCCCAATCGTAGGAGACCCCCGCGCCGCGCAAAGATTCGCGCGCCGCCACGATCCCGGTCCAGAGTTGCGCCGCCGAGAGCAGGACAGCGCCGCCGCCGATCGCCACCAGTGCCACGAGTCGTGGCGCCAGCCCGCCGCACGTAAACGCGACACCACCGTCGCTGACGCGGAGTTCCTCAGCGGCGCCCGGTACCGACCCGTGACGCCACGTCGACACGAACTGAGCCGCGCAGAGGATGGCGCCCGCGAACACCGCCATCAGAACGCCGCCCGGATAACCGGCCAGCACTTGCATCGCGAGCGCGAACGTCCCCACCAGCACCCAGCCGAGACCGGGTCGGATGACGACACGTTCGAGCGCGCAGAAGAACAGCGGTGTCCATGCGAGCACGGCAAGAACAGTGAGCTGACCCGCGAGCACGCGACCGATCCAGGTCCCCCCCGAAATCGCCACGGTCCCTGCGAGAAATGCACCGACGGGCTGGAGTCCCCGCTGCCGCCCCCACCCGTAGGTAAAGAGCGCCATCAACGCCGTGTGCAGGACCACCTCGAAGTTCAACGCAAGCGGCAGCGGCAGGACGAGATGGATCAGATTCGGCGGGTAGAACATCGCCGACTGCCAGCCGCCAATGAAGGGCGTGCCGGCAAACAAATATGGATTCCACCAGGGCAGGTTCCCTCCGGCGAGCTCACCAAACCCGAAGGCTCGCGCTGGCAGGAAGTAGCGGGCCAGGTCGCCCAGCGGATGCGACACGATCGTACGCGTCCCCGGCGCCAATAAATCGCCGTAGGTCAGAGCCACGAGAGCGATCAGGCCAAGTCCCGCGGCGATATCGACACGGCGCACATGAATCGAGAGACGCGGACCTGGTGCGGCCGCCTCTCCTGCGCGGCTGCTCACGACGCGACACTCGCGCTTTTCGTCGGCGCGGGGATGCACATCAGGGCGCCGCTCCCGCGAAGGTGCTCACGACGCGACGCCCGTGGCCATCCTCGCAAGCGATCGGGCTGGTCCTGCCGCCGCTCCCGCGAGCGTGTTCACGGCGCAACACCCGGCATACGCCGTCTCGGCTCGTGCCCTCTTGGCCTCTCGGGCGCTGCACGCGGGACTCTCATACTCGGCGCCCCATGGCGGTCATCCCCGCTCTGCGTCTTGGTAGCGCGAAGGTCAAGCCGGCACCGAACACGCCCGTCGTGCTTGCCCTCTCAGGCGACCGCGGATGGGGCCGATCGGTCGCCTGGGGTGAGCTCGGCGCCTGTGCCGCCGGGTGCGCCACCAACTCGGCGCCGCAACACGATCCCTCTCCCCGCCCAGACCAGAACCGCCACCAGATAGAGCACGCCCCCGCCGAGCGAGACCCAGGGCCCGATCCGCACCGAGGCCGGAGCATATTCGAGACGGAAGCGGTGGTGGCCGGGGCGCAAGGGAATCCCGCGCAGGATGTGATCGACCGGCAGCACCTCGTAGCGCCGCTCGTCCGCGGGATCGATCGGCACGACCCGCCAACCTTCGCTGAAGATCTCCGTCAGAACGAGCAGTCCTTCCGCGTCGACAGTGACGTCCAGTACTATTTCATCGCTCGACTCGGAGAGGACGAGGATCTTGCCCTGGACCGGACCGCCGTGCGGCTGCACTCCGAGGGGCAGGCGGTCGAGGACCGCGACGCGCGCCAGATCGATGCCTGGCTGACCGACGAAGGGCAGCACATACTCGCGGTTCGGCAAAGCAACGAAGTCTGAGACAAAGAAAAAGCGTGGCAGGGGCTCTGCTTCGAGCACTTGCAGGCTGTCCGGCCCCTCGGCGTCGCTGTTCTGCTCGTGCCCCCAGACGCGGAAGGCAGCCTTCTTGGTCGGCAGCGGGACGGGATCGCCCTCGGCAGGAAGGATCACCGTGTCGGCGCGCACCAGGCGCAGCAACGGATGGGGCTTCCGGGGCGTCATGTTGGTCATGTACCAGAGCGGCGCCTTCAACTTCTGGGTGAAGCGGATGAACTCGGCGTAGCGACCGAGCACGATCGGGTCGTAACCCCAGACCACGGAGCGCCGGAAAGCCATGGCGCGGTTACGCGAGCGATCGCGCTGCCCGCCCAGATCGAACGTCCGCCGCTTCGGGTCGCCGTTGCGGAACAAGCGATCGGCGACCGGTCGCTCCAGATCCTCCGCCGCGAATTCACCACGGTACGTCCGCGCGAACACGAAGAGATCCAGCACCGCGATCGCCACCACCACGACCGCGACCCCGCGCCAGCGCTCCGCCAGGGCCAGCAGGCCGGCCACGAACACGGCGGTCACGCCAGCGGCGATCAACCCCGATCGGGCGAGGGGGGCCGCCCGCGCGACATCTTCGTCCGAGAGCCAGTAATAAACCTCTTGCTCTTCCTGCATGGAACGGACGAGATCCTGCCACTCCGTGCCGGCCGCCATGGCATCGACCCAAGCCGCGCCGAGCAAGAACACCACACCCAGCAGGAGGAGCCATGCCGCGGCATGACGCGCCCCGGAAGCCGTGCCAAGCAGTCGATCCACGCCGATTCCGGCCAGCAACGCCACCGCGAAGACAGCGAACGACAAGAACTTCGATGGCGCGCGCAACTGCGCGAAGCCCGGCACCCAATCGAAGAGCAAGCGATGCACCCAGGTGTGGTGGCCGAGCGAGAGGAAGAGCATCACGAGGATCAGGGCCACCAACCCACGCCGCGCCTCCGACTGTCCCGGCGCGGTCGCTCCCAGAAACGCCAGAACGACCGTCGCCACTCCGAAGAAGAGATTGGCATCCCAGAAGAAGGTGCGGCCCCAGTAGGGCACGGTGAGAACGTCGCCGAGCAGCGCAGGCACGAAGACCGTCAGCAGATTCTCGGGCGGAAACGAGTAGGTCGAAGCCCAACGATAGTCCACGCCCGAGCCACGCAACGATTCACCGGCCACATCAAGCCCGGTCCAGAGCTGGACCGCCGAGATCAGGACAGCGCCGATCCCGATCACGGCCACGGCCAGCAACGTGTTGCGGAAGTCGCTGAAGCGCCGCCAGCCGAAGCGAAGATCGAAACCCCCGCGCCGGTTCGCGGTCGGCGGCAGGCGCCGCAGCGAAGCCTCGCCGAGCCGGATCAGCGCGTAGAAGACCGCGACGAAGCCGGCCATGAGATTGTAGCCCGGATGTCCGGCCAGCACCTGCATCGCCAGCGCGAGAATGCCGACCAACACCCAGCCAACGCTCGGCCGGTCGAGGACCTTCTCGAGCGCGCAGTAGAAGAGCGGCACCCAGGCGAGGGCGGCCAGCACCGTGAGCTGCCCGGCAAGCACGCGTTCGACGTAAGCGCCGCTGCAGATCGCCACCACGCCCGCGAAGAAAGCACCGGCCGGGCGAATCCCCCGCTGACGCGCCCAGAAGCAGGTAAAGAGCGCCATCAGCAGGACGTGCAGCGCGGCCTCGACGTTGAGCGCCAGATAGAGCGGCAGCACCAAGTGGATCAGATTCAGCGGGTAGAACATCGCCGACTGCCAGCCACCGACGAACGGCGTTCCGGAGAACAGATAAGGGTTCCAGTAGGGGATGTTGCCGCGTGCCAGTTCCTCGTAGCCGAAGGCACGAAAGGGCAGGAAGTAGCGGAAGACATCGCCCGCGCCGTGCGAGACCACGGTCTGGGTGCCAGGCAAGAGCAGGTCGCCGTAGAGTGCGGCGACGAGCGCGACCAGACCGGCCACGGCAAGTGCATCGGCCCGCCACGCACGGACCGGAGCCACGGTCGCAGCCGCTTGACGATCGCTCACCGGTGCGGCCCGGACAGCGCTCACGAAGGCGCCCCCACCGGCATCCGGGTCTGCCACGAAACCATCACTCTACGTACCCCAGCGCGCGGAGCTTCCGGCGCGTCTCCGGCTCGACCGGTTGCAGCGGAGTGGCCGGCGGCGGCGGGGCCTTGCCGCCGAGCTTCATGTAGCCGCCCGCCACCAGCTCGGCCTTGTGGTGCAGCGCAGGATTCTCGATCGGATGGCGTTCGGCGGGATCGGTAGCCAGATCGTAGGCCTCCAGCGTCGTCTGGCCATCGCGCTTGCGGAAGATCCACTTCGAGCTGCCCTGTCGCGCCGCCAGCAGGTTATCGAGGGAGAAGGGCGGACTCGGCTTGTTCTCGGCGAAGAGCGCGCGCGAGGGAACCGGCGCGCCACGGAGCATGGCGGGTTCGAGACTCACGCCGTGGAGGAAGGCCGGCGCGCGCACGCCGAGCAGGTCGAGCAGGGTCGGCACCACGTCAATCAGCGATACTGGATCGGCGACGGTCTGGCCCGGTGAGATCAGATCGGGGGCCCTGACGACGAGCGGCACGTGCAGACTCTCCTCGTAGAGTGCGGCCGAGTGACCGCGGCCGCCGTGTTCCTCGAACTCCTCGCCGTGATCGGCCGTAACGACGACGATGGTCGAGGGGTCGAGGCCAAGCCGGTCGAGGCCGTCCATGAGCTTCTTCACCACGCCGTCGAGGTAGCGCGCCTCGCCGCTGTAGCGGCGGCGCTCTTCTTCGGCCGTACCCTGCCAGGTGGTGGGGTCGACGCCTGCGGGGGCTTCGCTGTGATCACCCTTCGAGAAGACATCGAACTCTTTGGGTGGCAAGTAGGGGCTGTGCACCTGGTAGGTGTGCAGGAAGAGGAAGAACCGTTCGTTGGCGTGCTTCTCGAGCCAGGCGAGCGCGGCATCGACACCCTCGCGTGCCATGCCGGCCGATTCCCAGGCTGAGCTGCCGCGAAATTCGCGATAGAAGTCGAAGCCGCGCGAGAAGCCACTCCCGGCGTTCAGCATCGCATCTTCCGTAAAGGCCGCCGTGGCCCAGCCATCGAGCGCCAGCAGCTCGGCCAGGGTCGGGATCGTCGGCGCGAGTCTCTGATCAGCAGCCACCGTCCGGTGGGCAATCGGGTAGAGCCCGGTGAACAGACTCATGTGCGAGCCGGTGGTCGAGGGATAGGCCGACATCGCTGCGCTGAAGCGTGCACCGCCCGATGCCCAGCGGTCCAGCTCGGGCATGATGGCCCGGTCGTCGAGTGTGCCGCCAAGCTGGTCAGCCCGCAGCGTGTCGAGAGAGATCAGCACGACGTTGCGCCCGCTGCCGCGCCGCCGTGGTTCGACCAGGCGCGGGGCACCCCACAGCGGCAGGGTGAACCGCAGGTCGCCGCCCCTGTCCCCGGGGACAATCTCGCTCTCGAACACGAAACGCACGGTCTCGCCGGCCAGCCGATCGAGCGCGATCTCATGGTCCTGCCAGGCCGCGATCCCTGCCGCAGGCTCGACCGTGGTGCGGAAGATCTCCTCGTCGGCGGGCGAGGCCCCTGCCGCCGGCGCGCGCCGCACGCTGAGTCGCAGGGCGGCAGGCTGGGCCTCGGGAACCGTGCCGCGCGGATCGTAACCGGTCGAGAAAAGGATCCGTGCACCGGGACCGATTCGCGTGGGGGCACTGACGCGCACCTGGCGCGCTGGCGGAACGCGCAGTGTGGCGAGAAGCACGGGCTGCCACTCGGACGAGGGCTGCGCGTGCGGCCATCGGCCGCGCACGGTGGACGCGCCGGTCTCGGCCCCACGCGCCACTCCAACAGTAGCCTTGACCGGCTCGCCGAGGCCGTCGGCACGCTTCGTGATGACGGTGGGCCGCAAGAGAATCAGATCCTTGGAAACGCGCGGGCGCGCTTCGAACTCGAGTTCGACGTCTTCGCCGCCGATTCCTCGCAGCTTGCCACGGTCGAGAAGCTCGCTGCCGCTCAGGCAGCCGAACGCCGGGCGGATGTCGTCGCCCAGCCGGCAGTTTCCCTGGGCCAGACGCTGGGCCGGCGGGAGCACAGCGAACTCGTCATAGAAACGCAGCACCGGCTCGACCACCATCTGGTCCGCCGGCTGTGGACCCGAGCATCCGAGCTGCAGGAGGGCGCAGGCCAGACCCGCCGCGACAAGCCGCACCGGCCGCTGGGCGACGCCGGCCCAACCGGGGTGGCCCGACGCAGGACGGATCGTCGCGCCGGCGGGGGCGTAGACGCGCAAGCTAAATTCAGGGTGAGATCGCATCTGAACGGGAAGAGTTTCGAACGAGAGAACCCCGCTCCGGTATCACGTTCCCGTGGTGGAGCGGAAGTCAGAACCGTGGCGCGGCGGTCGTCCCCCGAGGAGTTGAGCCGGGACTCGCGCGTCTGCGCTGGCGCCCGCGCTGGCTCTCGCGACACCGAGCACGTCAGGATGGCCCCCGGCCAGACGGGCGGGTGCCGGCAGCGCAGCCATCGGTCGACGAGAGTTCTGGCCTGGCAGAGCCGATCGATCCTCTGGCGGGCCACCACCGCGACTTCTCTGTTGCCGGCTGCCGCCGGGCCCTGATAGTCACTTCCGGTCGCCGTCGCCCGGTCCATTCCACCGGCGCAGCGCCGATCGTTCATCCCCCATTCAAACCATAATCGCCCCTTCCTCTCTGCCCTTCGAGGCCGCAAATGCCCGAGAAACTTGTCATCATCCCCACCTACAACGAGCGCGGCAACCTCGAGCGCATGTTGCCCGAGCTGCTCGAATTCGATCCGGCGCTCGAGGTCCTCATCGTCGATGACAATTCGCCGGACGGAACCGCGGACCTCGCCGAGGCGATCGGCCGGGAACGCGGGCGCATCCACGTGCTGCGGCGGGCGAACAAGGAAGGCATCGGCCCGGCCTATCTGGCGGGCTTCAAGCGCGCCCTCGAGCTGGGCGCCGAACTCATCGTCCAGATGGATGCCGACTTCTCGCATCCGATCGGTTCGTTGCCCGACCTCTTCCGCGGTGCACAGACCCACGACGTGGTCCTCGGCTCGCGCTACATCGACGGCATCACGGTGGTCCGCTGGCCGATCGAGCGGCTGCTGCTCAGCTACTTCGGCAACGTCTACGTCCGCGCCCTGACGGGGATGCCCGTGCGCGACACCACCGGCGGCTTCAAATGTTGGCGACGGGCCACGCTGGCAGCACTCGATCTCGACCGGGTTCGCTCGAATGGCTACGCCTTTCAGGTCGAGATGAACTACCGCGCCTGGTGCAAGGGCTTCTCGCTGCTCGAGATCCCGATCATCTTCATGGACCGCGAGGTCGGCACCTCGAAGATGTCCAAGAAGATCGGTCTGGAGGCGCTCTTGGTCGTGGCCGAATTGCGCCTGCGCAAGGCGTTCGGGCGGCTTTAGCGCGCCTGCCGCGGACAGGCTGCACGCCGCCGGTCCCCCCGACGAAACGAAGACCCCCTGCTCCGTGGTGGCATGGCGTGCGGCCGCGCGTCGCTCTTGCCCGTCGCCTGCCGCAAGCGTGCGGAAACTCGCTGGCGCACGTTCGCATCGGCCAGTTGCTTGCGTTCCTGGGCAGCAGAGCAACACGCACGGACCGCTCGTCGGCCGCCGCCTCGACCCTGCGGGATGCAACGGATACGTTCGAGCCTCCCCCCCCATGCGAGTTCTCTTCCTCAACGAGCGCGACCTATCGCACCCGCTGGCCGGAGGCGTCGAGGTCCACCTGGAAGAGATGGCCAGCCGTCTGGCCAGTCAGTGCGGCATCGAGCCGACGGTGCTCTGCGCCAGCTTTCCGGGGGCGGCGCGCGAGGAGAAGCGCCGCGGCATTCGCTACATCCGCTTCGGCAACCGTCTCAGCTACTACGCCATGCTTCCGCATCGAGCCCGCGCCCTCGTCAAGAATGAACATTTCGACGTCGTGATCGAGGAGCTCTGCAAGGTCATCGTCTGCTCGGGCCTCTGGCTGCGCGGCGTGCCCAAACTCGCGCTCTCGCATCACCTCTTCGGACTCTCGGCCTTCATGCAGGTGGCACCGCCGATCGCGGCCTGGGTTCTCGCCAGCGAGACGATGCTGCCCCTGCTCTATCGCCGCTGGCCCTTCGTCGCGGTCTCGCCCTCGAGCCGCGACGATCTCATCAAGCGCGGTCTCCCAGGAGAGCGGATCCGCGTCGTGCCCAACGGCCTCGACCACCGCCTCTATGCACCCGGCGACCGGGCGCAGCACGAACGCAACACTGTCCTCTTCGTCGGGCGCCTCGAGCATTACAAGGGCGCCGACGTACTCCTTGACGCCTGGGCGGGCGTCCGCGCGAAACGCCCCGACGCCCGGCTCATCCTCGTCGGCAGCGGCTCGGCGGAAGGAAAGCTTCGCGCCCAGGCCGCCCGCCTGGGCAACGGCGTCACCTTCGCGGGCTTCATCCCCGACGAGGAGAAACGCGACCTGATGCGCCGTGCGCGCCTGCTGGTGCAACCCTCGTTCAAGGAGGGCTGGGGCTTGACGGTGCTGGAAGCCAACGCCTGCGGCACTCCGGTGGTCGCCACTCGGGTGCCGGGCTTGCGAGATTCAGTGCGCGACGGCGAGACGGGCTTGCTCGTGCCGCCGGGGAATTCGACCGCTCTGGCGCAGGGCATCCTGCGCCTGCTCGACGATGACACCCTCCACGCCCGGCTCGCGACGGCAGCGCTGCGCTGGTCGGCGCACTTCACGTGGGAAGCCGTCACGGCCTCCTTTGCCGAAATCTTGCGGGCGGTCGCCGCCGGCAAGCCGCTCCCGGAAACGCCCGACTACCTGCAACCCGATGCCCTGGGCACACCACCACTGCTGGCCGGCGAAGCGCGCTGAAGCCCTCGGCAAAGGCCGCGCGGCCCGAGCACCTGCGAGGAGCAACTTGGCGTCACCCCTCGGGTGTGGGCGCTGCCCGTACCCTCACGCAGACGCCACGCGCTCGAGGAGAACCGACACATGCTGGAGCGCGCGAGGTGAGGCACTCTCGTAGCCCTCGGCATCGATTCGCGGCCCCACCATCTCGATGTCAAAGACTCCGCCGTATCCGGCAGCAAGGAGCTGTCCCACGATTCGCGCCAGGGGAATGTCGCCATCGCCCGGCACGAGCCGGTCCGGCGTGCAGCGGGTGCCGATGGCGAAGTCGCTCAGCTGCACGATCGAAATCACTTCGCTACCGGCAGCAATCGTTTGCGCAAGGCCGCGTTCGGCCCAGCAGGCGTTGATCTCCATGCACACCCCGCTGCCGATCTGACGAGCGAGGTCGATCGCGTCGCGCAAGGTATGGACGAATCCGATATCGACCCGCAGTGCATGGGTGTTCTCCAGCGCCAGCGAGAGCCCCCGCGTGGTCGCCGCCTCCACGATCGGCGCAAGCGCTTCGGCGCAGGCATCGGCCGCCTCCTCCCAGCAGAGGTCCCGCGCAGGACCGCTGGTAAGGATGACCTGCTCGGCGCCGTGCGCCGCAGCCGCATCGAGCGCGTCGAGCAGACCCTCGCGGCGCGCCGCCCACGTCGTTCGATCGAAGAGCGGAAAGGAGTCGACCCCAAGCAGATTAGTGACACGGAAGCCGCGCTCGCGAATGGCCGCGACGTGGCGCCGCCACCCGCCAGCCGCCTCGAGCTTCGCCAGCGACAGACCGACGGTTTGGATGCCCTCGCGTTCGCAGAAGGCAAGATCGCGCTCGACGGGCCAGTTCCAGTGCGAGACCATCGAGAGCGATACGCGCGGGTGGATTTTCATGGGCGACGTCCGCCACGAGAGCGGGCCCCAAGCATCCGCTGAATCTGACCGGGGGCGCAAGGCTTCGCCGACGCTTCGACCAGGTCGCGACTCGACGCAGCGGGGAGCGGCCACACGGCTACCCGGCCCGGACGTGCCCTTGGCCACGCCTGCCCATCCACGATGGCGCACCGGTCACGCATAATTGGCGGCACCGGCTGCGCGTGCGCAGATGCTGCCCCCCTCCGACACGCTGACCCCGTCTTCGTGTCGGGGGGAGCACCGGCTACGCGTGCGCACCTGGTGCCAGCGCAGCGGTGACGCCTACCGGCACCACCGGCGCGCGTGCGCACCCGGTGGCAGCGCCGCGGTCGCGCCTATCGGCACCACCGGCGCGCGTGCGCACCCGGTGGCAGCGCAGCGGTCGCGCCTACCGAGACCATCGATTGCCGCGCGCCGGGATCTCTCGTTCCTCGCACCGGCCGCCGACCCGCAGTATGGAGGGCCGCACGACCATGCGGGATCTCGTCATGCCCCTCTGGGGCGCCGGAGGGCCGGCCGCCCCTGCCGCGGCTATGCTGGCCAGCTCGATCTCACAAGGCCCCTGCACGGCGACTGTTCTCGCGGCTGCAGCCGTGGCGGCAGGGACCATCCGCGAACCATGGGCTGCGCGGCCGGGCCGCATCACATGATCACTTTTCTGGTGCGACGTCTCTTCTGGGCGTGCGGCACGGTCGCTGGTGTTCTCGGTTTTCTCTTCGTCCTTTTTTTCCTCTACGCGACGCCCGCGGACATGGCCCGGCGCGCGCTGGGCGAGAAAGCTCCCCCCGAGGCGATCTCGACCTGGATCAAGAACCATGGCTACGACCGCCCGCTCGTCTGGAACCCCACGGCACCCGGCCAGACGCTCCTCGTCGAGCACTTCCGTCGTTCACTCACCTTCGACTTCGGGCGCAGCGACGCCGATGGCGTGCCGATCCGCCAGCGCCTCCGCGAAGGCGTCGGCCCTTCGCTCGCACTCACGCTGCCCCTCTTCGCGATCGGACTCATCTTCTCGATCGCTCTCGCGTTGCTGGTCGCCACGTTCAGAGATTCGGCCCTCGACCGGGCTGTCGCGGTGGGATGCGTGCTGGCGATGAGCCTCTCGACCCTGCTCTACATCATCGCCGGGCAGTGGCTCTTCGGGCAGGTCCTGCGCTGGTTTCCCGTCTCGGGCTTCGACTCCGACCCCGAGATGCTGTGGCGCTTCGTGGCGCTGCCCGTCGTCGTGGGCGTGCTGGCAAGTTTCGGCGAGCACACGCGTTTCTACCGCACGCTCTTCGTCGAAGAGACCAGCCGGGACTACGTGAGAACGGCGCGCGCCAAGGGCTGCAGCGACCTCCGTGTGATGTGGGGCCATGTGCTTCCCAATGCGCTGATCCCGATCGTGACCCACGTCGTGGTCGCGATCCCCTTTCTCTTCACCGGCTCGATCCTGCTCGAATCGTTCTTTGGCATCCCGGGACTCGGGTCGATGACCGTCGAAGCGATCCATGGAAACGATTTCGCGACGCTGCGAGCGATGGTCTTCCTGGGCTCGCTGCTCTTCATCGCTGCCCAAATCGCAACCGACGTCATCTACACGCTGGTCGATCCCCGGGTGCGCCTCGGCTGAATGCTCATGCCGGCCCACCTGGTCTCGAACCTGATCGTCGCGACGCTGCTCGGTGGAGTCGCGCTCCTGGCCGCAGGTTTGTGCCGCGCCCCGCTGTGGCGAGCTGCGGCGCGCGCGCTGGCGCGACGCCGGCCGCTCGCCCTGGCGGCACTCGGTCTCTACGCCCTCGTCGCACTGCTCGATTCCGTATCCTGGGTGGACGCGCGTGTCGCCGGAGATCCCGCGGGTGCCTCTCTCGTGAACCACCCGCGCACACTCATCGACCGCCTCTTCCCACCCGACTTCCAGGAGCGCAGCTACGCAGCCCCGCTGGCAGACGTCGAATTCTATGGCGGTGCAGCCCTGCAACATCCCGGCGCACATTTGCTGGGCACCGACATCATCGGGCGCGACGTGCTCCACCAGACGCTGCGCGGCGCGCGGGTCGCACTCCTGATCGGTGGTCTCACCAGCCTGATCGCGATACCGCTCGCTCTCCTGCTCGGCGTCAGCGCGGGCTGGTTCGGGGGACGGGTCGACGACGCCGTCTTTTTTATGATCTCGACGCTGGCCTCGATGCCGGGCCTGCTCCTGCTTGTGGCGCTGGTGATGGTGCTCGGGACCGGTACCGCGCAGGTCTGCATCGCCCTCGGCGTCACCGGCTGGGTCGGACTCTGTCGGCTGGTGCGCGCCGAGACGCTAAAATTGCGCGAGCTCGATTACATCGCGGCAGCCCGGGTGTTGGGGGCGACCGACCTCGCGATCGTACGACGGCATATCCTGCCCAACCTCGCGCACCTCGTGCTGATCGGCTTCGTGCTGATGTTCTCCGGCCTCGTGCTCTCGGAGGTGATGCTCTCGTGGCTCGGGCTCGGGCTCGAGGGCTCGTGGGGGCGGATGATCGATCAGGCGCGCACCGAACTCTCGCGCCAGCCCGCGGTCTGGTGGAACCTCGCCGCGGCGTCCACAGCACTTTTCGGTCTGATTCTCGCCGTCAATCTCGTGGCTGATGCACTGCGCGACGTGCTCGACCCGCGCACGGCGACGGAGCAGCGATGACGGCGGCGGCCCTCGAGGTGCGGGGCTTGACGCTGACGTTTCCCTTCGCCGACGAGCGCATCCCGGTGGTCGACCACCTCGACCTGAGCCTCGCGCATGGCGAGACCCTGGCCCTGGTCGGCGAGTCCGGCTGCGGCAAATCGATGACTGCGCTGGCATTGATGCGGCTCGTTCCCCGGCCCGGCCGGATCGAGTCGGGCTCGGTACGGCTCGACGGCGAAGAGATCTTCGACTTGCCTGTTGCCGCCATGCGGCGCGTGCGCGGCGGCCGCATGGCGTTGATCTTCCAAGAACCGATGACCAGTCTGAATCCGGTCGTGTGCGTCGGCGCGCAGCTCGTGGAGGCGATCCGCCTGCACGAACCGGTCTCCGCCGCCGCCGCCCGCGCGCGCGCCCGCGAACTCCTTGTGCGGGTCGGCATTCCCGATGCCGCAGCCCGTCTCGCCGCCTATCCGCACCAGCTCTCCGGGGGTCTCCGCCAGCGCGTGATGATCGCCATGGCCGTGGCCGCGCGGCCCTCGGTGCTGATCGCCGACGAGCCCACGACCGCGCTCGCTGTGACGATCCAGGCACAAATCCTGGCCTTGCTGCGGGAATTGCAGCGCGAGGAGGGCACGGCGATCCTGCTCATCACGCACGACCTCGGAGTGGTCGCGGGCGGCGCCGATCGGGTGGCCGTGATGTATGCCGGCCGGATCGTCGAGCAGGCCTCCTGGTCAGGAGCAGGAGACTCCCGCGCAACGTGGACGGCCCGGCTGTCCGGCTGTTCAAGATGCAACCGGCGTCCCTCGCTGCGACAGCGCAGGACAACGCATGGCATGACGCACTGCTGGCC
>SXLG01000191.1 GCA_005777805.1 Pseudomonadota bacterium
AGGCAGGTTGGCAATACGATCCTTTTCCCACTGCGTCCGCACCCGCGCCAACTGCACCTCCAGCGCCGGAATCAGCGAAACCGGCAACACCGTGCGCCGGTCTTTGAGAGCAGGATCTTCGCGGTCAGCGTGGTCTTGCCCGCGTCGGGGTGCGAGATGATCGCGAACGTACGGCGCCGTGCTGACTCGCGGGCAATTCTCTCGGGCGGGTTCTCCATGGTCGGAGCGAGCGGCCATAGCGGACGGCCGGCGTGCGACAAGAGGGGTGGCAGAGCGGCGACAAGAGCGGCGGCGGCAGCCTCCTTCCGGGGCTCGCGCGGGTTCTCGTCGAGGCCGCGAACCTCGTCGGGGCAGGCCTGGAGCGGTGGGCCCCGTTTGGGCGACCGGCGAGGTCTGCTAGCTTCGGGGCCAGCGGAGAACCACCATGTCGGGACATTCCAAGTGGAGCACCATAAAGCATAAGAAAGCCGCGAAGGATGCCAAGCGCGGCAAGCTCTTCACCAAGCTGATCCGCGAGATCACGGTCGCCGCCCGGATGGGCGGTAGTGGCGATCCCGACTTCAACCCAAGGCTGCGACTTGCGGTCGCCAGCGCACGCGCGCAGAGCATGCCGGCGGACAACATCGACCGGGCGATCCGCAAGGGCATCGGCGAGGGCGTCGGCGCGATCTTCGAGGAGGCGAGCTACGAGGGCTACGGACCGGGCGGGGTTGCGATTCTCGTGAGCGTGCTCACCGACAACCGCAACCGCACGGTGGCCGAGATCCGCAACGCCTTCGGCAAGAACGGTGGACATCTCGGCGAGTCGGGCTGCGTAAACTATCTGTTCAATCATCGCGGAGTGATCCTGGTCGAGCGGGACGCCGCCGACGAAGAGTGCCTGATGGAAATGGCGCTGGAGGCAGGGGCTCTGGATGTCGCCGAATCCCCCGAGGGGTTCGAGATCACGACCGCCCCCGAGGCTTTGCTGGGCGTGCGCGAGGCTCTGGAGCGAGCTCTGGTGGTGATGGCGAGTGCCGAGTTGACGCACGTACCGATGACGACGATCAGCGTCCCGGCCGAGGCGGCCGGACAGCTTGCCGCGCTGATTGACCTCTTGGAGGACAACGACGACGTCCAGAGTGTCGTTTCCAATGCGGTATTTGCCGAGGAGGCCGTGCGGCGCGCGGCCTCTTAGGACTTCTCCGGTCCGTGGCGCAGGTGAGCGACCGGGGGCCCGGTAGCGAGGGAGAGCGGATGCGGGTTTTCGGGATCGATCCCGGATCGCGGCTGGTGGGCTGGGCGGTCGTCGAGGGCAGCACGCCGACGCGCGTGGCGGTGCTGGCGAGTGGTGTCGAGCGCCTTGGCGTCGGCTCTTCGGCGGTGCGCCTGGGGCGTCTGGCCGAGCGGCTCGGGGCCCATCTCGAGCAGTGGCAGCCCGAGGAGGTCGCGCTCGAGCGGGCCTTCGTCGGGGCCAACGTCGGCAGCGCTCTCCGGCTCGGCGAGGCGCGCGGTGTCGTGCTGGCGCTCGCCGGCCTGCGTGGACTCCGCGTCACGGACTATTCTCCGGCGACGGTAAAACTTGCGGTTGCAGGCCACGGCCGGGCCTCCAAGGACGAGGTCGCGACCGGCGTGGCGCGCCTGGTGGGGGGTATTCGCACCGGCGGCGACGAGACTGACGCGCTTGCGGTGGCGCTCTGCCATCTCGCGCACGCGGGCTTCCAGTCCCGCGTCGCGCAAGCGCTGGGCGCGCGCCCGCGCAGCACCGGACGGCGGGCGGCAACCGCCGCGGCTCCGGTGGAGGCGCGGGCAGCGACGTCACCGCGCGCTTTGCTGGCGGCGCTGAGTCGGCAGGGTGCGCCGCGGATAAGGGTGGTGCGCCGGTGAGCGGGGCGCGACCGTGATCGGTGGCTTGCGTGGCCAGCTTGGGCGCAAGAAGCCGGGCGAGATCCTCGTCGACGTCGGCGGGGTGTTCTATCAGGTGCAGGTCTCGTTGCAGGCGTACGCCAGTTTGCCCGCCGAGGGCTGTGCGGTGACGCTCGACGTCGTGACCGAGGTGCGGGAAGATGCCTTCGTGCTCTTTGGCTTCCTCGATGAGCGTGAGAAGACGCTCTTTGGCTGGCTGCGCGGGGTCAGCGGCGTCGGCCCAAAACTTGCGCTTGCGGTGCTCTCGGGGATGCCGGTCGAGGAAACCCTGGCCGCGCTTGCCGGCGGAGACGCGGTACGGCTGACCACGATTCCCGGACTCGGTCGCAAGACCTCCGAGCGGCTGATCCTCGAGCTGCGCGAACGCGCCGTCAAGGGGATCGACGGCGCGCCTGCGCGTGGCGGCGCGACGGCTCCCGGTGCCGCGGTGCGCGAGCGCGACGAGGAGGTCCTCTCCGCGTTGGTCAACCTGGGCTACAAGCGCACCGAGGCCGAACGCGCGTTGCGCTCTGTCGCGGCCGATGTGCCGCTCGAAGATGCGCTGCGCTCTGTCCTGCGGAGGTTTGCTCGATGACGGCAGATCGTCCGCGCTCACCCGCCGAGGCCCGCGAGGACGAGGCGGGCTTCGACGCCAGCCTGCGCCCGGCACGGCTCGTCGATTACGTTGGTCAGGACGAAATTCGCAACCGCCTCGGCATCGCCATCCGTGCGGCGCGGGAGCGGGGCGAACCGCTCGACCACATCCTGCTCTGCGGGCCGCCCGGCCTTGGCAAGACCTCCCTGGCGCAGATCGTCGCGCGGGAGATGGGTGTTGCCTGCCGCCGCACGCAGGGGCCGGCGATCGAGCGCGGCGGTGATCTCGCGGCGATTCTCTCCGACCTCGACCAGGGCGATGTGCTCTTTATCGACGAAATCCATGGCCTACCGCGCAAGGTGGAGGAGGTCCTCTATCCGGCTATGGAGGACTTCGAGCTCGACCTGGTGGTCGGGCAGGGGCCGAGCGCGCGGAGCCTCCGGCTGGCCCTCAAGCCCTTCACGCTGGTGGCGGCGACGACCCGGGCCGGAATGCTGAACGCCCCACTCCGCGACCGCTTTGGTTCGACTTTCCGTCTCGAATTCTATCGGGTCGAGGATCTCGAGCGCATCATCCTGCGCTCGGCCGGCATTCTAGGTATCGCGCTGGCACCCGAGGGGGCGCGCGAGGTGGCCACCCGCTCGCGCGGCACGCCGCGGATCGCCAACCGTCATCTGAAATGGCTACGCGACTGGGCGCAGGTGCACTCGCCCGGTGAGGAAGTCGGGGTTGTGCAGGCGGCGGCTGCGCTCGAGCTGCACCAGGTCGATCCGGCCGGCCTCGAACCGATGGATCGGGCGATCCTGGCGGCGGTGCTCGACCGATTCGGTGGTGGTCCGGTGGGTGTCGAGAGCCTGGCCGCGCTGCTCGGTGAGGAACCCGAGACCGTGGCCTCGGTCTACGAGCCCTACCTCGTGCAATCGGGCTACCTCGAGAGAACGCCGCGCGGCCGGATGGCCACGGATCTGGCCTGGCGCCATCTGGGTCGGCAGCGCGGTCTGGACGTGGTGCGCCAGGGCCGGCTCCTGTAGGAGGTTGTCGATGCCTGAAATGGCGCGGCTGCTGATCGTCGCGGGTGTGGTCTGCCTGCTTCTGGGTGGCGCACTTCTGCTCTGGCAGCGCGCCGGTGGCACGGGTCTGCCTCGGCTGCCGGGCGATGTCGTGATTGAGCGCGACGGCCTGCGGGTCTGGATCCCGCTCGGCACGAGTCTGGTCGTGAGCGTTGCGTTCTCGCTCATCGGCTGGCTGCTGCGGCGATGAGTTCATCGCTCGGGCCGACGGAAGACGCGCCGCTCCAGGCGCACGGGGCGCCACCGCGTGCGCGGGTCGAAGCCACCCGTTCCACTCGTGCCCCGGAGGTGGGCC
The DNA here is from genome assembly GCA_005777805.1 of Pseudomonadota bacterium. Lineage (GTDB taxonomy): Bacteria > Desulfobacterota > Binatia > UBA12015 > UBA12015 > SXLG01. Next base: position 3,845 of record SXLG01000191.1, read on the forward strand.
GGGGCCCGGCCCGGACGTGGCGCCGTCGCGAGGCGGTGCTGCTCGCCTTCCTGCTCATCTTCTCGATCGGGACGTTCCTCTGGTTCACGCGGCTCGACCCCTTTGGGGAGTCGAGCACGGCGCAGAACGTCGCTCTCTTCCTGTTGATCAATATCAACATCGTCCTTTCGCTCCTGGCACTCTTCCTCCTCGGGCAGAACCTCGTTCGGATGCTGCTCGAGCGCCGCCGCCGGGTGCTGGGTTCGCATCTGCGCGTGCGTCTGGTGGCTGCGTTCGTGGCGGTGGCGATCACGCCGGCGGTGTTGCTCTTCGTGGTGGCACGCGGCTTCGTCGATAGCTCGATGGAGTCGTGGTTCTCGGTGCGCGTCGAGGGCGCGCTGGAGTCCGCGCTCGACATGGCCGAGACCTACTACCGTGAGCAGGAGGCCCGCGGACTCGGCGATGCGCGCTTCCTTGCCGCATCGCTGGGGCTGCGCGCTCGCGTGCCCGAGGTCGAGTCCAGGATTCTCGAGCGCGAGCGGGTGCGGTTGCGGGCGAGCGCGGTCACGGTTCTCGATGCGAGCGGCGAAGTGCTCGGGCGCGGGGTCGAGGACGGACAGCCGGTGGGCGCGGCCGATCCCCCCGCGGCGGCGCTTCTGGAAGGGGCGGGGCGGGACGGTGGGGCGAGCACCCGCGTCAGCATTGGGGGCGCCGAATTGCTGCGGACGATCGTCCCGATCGCCGGGCCGGCCGGCACGATCCGCGGCTTCGTGGTCGTCGATCGAGTGCTGCCCGCGGCGGTAGCCCGGCGGCGCACGGAGATCGAACAAAGTCACCGTGAGTACCGGCAACTCCGACTGCTCCGGCGGCCGCTGACCAGCAGCTACGAACTCGCTCTCTTCTTTGTCTCGGTGGCCGTCGTGGTCGGGGGCGTGTGGCTCGGGATCGTGATCGCGCGCAGTCTGGCTGATCCCGTGCAGCGTCTGGTCGAAGGCACACGCCGGGTCGGCGAGGGGCATCTCGACGAGCGCATTCACGCCTCGAGTGGCTCCGAGGAGATCTCGCTGCTGATCGACGGCTTCAACCAGATGACCGAACGCCTCGGCGAAGCACGGTCCACCCTGACCGAGCGCACGAGCGCGCTCGAGGCGATTCTCGGTAACATTGCCGGCGGTGTGATCTCGATCGACAAGCAGGCGAGGATCGAGATCGTCAATCCGGCCGCGCGTCAGTTGCTGGGCATCGACGAGGATGCGATCGGCGTGGTCTTTCGGGACTGGCTGACGCGGCCAGAGTTCGCCGTGGTGCGCGATCTTCTCGCCGAGCTCGACCGGCGCGCCCAGGAGGGGCTGCACGACGGCCTGCCGCCGCGGCGGGTCTCGGTCACGCGCGAGGACGGTGTAGTCGAGCTCGTCGCCACGGGGGTCGTGCTGCGCGACGACGCGGGGAGTGCGATCGGTGCGCTGCTCTTCTTCGAAGACGTCACCGAGATTCTGGCGGTACAGCGCATGGAGGCGTGGCGGGAGATCGCACGGCGCATCGCTCACGAAATCAAGAACCCGCTCACGCCCATCCAGTTGAGCGCGCAGCGTTTGCGCAAGCGCTACGCCGCCGAGCTTGGCGGCAGCGTTCTTGACGAGTGCACGCACACCATCATCGAGGAGGTCGAAGTCCTCAAGAACCTGGTCGCGGAGTTCGCAACCTTTGCTCGCCTGCCCTCGGGGCCTCGCGTGCCGACCGACCTGGGCGAGCTGGTCCGTGAGGCGCTGGTGCTCTTCCGCGAGTCGAACCCGGCGGTTGAATTCGCCCTCGACGCCGGTCGTGTGCCGGCGCTGGAGCTCGATTCCGCGGGAATCCGACGGGTACTCACGAACCTGCTGGCCAACGCGGTCGATGCCATCGCGGAACGGAGTCGCTCCACCGGATCGCGCGCGCTTGCGGACGGGAGCGAGGTGGCGAACCCGGAGGCGATGGCCCCGCGGGGGCATGTGTGGCTGCGCACGGAGTACGAACCGGCCCGTGCGCTGGTCCGGCTCGAGGTGGCCGACGACGGTATCGGCCTGACGCCCGAAGCCCGCGGGCGGCTCTTCGAGCCCTACTTCTCGACCAAGGCCCAGGGCACGGGCCTCGGGCTTGCCATCGTCTCGGCGACGCTCGCCGATCACCGCGCGTTCATCCGCGTGCGCGACAACCCGCCGCAGGGCACGCGCTTCCTGATCGAGTTCCCGGTGCGCGAGGCCGACCCGGCATGTTAGGAGCGCGGGGATGCCCCGCCGCGTTCTGGTCGTCGATGACGAGGAGAAGATCCGCGCCACCCTGCGCGGTGTGCTCTCCGACGAGGGTTTCGAGGTCGAGCTCGCCGAGGATGGGCGGCGCGCGCTCGAGCGGCTGGCGATCGCGCCGCCCGATCTGGTGCTGCTTGATGTCTGGCTGCCCGAGATCGACGGACTCACGTTGCTCGAGCGGCTGCGCGAGGACCACCCTACGCTGCCCGTCATCATCATTTGTGGCCACGCCAACATCGAGGCCGCCGTACGCGCGACCCGGCTGGGCGCGGCGGACTTCATCGAGAAGCCGTTCTCGATCGATGCGCTCCTGGTCTCGATCGACCGTGCGCTGGGCCGTGAGGCCAGCGCCCGTGCTCTCGAACCCGCGCTGCCGCATCGGGTCGAGAGTGGTGCCGGGGCGGGCGTCGTCCAGCGGACGATTTCGCGTAGTGTGACCGCGGCGGGACAGGGGCTCCATACCGGGATTCGAACCGGCATCATCCTCCATCCGCTGCCGCCCGGTAGTGGCATCGTATTCCAGAGCTTGTCGTCGGAGAAGACGGTGCCGGCGCACGTCGATTTCGCTGACTCGACCGGATACGCGACGACCCTCTATCGAGGGGGGTTCGGCGCCAAGACGGTCGAACATCTGCTCGCCGCGGCGAGTGGCTTCGGAATCACGAATCTGCTGGTCAAGATGGAGACCGAGGTTCCGATCCTCGACGGCTCGGCGCTGCCATTCTGCGAGCTTTTCGCCGGGGCGGGCATCGAGGAGCAGCCGGGGGACCCGGTTGCCGCGTGTCGGATCGATCGCCGGCACGAGATCCGTGATGGGGCCAATCAGCTCGTGGTCGAGCCGGCAGAGCACCTCATCGTCGACTACACCCTGGATTATCCCGAGCCGGTCGGCCGCCAACGCTACGTCTACGAGCACCGCGGGCCGGAGTCGTTTCGCGCCGAGATCGCGCCGGCGCGTACCTTCGGCTTCGTCCACGAGTTCCGGCAGCTCGCTTCTGTCGGTCTTGCCGCAGGCGGACGACTCGACAACTGCATCCTGATCGGTGAGGACGGCGTGATCAATGGCGAGCTGCGTTTCCCCGACGAGTTCGTGCGGCACAAGATTCTCGATCTGCTCGGGGACTTCTCTCTGCTTGGCATGCCGCTCGTCGGTCGCGTCACCGCGATCGCGACCGGCCACCGTCACAACGTCCGCATGGTGCGCGAACTTCTCGCGGATCAGGGGAGGTGCGCCGCGGGTTGACCGCCGGCCGCTGAACTCTGGATGCGCTGCGGCGCGTCAAGTTTCCGGGGCAGCGCGCAGCGGCAATTCGAGGCGAGCCCGAGCGGGCCAGCCCGGAGCGTGTCGCCGGCCTCTCGCTTGGGGAGCACGACGGCCCCCGGCCGACTTGATGCAGTGCGGCGGTCTTTTGGGTTCCTCTCACTGCCTGGGATGAACGGCCGCGTACTCGCTTGATCGTCTCCCTGCACTCGCCCTAGGAAGGAGGCCGGCGTAATCTCGCGCCGCCTCCGCCTCGCGCGGGAAGGGAGTCCCCGAATCATGCGTCTCGATCATCAGAGGTTCTGGCCGATCCTTGGGATTGCCATCTTGGCCAGCTCATCGCCGGCTCTTGCGGGTGGCGACAAGATGTCGCTCTCGTTCACCAACCATGTGACGCCCGGCACCGACGGCACGCCGTTCAAGAATTGCACCAGCACGGGAGCCTATAAATCCTCTGGTACGCAGATCCAGATCCAGTTGAAGGGTTTGGTCGGTCTCACCGATACCGATGGCATCATCTGCACGGATGACGACTTCATCTGTGTCACGCACACCGAAACCAACGGGGTCTTGTTCACGGGCCCGTCGACCGTGATCTTCCGCGCCGAGGTGAAGAAAGGGCAGCTCAAGGTCAAGCATGATCTATGCGCGGAGAATGCTGCGACTTGCCTGCCCATCCCGCTTTCATCGGTCGCACTTGATGCGAAGTGCTTCGGCCCCGATCCCGATTTCGACGAGACCAATGGTGGAACGCTCACCGCGCTTGGCATGACGAACCCATGCGACTTCATCGTGCCCGGGGCCAAGCTCGAGCCGTCCAGTACTGAGATCGCTCGCACCGGCACGACGAGCGGCTGCCCGGAGTAGGCCCCAAGGCCTCGCTACGAGGTTGTGCCGGCCGCGCGCCCGACGCGCGCGGCTGGCGCAACCTCGTAGCCGAGCTTCGTCGATGGAGGCGCCCGCCGAATCCCGACTCGGCGACGGCGCCTCAGGGCCGAGCCAGAGCGGCAAGCACCAGGTCGAGGCGATCGTTGCCGAAGTACATATCGCTCCCGTCGACGAAAAAGGTCGGCGAGCCGAAGCCGCCACGTGCAATCAGCTCATCGGTGTTGCCCCGCAGGCGGGCCTTGCACGCAGGCTCCTCGATCTCCCCGAGCAGGGCTTCGGGCTCGAGGCCGAGGCGCAATGCGACGCCTGCGAGAACCTCGCGCTGCGAGATGTCCTCGAGTTCGCCCCAGTAGGTCTCGAAGATGGCACGCACCCACTCGGTCAGGCGGCCGTGCCGCTCGGCGACGAAGCAGGCCCGCATGGCGCGCACGCTGTTGACCGGGAAGACCGCCGGCTGGCCGATGCGCAGGCCGCAGAAACGTGCCCAGTCGGCGAGATCCTTGACGTAGTAGCGGGCCTTGCGCGCAGCCCCGCTCGCCTCGGCAGGGCCAGCGGCGTTGCCGAGGGCGGCCGTCATGCGCGCCCGGTGCTCGTAGAGCCCCCGGTTCACGGCGTTGAACACGCCGCCGACCAGGATCGGTCGCCACGCGATGGCGCAGCCGGTCTCGGCAATCACGGCCTGCACCCGATGGAACGCGAGGTAGGTCCATGGGCTCGAGCAATCGAAGAACATTTCGAGGCGGCGCGGCGGCGGTGGACTCATCCGTTCGACGCTAGCACGGGTCGATCGGCCACCGGGAGCACTTGGCGGCAGCACGGCACGGTGGTGTTGATCGGCGCGCCGTAGCGGCGCCGAGATTGCGGGGCGCCGCGTGCCTCACGTCTTCGCGCCGGACGAGAGCCGAGGCACGGTCGCCCGGCACCAGGGTAGCCGGACGATCGCGCCTCGATCCGATCAGTTCAGGTTCTGGTCGAAGATGTCGTCGATATAGCCCGCGTGGCCGGCGCTGCAGTTGGTGTTGTAGGTGGTCTGGAAGTCGTCCATGCCCCTGGATGTCGCACCGGCGCCATTGCCGCAGCAGCCGCCGGCGCCGAGTCCGTTGCCCAGGAAGATCTTGTGCGTCGAACCCTCATCGACGTACCAGAGCACGTCGTCGCCATCGGTGTGGCTGTCCCAGAGGTCATGGAAGGTCTGGGCGACGTACCACTCGCGGCTGTTCTTGCTCGAGGTTTTGGCGCAGGCGTCGGTCTCCATCTCGGTGCCATAGGAGGCCGTGCAGCTTGCGTCGCCGCGGCTGCAGCCGACCCAGGCGGGCACGAAGTCGGCATAACCTTCGGTCAGGGCGAGCCCCTCCGTGTACGCCGTGCAAAAGCTATGGCTGACGCAGGCGCCGCTCGGGAAATTGTTGTTCCAGAACTCGTAATGCACCTGGTGGGCAAACTCGTGCTGCACGATATCGTTCTGGACGCCGTGGGCGGCGGTCAACCAGACGCGCCCGTCGCAGCTCGCGCAACTCCAGGGCACCCCGGAGCCGTCGCCGCAGTCATAGGTGCTGTTGGGGTAGTAGACCTTGAGCGGATCTGCCCGCAGCGGGTTCAGCTCGCCCCGCCAGTACATCTCCGACCAGAGCATGTAGCCGCCGAAGTAGAGCTCGCCCAGCCCGTTGGCATCGCCGCCGTCGGCGTCGGCATACCAGTGGCCCTCGTCGTGGCTCGTCGAAATGCCCGTTCTGTCGGGGTTCCTCCAGCGGAAGAGGTCGTCGGTGGAGGTGCGCGGTTCGAAGAAGGAGTTGTAGGCGCGGAACTGGACGCGGAGGTTCTGGCCCGAGTAGCCGGCGTGGTTGACGCTGAGCGTGTAGTGGCCGTCCCACTCCACCCACTCGCTGGCAAGTTTGGTCCAGCTGCCGCTGTCGTTCCACCACGCGACCGCGCGCCAGCCCCAGCCGGGGTGCAGCGCATGGTCGGTCCACTTGACCGAGAACTGGCCCGTGATGGTGTAGGTCGCGGCACTGGTGGTGGCGAGCCCGGCGGGTGGGTTGACGCTGGCGCCCCGTGTGATCGAGCCGCCCCCCGGCAGGCAGGCACTGGGGAAGCGGGCGCAGTCGCCGCGCGGCTCCTCGCAGACCTCGTCGCCGCTCGGGCCGGCGCTGGTGGGGTCGATGGTCCTGACGCTCGAGTGCTGGGGGTCGTGGATCAAACCGGAATCCGGGATCACGGCCTTTGGAGTTTTGTAGTCCCCGACCGCCCAGTCGAAGTCGGGATGCGAGACGATCTCGCCGGTGTCGATGCCCGTGCCTTCGGCCGGATCGAGAGCCAGGCTCGTTGGCAGATAGAGATCCTCCCAGGTCGTCCGGTTGAAGGTGCCGATATCGGGATTGGTCGTGTTGGGGGTGAGGCGGTAGAAAAGCGAGAACCACTGCCGGGCGTCGCCTCGGCGGCCCGACGAGATACGCTTGAGGTAGGAGGCGATCAGTCCGGCCTTGGGCCGCGACGACGCTAGCAGAGCCTGGGCGAGGGAATCGGTCTGCTCCGGATCGATCGCGAAGATATCGAAGTAGGAATGGAGCGCGAGCTTGCCGTTCGCGCTGGCGGCCCCGCGCTGGATATCAAGTGCCATCTGCAGAAGCAGCGTCTGTCCGCGCCGCAGGAGGTAGACGCCCGGCAACTCGGCCTTGGTGAGTTGGCAGAGCCCCCACTGCGGATCGAGCTTGACCGCGACCGGAGTCTCCGTACCGGCCAGCACCGCGTCCAGATTCGCGACCCGGAAGGCTTCGGGCATGAAGCTGCGCCGGTCGTCGCCCTCGAAGGCGCACACTGGAAAGACCAGGATCACGTCGACATCGGGGTCGTTGTTGCGGAAGGCGTAGTCGAGGCGGGTGTCGCCCTTGCCCTTGGTATCCGTGAGGAAGCTGAATGGGCCGCTGACGGCGGCCTTGGCGAGCGTGACCACGATGGTCCCCGGCTCGTGCGCACGGGCGGGGCGGCTGTCGCCTACGGAGAATAGCGCGAGCGCGCAGGCACCGAGGGCGGCGCGTGCGAGGGCCTCTCGTGCGGGTAGTCTCCCAGCACGGGGTCGGAGAAGACGATTCAGGGAGTGGAAACTCGACATTGGAAGCTCCATCTGGGGGGTTGATCAGGCGATCGATCGAGTATCAAGGTCTTCGCCGGCGTACAAGAAGTTTTGCAACGGAAGTTTTGTTCGAGGAGGGCGGGTTTGCTCCCGCGCGCGGGGTAGCGTAGCCGCCTCCAGCCGGTGGCCCGCGCCGCGGCGCGTCAGGCCGCCCGAGAGGAGAATCTGAACATGCCCACGTTCGACATCGTCTCGCAGGTCGAGACGCAGGAGGTGCAGAACGCCCTCCAGCAGGCCCGCAAGGAGATTTCCCAGCGCTACGACTTCAAGGGCTCGAAGACCGAGATCCGCGACGAGAAGAACCTCATCACGGTTCTCTCCGACAACGACTTCAAGGTGAAGGCCGTGGTCGAGGTCCTCCATGGCAAGCTGGCCAAGCGCGGCGTGAGTCTGAAGTCACTCGAGTACGGCAAGGTCGAGCCGGCCGGCGGCTCGATGGCTCGCCAGACGATCACGATCCTGCAGGGCCTCACCACCGACGATGCGCGCGAGGTCGTCAAGCTGATCAAGGAGATGCGGCTCAAGGTGCAGGCCCAGATCCAGGACGACCAGGTGCGGGTGACGGCAAAACAGCGCGATGATCTGCAACAGGTGATCCAGGGGCTGCACGCGGTCGACTTCCGTCGCCCGCTCCAGTTCTTGAACATGCGGGATTAGCTCCGGGAATTCGCGCGCTGCGGGCGCTGCGCCAAGCCTCCGGAGAGAAGTCGCCCCTCGGCGAAGGGGCTATGTTGGCCGCCGGACCGAGCGTCGCTCTTCGCAAGCGACGCCGAGAGTCCTTGGCGGCCACGGGCATCGAGCGACTTCAACCCTGGGCGCATGAAGAGACGATGCGGCGCGGTTGTCGTCACGATGCGGGATTCGCGTCTGCGGGCGGCGTGGTCGCGGTCGGGCGTCCGGGTGGGGTTCGTCGTCACGATGCGGGACCCCTCTTGCCGCGGAGCTTTCCCGCCGTGCCGGGGTGAGCCTGGGCCGGTCCGCGCACGAGCGAGCGTGCGTGGCATCGGGCCCTGACATTTGAGGAACCGGTGGCGAGCGTGACAGAAGGAGAAGATATGTCGCCTGCATCCCCTGGGTCTCTAGCGCCGCGGCGCGCGTTCATTGGCGCGCTGCTCATTCTTCTTCCGGCCTGCGGCAATGTCGACAGCGCCGGGCAGGTCGCCTGGAATCCCCTCCTTCCCGGTCCGTGGCCGGTGGGTGTGACTCGTATCGTCTTGGTGGACCCGGTGCGGGATCGCCCCCTCCTGACCGAGATCTGGTACCCGGCGGCAGCCGAGGTGCGGGGCCAGCCTGCATCTCCCCTCACGGATTTTGTCGATCCGGCAGTGGCTGGATTGCTCGCGCAATCGACGGTTCCGCTGGTGGCCGTGCGCGACGCGGCGTTCTCGTCCGACGGCCCTTTCCCGCTGATCGCTTTCTCGCATGGCAACGGCGGCGTCCGCTTTCAGAACACCTTTCAGGTCGAGCGCCTGGCCTCGCATGGTTTTGTTGTCGCCGCTCCCGATCACACGGGAAACACCCTCTTCGATCTTGGGGCTGACCCACAGTCGGCGCAGAACCGCCCGCTCGACATCTCGTTTCTCTTTGACGCGATGACCGCGGCCACGGCCGTGCCCGGAGGTGCCTTCGCGGGGTGGATCGACGCGCGCATCCCCTTCGGCGTGACCGGCCACTCGTTCGGCTCCTTCACGAGCCTCGCGGTGGCGAGTGTCGATCGGCGCGTGGGCGCTGCCGTGCCGATGGCCGCGCCCGGCCCGGTCTCGCCCGCATACTCGGCGCCGACGCTCTTGATGCTGGCGGGCGAGGACAAGACGATCGGCGAGAGCCTGAATCAGGGGATTCGCGAGGTCTACCGCGTGTTGCCAGGACCGCGTTTTCTGGTCGAGATCCCCGATGCCGGCCACTACAGCTTCACGATTGCGTGTCTGACCGGGACCGGTCTCGGCGACGACGACGGCTGTGGCGAGGGGAGTCGTTTCGGCACGGGCGAGCCCTTTGGCTTTACTCCCGCAGAGCAGGTCTGGGCGGTGACGAACGCATACTCCGTGGCCCTCTTCGGCCGCTACCTGAAGGGCATCGAGTCCTACGACGAGGCCCTCGCGACCGACCTCTATCCGGAGATCGCGCGGCTCACCTCCGATCCGCGCCCGGAGCTCAGCCTGCTGGCACCTCCCGGACGTGCGTTGTCGTCCCACTGAGAGGGGCAGGTCGCGCGCGATTGGCCCGCGCACGGCAGGCGTGCGGCCAAGTGCGCAGGAGGGATGCAGGTCGCGCGTCTGCGGCCTGGGCTTCGTCGGTGCGGGATGGTCGCTCAGTCCAGCGCGCGGCGTGGGCCGACGGCGGCATTCGCGTGGAACTGCACGCGCGTCAAACGATAGAGCACATGCGGGCCGAGCGGGCTCCCGCTCGGCAGGGCCGGGTGAACGAAGTCACTGGCGAGATCGCGCTCGAGACCGATCGCGCGCATCACGCGCTGCGAGCGCTCGTTGGTGGTGGCGGTGAACGAGAGCACCTCGGCCAGCCCGAGGCCTGCCGGCGGGTCGGCGAATGCGCACGCGAGTACGGCACGCGAAGCCTCGCTGGCGTAGCCCTGCCCCCACCACGCCGAGCGGAGTCGCCAGCCGATTTCGAGACCCGCGCGAAAACCCGGAATCGACAGGCCGGTGAAGCCGATGCATTCGCCGGCGCGATCCACGCACCAGAGACCGAAGCCATGCTCGACGAACTGGGCCTCGATGTGGTCGAGGAGGGCATCGGACTGCGCGGGAGCGAGTGGCGGGCCGAGCATCGCCATGACCTCGGGATCGGCGTTCATCTGGCGAAAGGCCGGCCGGTCGTCCGGACGCCACCGCCGCAGCAGGAGCCGCCGCGTGGCGAGCTGTGTGTTCATCGTGGCGCAAGGTCCGGCGTGTGCGGATCTGCGGGGGAGAGCTCCGCGGCCTCGGTCTGGGCGGGTGAATCCAGGTGGAGCGCGAGCCAGACGGTCGGCTGGTCGGGATCGGTCCATTCGACGCGATGGCGGGCATGGCTCGGGATCAGGAGATGGTCGCCCGGCCCAAGCTCCATGGGCGGTGCGCCCTCGAAGCGCAGCCGTGCCGCGCCCGTGAGGAGCAGGACCCATTCCTCACCCGCCTGGTCGTACCAGAATCCATGGGGCGAAGCGTGGCCGAGCGAGACGATGCGCTCGACCCGCAGGCCCGGCCGGCCGAGCAGGGGCTCGCAGAGCTCCTGCGGCAGAGCCGCCGGGAGTTTCGCGAGCAGGTTGCCGTCTGGATGGACTCGGAAGCAGTCCGTAGCGAGGGCTTTGGGTGACTTGCTCGGCATGGCGCGTCGATACCGCAGGCGGCCACGCACGGCGACCCGGTCTTGCCCGGACAGGTGGGGAGGCTGGGAGAGGCCCTATCCACGAGGGGAGACCTCAGCGATCCTTCGGTCGGACGTATCTTGACCCGACGCTACGTCTCGGGCCGTGCCATGCATCGAGCCGTCGTGGCAGGTTCGCGATCGGCCGCGTCTCTGGCCACTTCTACCGCCGCGCTCGCCGGAAGTCCCAGGGCGCGACGGGGTTGGGGTCGGCCCAGAGTCCCCGGTGGGACTCGCGAGCCTCGCGCTCGAGCGCGCCTAGACTCGTATCGCTCGAATATTTCCAATACCACCACGCGAGCCCCTCGCGGAGAAGCGTCCGGTTGATGCTGACGCCGCCCTGCAGCAACACCTCGCCCAGCGTGCGGCCGTAGCGGTCACGGCCGCTCACGTGCACCGTCACCACGCGTCCAAAGACCATACCTGACGTGGCTTGCCGGGCGCGGTTGCCGAATGCCTGGTGTTTCTCAGGGCAGTCGATGCCGTCGAGTCGGACGCGCACTTCGCGACCCTCGAGGAGCACCTTGACCGTGTCGCCGTCGGTCACGCCGACCACCTTGCCGGTGAAGCTGCCCGAGGCGGGGCCCGCGGCGCCTTGGCGCCGAGACGACTGCGCCCGCGACGCCCGGCTGGCGCCACTCGAGGCGTGGCAGTGATAGCCGCCCCGCTTGCGGTCGTGGTGGCAACCGCTCGCATCGAGACCGCCGCCGTGCCCCAGACCTCTGACGGGCAGGGCCGCGACCAGCGTCATGCATCCGAGGAGCCAGGCGAGTGTCTTCATGGGAGGAGGGGCGAGCGAAGCTCGCAGCGGGAGCCGTCGGCTTCGTCCACGGCCACGTCCTGATTTTGCGAGAGATTCCCAGGCGCAGTCAAGCGATCTGTGACCGGACAGCCGTAGTCGGCCTGGACGACCAGATATCAGTGGATTTCAAGAATAAGAACAGCCCGTAGAGGCCAGCCCTCACCAATCAACTGGGCCGAAGAACCCAGGCAGGTCAGCCACGGCTCACCCCAGCGAGGGAGCGGCTGGCGTGCCACGCAGGTTCCACGGTCGGGCCGGATCGGCACGCCGGGGCAGCAGCTTGAGCAGAAGGGACAGGCCCGGTGGCGCCGTGGGGCCGGGCTTCAGGTCGAAGCGCAGGTTGAGGAGCGAGCGCTCGAGGGGCTCGCGCAGCAGGACGTCACCCGAGAGTGTGGCCGCGAGCTGGTGGCCGTCGGCCTCGAGCGAGGTCACCTGAAGCCGCATCCCGTGCAGCTCGGCCGAGACCTCGATCTTGTCAAAGCTCAGATCGGGCAGGCGTAGGCCCCTGGCAACCAGGCCCGCGAGCGAGAGATTGTGCAGGGCGAGTACGAGCGTGCCTTCGCCCCCGGTGCGCGGTCGCGCCGGGTCACCGGCAATATCAAGCGCAAGATCGAGCTGGCCCGAGATGCGGCCAGGGGGGGGCAGGAGGGCGGTGGTCGCGCGTGCGAGATCGATCCCCTCCAGCACGAGGTGGACTGCGCTGGTGCCGTCGCTGCGTGCGAGCGTGCCATCGATCGTGCCGCCCGCGACGTCGGCATCGATGTCCATCATTGTATTAGTCAAGCCGAGTGCGCCGAGGAGGGGGGTCGAGACGGTTACGCGGTCGAGCTCCAGTAGCCGTCGCGGATCGTCGCTGCTGGCGACCACCACCTCGTCGAGACGGTAGCCCAGCGGGGGGCGCGGTCGGGCGGTAGCGAAACTCAGCGAGACCGGCTGATCGCGGGTCAGCTCGGAGAGGGCCCGTTCGACGATGCGCTCGTGCGGCAGTGCCCAGACGAAGGCGACCGCCAGGACCGCGAGAAAGAAAGCGCTGTAGCCCGCGATGACTCGCGCCCGAGTTTGCGATGTCTCGCCACTGCCGGCAGTCCCGCCTGTCCGCCGCGCCCCTGCAGCGCGTCTGGTCCAGATTTGTCTGATGGCCATGTTCAATTCGACGCGGGCGCCAGCCGGCTGACCACCAGCGTGACGTCGAGCACGCCCGGATCCTTGTACTGCCGCTTGAGCGTGAGCCGCGCGACGTGCACCGGCTCCTCTCCCAGCTCGAGGGCGTGCAGCAGACGCACCACGCGATCCATCGAGATCCCTTCGAGGCGGAGATCGACTGTCTCCTCTTCGAAACGATCGTCGACCTTGCGATGAGCGGGGTTCATCGCCGTGACGCGCTCGCGCCCGACGATCGGCACGGCAACATCTTCTAGGCGGGCGAAGAGCGAGGTCTCCGAACGGGCAGCGCGGCCCTCCAGCGCTTCGACCTCGCGGCGCAGCACGTCGTGGCGGCGCACCAGGTCACCGATTTCGGCGGCGTCGCGGCGGGCGCGCTCGACGTCGGCCACGACGCGGGTCTGGCGCGCGGCGAGCGGTTCCCACAGGCCGAGCCAGACGATGAGCAGCCCGGCCACGGCGGCGGCGGCCGCGAGCAGCAGGCGCTCGCGCGGGGCGAGACCCTCGAAGCGCGTCGTGGCCTGCGCGCGCGCGCCCGCGCTGAACGCCCGCAGTCGCTCCGCCACCGCGTTCATCTTGCCCCCGCCCCGAGCGGAATCGTCGCCCGGAACTCGACTCGGCCATCGAGCGAAGTCTTGACGTCGCGTACCTCGGGCGTAGCCTGGCCCGAGATCCCCTCGAAGGCGCGCTTGGCGACGTCCACCGCCTCGTAGGTGTCGGTGCGGCCATGCAGGCGCACGCTCGCCTCGTCGATCGTGACGTCATCGATCTGCAGCGGCGCTCCCACCGGCACGGCGTTGCCGAGCGCGGCCAGCACGTCCAGCATCGCGCGCTCGCCCGAACCGGCGAGCCGATCGCGCCGGCCGGCGAGCGATTCGACTGCGGCCCGTAGCCGGCGTACCTCGGTGCCGGGAGCGGCGTTGGGCAGGACGCTGGAGGTGGCTCCGGCGATCTCGCGGCGCAGGCGAGTCAGCTCGGCGCTGCGCGTGGTCTCGGTCGCGACCAGAGCGATCAGGGCGGCGATTGCCGCGGCAGAGGCGAAGGCGGCGGTGCGCAGCACCTGGCGGCGCGCCTCCTCGCTGGGGGCGTGGTAGGCGAAGTCCCCGCTGCGGAAGTTCGTGCCCGTGCCGCGCGGCTCGAGCGCATGCAGGGCGAGGGCTGCGGCGCAGAGATCGTCCGGGCCGAGCGTCGCGGCCCAGGCCGGCGTCAAGTTCGCAAGCGGCTGCGCGCGCGCTCCGATGGCTGCGGTGATCTCGCCCGTCGGCGGGCCGATCGTCGCCAGCGAGGGCGGTTCGGCCTCCCTTTCGAGACCGTTGGCGAGGGTCAAGACGGCCCAGCGGCGTGCTTCCTCGCTGTCGTCGGGCACGAGATACGCGCCGGCCAGCACGCCGGAGCAGAAGAGCAGCACTCCGCCATCCGGACCGCTCGCGACCACAAAGTTCGTTCCCTGTGCCGGTGGCGAGAGGAGGCCCGCCAGCGCCAGCAGCCCGACATCGACCACTGCGGGATCCAGTCGGGCACGGCCCAGCAGGTCGAGGTGAGCACTCAGCGCATCGCGGCGCGCGAAGGCCGCGAGCACGCGACTCGCGCCCGCAGCACTATCGCGGGCCAGTACCGAGAACGTGACCACGCCGTCTTCGAGACCACAGGGCAGGGCGTCCTCGAGTTCGAAGGGCACCACCGAGGTGAGGCGGGCCTGGTCGGTGAAGGGCAGCTCAAAGATTCTATGGGTGACGACCGCTCCGCTCAGGGTCGAGGCGACGCTCTCGGGCTCGGCCCCGGTTAGCCGCCGGGCGATCGTGTCGAGCCAGTCGGCGAGTGCCGGGTCGGCCGGTGCCGGCCCGCGCTCGCTCCCGAGGACGCGCACGTCGCGTCCGGCGCGCTCGAGCGCGACCACGCGCACCACGGGCCCGCGCAGGTCGATCCCCAATCCTCGCATCCCCTCGACCCTAGCGGGTGGGGGCGTGGAGCGAAAACGGGGTGGTGCCCACAGGGGCTCCCTCGGCGGGTCTCTCTGGTTCCGAGGGCCTGGAGAGTTCTCTCTCCGGCGAAACCGCGACCTTCCCACCTCATTCGCGCTGAACCAGAGGGGCTCCGGCGGGTCGTACCCCCGAGCGCAGGTCGCGTTGCGATCCTCGCGCGACAAGGCTCGCGAGGATCGGGTTGTCGAGGTTCCGGTCTAGTAACCAAACTGGTTCGCGCACTCGTAATGACCGTCTCGGGTCTCGAACCCCTCTTTTCGGATCGCTCGATTGCGGTTTGCAGGGACGAGGCCGTGCGATCCGGCCGGCACTGTGGCGCTGAGGTAGGCGGCAATGTCGTTGTCCGGCGTCTTCGTGACGGGGCCGGTGAAGGTTCCGAGCATCGGCATGGGGGTGCCGGTGCTGCCGTCGTAGATACTTCCGTCGCAGTAGAGCAAGATCGGTCTCGTGTCGGCGGGCTGATCGAAGTCGAACATGGAGAGGAGCGAGCCCGATCTGTCTTCGGTCGAGTATGGATTCATGGGGGTGTCGCCGAGGCCCCAATTATACTTGATGAACTTGACGAGTGAAGCCTGGTCGGTGTGCGTGCTGTCTACGAAAT
Organism: Pseudomonadota bacterium; assembly: GCA_005777805.1. GTDB lineage: Bacteria > Desulfobacterota > Binatia > UBA12015 > UBA12015 > SXLG01. The sequence goes on from SXLG01000191.1 coordinate 19,297, forward strand.
TGCGCTTTGCGTAGGGCGCGACCAGCACGAAGGAGAGTCGCGGGCCCGGGCCGATCATGGTTGCTCCGTTGTAGGACTGTTCTGGTGGGAGCATGACGGGGTCGTACGTGCCGTCGGAATCATCCTGCGTGATCACGACGGCCGTGTCTCCGCGCTGATAGACACGCGAGGTCTGGATGAGGTTCATCACATTGACGAGCCACAGTTGTTCGTCCGCCGCCCCTGAAAAGTCGCCGTGCCCAGATTGGTGCCCCTTTGGCTTGAGGAAGGACACGGCCGGCAGCATGTCATCCTGAAGCGCTTCGACGAACTCGCGCAGGTCATACTGATGGTTCGCCGGACCTGCGTGGCCGACCTCGCCCGGAACTGGCGGGTGGTGATGCGGGTTGGCAGTCGTTTTCGAATACTGAAAGGGCTCTGTTCCCGCCGAGTATTCCGACGCAGATACTCCGAACTGACTCAGCCCAAACCCATCACAGTTGGGCAAGCCGGCCCCGCCGCGGAAGCCGGCGTTGAACCATCCCCAACTCACGCGCCCGGCGTTCAGGAGGTCTCCAACGTTGGCCGCGTCGACGATCACGCGGAGAGTCGCGGGGCTCTGGCCCGGCTTGTCCCCCAACCCTGGCTCCGCACAATCGTCGAGGGCAGGCAGAAGATTTTCGGCCATGAAGTACTGACCGGCGGTGTTTCGCGTAACCAGACCTTCGGCGAGTGCTCTGGCGAGTTCCCCGTCCGTGGAGCGCGGGGTGGAGAGGGGGCCGGTCGTCCCGAAGGTAAGGTACAGATGCCCGAGCGTGGACGGACCATACGTGAGTTGGTGGAAGGCGTCGCTGAGCGTCCCGGTCTGCGCGTAGCGCCAGAGGGCCTGAACAGCATTGCCGTCCCAATATCCCATCACATCGCCAAATCGCGCCGTGTAGTAGCTGCGACCTTGGGGGTCATAGCCGCCGCTCGGCTCGAAGTCCGTACCCGCCAGCATGTCTGTCCCCTGCATCAATTCGAGGTCAGGGGAGACAGACCTGTCAGATCCGGGATCCCCGGCGCCGTTGCTCACGTTGCGGCGGTCGTTCGGCGGGCCGAGGCACGCCCAGCCGAAGCGCGTGCGGTAGTAGGGCGAATCCGTCTGCGCGAGGTGCTCGCGGAGGACGAGATGATTTTCGACGATGCTGCCGCCGTAGCCGCCCCCGCCGTAGCGAACAAAGTGATCGGCCTGCATGTCGCCAGGCACGTCGTGCATTCCCCCGCTCCAGATCCCGTAGGACCAGAGCTCCGAATCGTATTCATGGCTGTTGTAGCAAATGAATGTGCCCGCATTGAGCCGATAAGGGTTGATGGCGTTGGCGTTGTTCGTCAGCAACGAAGTGAACGCAGGCCTTGGCGTCGTCGGCGAGAACTCCGGGAGTGGCTGACCTTCGGCGTCGACGGGAAGGCCGCTGGCGTCAAGCCTGAGATAGTTTTGCGGCGCCTTGTTCCCGACCTTGCCGTAAAACCGCGGGCTCGCTTCATCTGCGGGATTCGCTGCGTAGGGGTACGTCGCGAAGATCCGCGTAAACGCCTCGTTCTCGTCGACCACTACGATTAGATGCTTGATCCGTGTGGCTGTCGCTAGATCCTCGGCGCGCGGTGTCGGGATGCCCGTGCAGCCGGGCCCCACGGCGAGGGTCGCCGTGACGATCGCGGCGAGGACGACAGGCACGGCCGCCTTGACGCTCGCGCGTCGCTGCTCGGGAAGCTGCGCGAGTGGGCCGCCTCGCGGCCGAGGGCGCCGCTGATGGATCGACCCGCTCGAACTCTCCGGCATGACCTCCCTATAACGCGTGGCTCGGGGGGTGCACCGAAGTACCCGATGCCATCGAGGTCAGCCCTGGGGCAGGGGCGCCGGCGCGCGGGAGAACAACATCCCGCCCAACGCCGGCGCGGCCCTGCGACAACCGAGGCCCCCCGCATTACGGCAGTGGCGCCACCGCCGTGACGCTCGATGGGACACACACCATCTCGGTCGTGGCCGAATCGACTTGCGTCGGGGCGGTAAACAGGTTTCCCGGCGCGGTAAAGACCTGTGTGCCGGTGCTGAGCGTACGCGCAACATGCGTCAACTGCTTTGGCGCCAACGTGTGCCCTGCCGGAAGGGTCAGGAGCCCGGAGGCCGTCGCGCTCTTCACTTTTGTTGCGGCCTTCGCCGGGTAGCAGACGTACGAGTCCGTCATCGACGGCGTCGAGTCCGCGATGATGGCACTCGTCGCACGACCTCCCTCGACGGGACTCGTGCTGACCGGATTGCACAGCTCGATGGGCGCCCTCAGATCGTAGAGACACGTCCCCTCCACCGCCGTTCCCTGGAAACTGATGCCGCCCAGCTCGTCAAAGGCGCAGTCGTCGAACTGGTCGAGGAAGAAGCCTTGCAGGTCGGCGCGGAACTTCGTCTTCCCTGATCCAGGTGCGGTTTCGGGGGTCTGGTCGCTGATCGCCCCCTTTAGTGGCTTGACCTTGTAGCACTTGAAGTGAGTCTTGTCGGTAACCGGCGGAGTGGCCGCTACGGCCTCATCCTGCCCGGCCGGCACCAGCAGGGCAGTGACCATTGACGATTCCAGCGCCAGAGTGCCGAACTGATTGTCGACATCCCAGCGCCGCGGCACGTGCTTTACCGCCGCCGGAAACGTCCCGTTCACGGCGGGAGCGACACCCTGCGTACTTTCCTTGGTCTGGTAGCGGACGTAGTGCAGCGTCGGATCGGTTGGGCCCGGCTCGGTGTTCTTTGTGGCCGGGTTGAGCAAGCTCTTGACCGTCCTCACCAGGTAGTTCTCCGGATCATCCGCATCGGCGTCGTCCAGTCGGGTATCGTTCAGCATGATGTTCCAATTGGCTGGAAGTTGATTCGGGGTGAGGATGGCCGACGCCTTGGCCTTGAAGCCGACGTAGTGGTCACTGCTGGCGTCAGTGACGGTTTCCGACAAGGTCCAGGCGCCGCTTCCCGACACCCGCTTGACGAACAGGTAGGCGGCTCCGTCGCCATCCGGTTCTGCAGTGAATCCTTCACTCACGCCATGGCCGGCGTTGGTGCTCGACGCCAGGATCACCGGGTTGCCTTTGCTGTCCGGCGTGGCGCTGTAGAGGTACAGGTCGAAGTCCGCGCCGGGGTCCATGCTCAGCGTCAAGGTCACCGCCGACCCGGCTTCCACTGCAACCTTCCTGCCCCAGGCGCGGCGATCGAAACGGCCGCCGGCGCTGGAGTCGTTCAAGGCGCCGCCGCTGTACGCCAGCGACGCGGCCTCGACTGCGGCGTCGGGATTGATGATGCCATAGCCTTCGAAACGGTCCTTGGGCGTCGCGGCGCGACCTACGGTGGGATCGAATAGGGCTGCGCCTTCACGGTCGGCGTTCGTCTCGGTTGCCGACGCACACAACAGCATCTTGACGAGGAGAGAGTGGGTATTGGCGTTGAAGTCCCAGACGAGGCCGGCCTGCTGCAGGGCGTCGATGACCAGCGCTGCCGCACCTGCGGCGAACGGTGTGGCCATGGATGTCCCCTTGGCGGTGTAATAGTCGTCTGCGGCGCCATCCGCCAAATTTGTAGTCCTGCCGTCGGCATCGTTGCTGTCTGCCGAGAGGATGTACGAATGGAGGCTCGATCCGCCGGGGGCCAGAACATCAGGCTTATGGTCTTCATCAGATCCGGGCGACAGGAATCCGCTATTGGTGTAATTGGTCAGCTCGTTGATGTCGTTGGTTGCGCCGACAGTGAGCACTTTTGCGGCGCGTGCCGGATCGTCGATCAGATTGGCATCGGCGGTGCCGGCGCCGTCATTGCCTGCCGCAGCGGCGACGACGATGCCATTGTCGACCATGGTGTTGGCCTTGGCGCGCAGCATCGCGCTGGTGCCTGGGTTGCCGACGATGCCGAGGCTCAGGTTGGCCACCTTGATGTTATGCGCGACTCGCTGCGCGACCATGTCGTCCAGGGCCTCTTCGATGTCCAGGCTGGAGCCACTTCCGTCATTGCCAAAGACCTTGGCGCCTGCCCAACGCGTCGCCGGTGCGACTCCACGAAACGCGTTGAAGCCATCGCCCAAACCTGGGTAGTTGGTGACGCTGTTCACGACGCGGTAGTTGGTGATTGATATGTCGACGTTCTGCAGCAACCCGGCACCGTAGTGGAAGCCTGCGGCAGGCGTGAAGCTCGACGTCCTGGCGAGCGGGGAAGAGCCGATCGACCCACCGAGGGAACCGTAGCTCATGCCGCCGTCGCCGGCGACGATGGTGTGCAGAGTCGTCGAGCCGCCCCCCAGCCAGGTTGCAGTGCTGGTGAAGTCCAAAGGAACCGACGGCAGGTGAATGGGGTTGGGGGCGAGCGAACCAGCTCCAAACGAGATCAGGTCTCCTCCCTCGGTGTAGGGCAGTGTGCCGGGACCGGGGCCAAAGGCGGCACCTGTCCCCAGGGCGATCCCCGCGACGTGGGTCCCGTGCTGGTTGATGTCCAACGGCGAGGGCTCGGCGTCGGTTGTGTAGTCCGTCCAGAACTCCTGCCGTCCTGCCAGGTCAGCATGCGACTCGTCCACCCCGGAATCGATGATGGCTATTGTAATATTGTCGTCGCCGTCAATGCCTGCGGGATTGTCTGCAAAGCCCGCGCTCCAGACCGGACGCACGCGGCCCGTTTGCGTGGCCTCGTCAAGCGTTGGCTGCGCCGGTTGATCCGCCCCGATGAGCAACAGCGGCGCCCCCATCGCTGCCGGAAGGGTCTCGACGTCCTGGCGAGGCATGCGACCTGTCCAGCCGTAGCTGACCGCCTGGAAGACGTGGTCGATTTCCCCACCGAGCGAGAGAAATTCGTCGATTTGCTGCTGGCTGATCTGCGTCGAGAACACCAGTTCGATGCGAACGGGTTCCGCGAGCTGCTGCTGTAGATCGCCCCGGCGACGGGGACCGATAGCCTGGCCGAGTTCGGCGCGGATTCGCGCTACGCCAGCATCGATCTTGTCGTCGATCTTGTTGCCGTTCGCATCAAGGGCAGCGGTCTGCGGAAGCTGCGGCCTCACCGCGGGCTCGGGAGGCACCGACCACACAGGCTGTGCCTGGGAGAGCGTTGGCGAGACGAACACCATCGTCAAGACTAGGGAGCAGGCCCTCATGAAGCCACCAAGCCGGGTTACGATCATCTCGAGGGGGCCGGGCGTTCTATGTGTGTCAGGTGTGTTCATGACGTCGTCCTTTGTTCATGCCCCTGGAGGGCGGTTGCGCGAAGGTCGCCTGGTGATTTGGACATTCGCAGGATACAGTATCTCGGTGCGGAGCCTTGGCGGGCAATAGGGGAGTGTGGCAACCCTCGGTTGTCGCACAGCTCAGGCTGTCAGGTTCTCCCGGTACCCTGCTGAGGTGAACCTCATTCCCCGGACCAGGGGGCCTCAGCCCGCAGGCGAAGCGAACGCCGGCACGCTGCGCCACGAGAGCCGTCGCACCGACTTGCCGCGGCGCTCGACCACCACCTCGACGGCCTGCGTGACGTCGCCGCGTGCGCCCGAGGCGACGATGCGGAAGACGTTGCTGCGCAGCCCGAGGGGCAGGCGCTTCTGCTCACAGCCGGGCACGTCGTCGTTGGGCCAGCCCTCGAGCGGGGCCTGGTCGTCGTCGCCGATGCGGCAGCCCGCGGCGCGCAGTACGGCGGGTGGTGCGGTGTTGGCGTTGATCGGGAGCCGGCCCGCGATACCGAACGCGGTCACGAAAGGTCTGAGGCGTGCCACGATCTGGGGCGTGAAGCCCTCGATGGCGAGCAATTCGTCGAGGCTCGCCATCGGGCGACCCGGCGGGGTACAGGGCACCCCGAGATCGGCGCAGCGCGCGTCAGCCGAGATCGCACCCGTCTCGGGGTCGGGTGGCGCGATCCACGCGGCCACCTGCGCCACCAAACCTGGATCGACGTCGAGTTCGTCGAACAGGACTTCGAGCGCTTCGCGATGCTTCGAATCGCCGGCCCGGTTGAGATCGAGCTTGCCGGCCTCGTCCTCGATCTGGAAGCCGATCGTGCCGCTGCCGATCGGGATGCCGGCCCAGGGCCGGGCCCACAAGCCACTGATTGTCGTGAATTGAGGATTCTGCTCGGCGTCGGCGATCAGCACGGCTTCGGCGCCGTGGGCGGCCGAGCGCGCCAGCAAGCGGGCCGCGACGGCGTTGGACGAGCGGCGCGCCAGGTGGCGGTGCACGCCAACGAAATCGGCGGACTCGAGCACGATCAACGTCAGCAGCGTAAGTGCCAGGAGGGCCGCGAGCAGCGCCACGCCACGCTCGGGGTTGGGCTGCTCGCGGGCGGGACCGGCCAAGCGGACGCCGGCCCCGTCGCGCGCCACGCCGCGCTCGGGGTTGGGCTGCTCGCTGGCGGGAACGGCCACGTGGACGACGACGCTGTCGCGAATCACGCCGCGTTCGGGGTGGCGCCAGCCGCTGAGTGGGGTCTCGTGCGAGGGCACGGCGGAACGTCCGTCTGTGGCGGGGGTACTCATCGCATCCCCAGCGGCACCGTGACGACCAGACCGAGGCCTTCGGGCTCGGTCTCTGCGATCGCGGGTTCGAGCAAGATTTCGAGACCGACCGCGGCCGGCAGAAGCGGCCCGCTGCTGGCACCGCCACCTGTGCCGCCGGTGGCGGGTGCTGGCGTGCCGGCGACCCACTCCGGCAGCCACGCGCTCTCGGTCCCGGTTCGTACCTGCGCCCGGAAGCCCACCACCCCACGCAGCACCACCAGCGTCGCGGGCTGTGCCCCCGGGCTGGCGAGCGAAGGCAGTTGATCCTTGACGAGAAGGCTGCGGCGCGGTGCTGCGGGGTCGGGCTCGAGCCGGTAGCGCACCACGTCCACCGGATCGCGGGCGGCGGTGGGCCGCAGGCGACGGGCCCCGCGGGTCGCGAAGCGCAACTCGCTCGCCGGCCGGTCGAGGCTCGCGTCGGCGAGCGTGAAGGCGGCGTTGTCGGCGGCGGTGGGGACGGCGTTCTCCAGTTCTTCGCCGATGCGTTCGAGCGTCAGTCGGGCCGCGGTCGAGTGGTCCAGCACGGCTTCGGCGCGATCGCGAGTGGCGATCGTGCGCGCGAACGGGCCGACCGTTGCACCGAAGACGATCGCCACGATCGCCATCGCGACCAGAATCTCCAACAGGGTGAAGCCGGCGTTCCCGCTGCCCCGCCGTGCCGGCTTCCTGCAGAGTTCGAGCGGATCGAGCCTCCGGGTGAACCCGGCGCTCGCATCGCCCCGCCGCGCCACGGCGTCATGCCGCATCGGCGGCTCCACGCACGACGAGCTCGAGTTCGACCATCGCCGAAGCGTCGTGCGGCGGCAGCACGCGCACGCTCACGACCAAGGCCCCGGGGATCGGTGTCGGCGCGACGCTGCGCTGCCACAGCCAGCCCGGATAGCGTCCGGGGTGTGTCGTCTCGAAGTCGCCGGATTCCTCGCCCGGCACGGCCACGCCCGCAAGCTCTGTTTCGGCCAGCAGCGAGCGCGCCAGGAGCAACGCCTCGCCGTGGGCGCGTTCGGTCGCCGCGATTTCGAGGTTGCGTGCGTGCAGGCCGAGCAGTGCCGTGAACCCGATCGCCAGCACGGCGAGCGCGACCATCACTTCGAGCAGCGAGAAGCCGCTCTGCCGGGTGGGCGCGGCTCGGGGCGGCCCCGTCGGCAACCCGCGCGCGCAGTCCGCCATCCGTCGAGACGGGGTTCCCGTGCAGCTTGGAGAGAGTGCCCGCAGGCAACGGGGGCGCGCGTGGTCTGCCATCAGCCGAGACCGAGTTCCCCGAGCAGGTCTGCCGCCGGGCCCTCGACCACACTTGGGCGAGTCGTCGCGGGCTCGACCACGATGGTCAGGGCACGGCCGTCCGCGGCGCGCAACTCGATAGCGCTAGGCGAGGCGAAGCCGTCGGGGGCGAAGAGGGTCGCGAGCCGCCCGTCCGAGAGACGCTCGAGGTCCGGGCCGAAGGCGTTGAGCCTCAGGCCCGAGGGTAGATGCACCGGAGCGTGCAGCGGATCCTCGCCGGGCAGGAAGCTCGCTCCTTCGGGCGTCGGGACCAGAATTTCGACCGCGTAGCTCGCGTGCGCGGGATCGAGCACGAGTCGCATCCACGTGCCGTGGAGCGCGCTCTCCTCGCGCACGAGCAGGATGCGCGACGAGAGCCGCCGCGCCGCGGTATCGAGCCCGACCCCGCCCACGACGCCGAGCCGCGGCAGCACGAGCGCGCTCAGCAGCCCGATCAGCGCGAGCACCAGCGCCAGCTCGAGCAACGTGAAGCCGCGCGGCGTGCCGCTCCGAGTCGCGTCTGGCTCGCAGCGACAGCGCGCCGATCCCGGCGCGTGTCCCCGGCGGAGCGGCTTCTCGCTGCGCGAAGGGATGATCGCGCCCGACGCCAGCACCGCAGGCTGCCGCGTCGGCCAAGCGCAGATCCGCGCCGGGTACGGATACGGCGCCAGCGCCGGAGGCCGACTCTGGCGCCGGGGCACAGGTGATCTCGCGGGCCGCGCCGGGGACCGGGGTGAGGTGAGGCGCCTCAGCCGAGATCCCGCGAGTTGATGTCGGCGGCGGGCCCGGTGCCGCCTTCGGCGCCGTCGGCGCCGAGCGAGATCACCACGTAACGCGAGCCGTCACTCTCAAAAATATATGCCTGATCCCAGGGATCGGCCGGCACCTTCTCGAGGTAGCCCTCCGGGTTCCAGCGCCGTGGCAGAGGCGCACTCGTCGGCGGCAGCACCAGGGCCTCGAGGCCTTGCTCGGTGGTCGGGAAGAAGCCGTTGTCGAGCTTGTAGAGCGCCAGCGCCTGTTGCACGGCCTTGATGTCGGCGGCGGCCTTGGTCTGGCGCGCCTCGTCGGTGCGGCCGAGGATGCGCGGCGCCACCAGCGTGATCAAGAGCCCGAGGATGAAGACCACGACCATGATCTCGATCAAGGTGAAGCCCTGCTGGTTCTGGCGCCGCTCGGCCCGGGGCCGCGGGGTCCTGCGTGCCGGCCGATGCCCGGCGCGAATCCGGTCCGAGAGCGAGGTTCCGACGTTCATGCCGGTGATGCTACCCGACTCGCGCCCCGATCTCGAAGCCCTCCGCAGCGAGGGCCGGGCAGGGCGCGACGGCCCCGGCCCCGCGACCGGCTTATCGCACGAGCGCGTTGATCTCGAAGATGGGCAGCAGGATCGCGAGCACGATGAAGAGCACGACCGCGCCCATCGCGAGGATCAGTACCGGTTCGAGGACGGCGGTGAGCGTCGCCAGCGCGCCTTCGACCTCGCCGTCGTAGGCGGCCGAAACCCGCTCGAGCATCGCTTCGAGGTCGCCGGCGCGCTCGCCGACTCGCACCATGTGCACCAGCATGGGCGGGAAGAGGCCAAGCTCGCGCAGCGTCGGCGCCAGCGCGTGGCCCTCGCGCACCGCCGTGGCGGCGGCGCGTACGGCCTGGGCCATCGCGCCGTTGCCCGAGACGTCGCCGGCGATGGGCAGGGCGTCGAGCAGGGGCAGGCCGCCCGCGAGCAGCGTCGAGAGCGTGCGCGCGAAGCGTGCCACGGCGATGCGCGTGAAGAGCGGGCCGACGACGGGCGCGCGCAAGAATGCCCGGTCGAGCGCGAGCCGCACCGGGGGACGGCGCAGGGCCACGACGGCGCCGGTCAGCGCGGCCGCGAGCAGGAAGAGGAGCATGCCGAGGTTATCGAGCAAAAAGTTAGAGAGGCCGAGCAGGAGGCGGGTCGGCAGGGGCAGCGCCTGCTGCTGGTCGGCGAAGATGCGCGTCACCTTCGGCACCACGAACGCCAGGAGGAAACTCACGATCGTCAGCGAGGCGATCAGCATCAGCACCGGGTAGGCCAGGGCGTTGCGGGTCTTGACGGCGAGCTGGGATTGGGTCTCGGTCCAGCTCGCCAGCCGTGCCAGCACGGCGTCGAGGGCACCGGCCGCCTCGCCGGCGCGAACCATGCTCGAGTAAAGCGCTGGAAATGACCCACGCTGTCGGGCCAGAGCGTCGGCCAGGGCACTGCCGCCGACCACGTCCTCGCGCACGGCTTGCAGGACGCGGCGCACGGCCGGCCGCTCGGCCTGCTCGGCGAGCGCGTCGAGGGCCTCGACTGCGGGCACGCCGGCGGCGAGCAGGGTGGCGAGTTGGCGCGACACGCCGGCGAGTTCGGGCGGCCGCAGGCGAGCTTCGCGCCGGCCGAAGAGCCCGCCGGTCGCGGCGCCGGCGCCCGCCGCAGTCGATGTCGACCGGTCCTCGCGCACGACGGTCGGGAAGATGCCGTCGCGCTTGAGTCGCGCCCGCGCGGCGCGTGGTCCCTCGGCCTCGAGGCTGCCCTTGACGCGCCGGCCGGCGGCGCTCAGGCCCTGCCAGGCGTACACCGGCATCAGCGCGGCCCAGCCCGCCGGCATCCCGGTCCGCAGTCGCTACGGCCGGCGCGGGTCTCCAGTCCCCGCATGTCGCGCGACCGACGGTCGTCGCTCAAATTGTGGGCACCTTGGGGCGATCCTCCGGCCTCGTTGCCGGGGATGGCACGCGAGCGAAGGGCGCCGTCGAGCGCCGAGGCGGCCGCGCGACTGCGCCGCCTCACGCGACTTCCTCCTGGGTAACGCGCAGGACTTCCTCGACGGTCGTTTCGCCGCGCGCGATCTTGGCCGCACCGTCCTGGCGCAGGAGGCGCATGCCGTGCCCGCTTGCCAGCCGGCGAATCGCCGCGCTGTCGCTGCGGGCCATCACCAGACTGCGCACCTCGTCGTCGATCTGCAAAATTTCGTGGATACCGGTGCGACCGCGGTAGCCGGTCTGGCGACAGCCCGCACAACCCGCGCCGGCACGGAAGACCGGCGTCCCCGCAACGAGCCCGAGTTCGGCCGCCTCGCGCGCGCTGGCCTCGGTCGGAACGCGGCAGTCCGGACAGACGCGCCGCACGAGCCGCTGGGCCACCACGCCGAGCAGCGCCGAGGAAACCAGGAAGGGCTCGATCCCCATGTCCACCAAGCGGGTGATCGCACCGAAGGAGTCGTTGGTGTGGAGGGTCGAGAACACGAGGTGGCCGGTCAGTGCTGCCTGGATGGCGATCTCGGCGGTCTCGCCATCGCGGATCTCGCCGCCCATCACGACGTCGGGGTCCTGGCGGAGAATCGAACGCAGGCCACTGGCAAAGGTCAACTCAATCTTCGGATTGACCTGGATCTGGCCGACGCCGTGGAGCTGGACCTCGATCGGATCCTCGATGGTGATGATGTTGCGGCTCGAGGAATTGAGCTGCGAGAGTGCGGCGTAGAGCGTCGTGGTCGTGCCGCTACCGGTCGGCCCCGTCACCAGAACGATGCCGTGCGCGCGCCCGAGCAACCGCCCGATTTCGTCGAGGTGGTCGCCGGCGAGCCCGAGGTCCTCGAGACGGAGCAGGGCGCCGCTGCGATCGAGCAGGCGCAGCACGAGTCGCTCGCCGAACTGGGTCGGTACGGTCGAGACGCGCACGTCGATGTCGCGGCCCGCGGCGCGAAAGCGGAAGCGTCCGTCCTGGGGCCGGCGTTTCTCGGCGATGTCGAGCCCGGCCAGAACCTTGACGCGCGCGACGATGGTCGGGTGGAAGCGCCGTGGTGGCCGGATGACGTCGTAGAGGATGCCGTCGATGCGGAAGCGCACGATCACTTCGCGCTCGAAGGCCTCGACGTGGATATCGGACGCCCGATCCTTGACGGCCTGGGAGAGCAGTGAGTTGACCAGCCGGATGATCGGCGCCTCGTCGTCGGCGTCGAGCAGGTCGCGCGGCTCCTCGAGTTCGTGCGCGACGCTCTCGAGGCCGCCGCCCTCGATATCGCCCATCACCGCCTCGGCCGATCCCTGGACGCGGTCGTAGGCCGCGTTGAGGCCTTCGAGCACCGCGGCCTGTGGGGCGATCACTGCGGTGATGGGCCGGTCGTAGAGGGCGCGCAGGTCGGCGACGACGTGCAAGGCCAGCGGATCGGCGAGCGCCACCACCACGTGCCCGCTGGTCGGGTCTTCGCGGAGCGGCAGGCAGGCGTTGCGGCGTGCGTAAGCGATCGGCAACCGCCCGAGCAGGGTGGCATCGACCTGGTCGGCGGCGATGTGCTCGACCACGGCGAGCCCGAAGCGGCGGGCTAATTCGGCAGGTGACGACGCAGCCGCGGCATGTGCCATCACCGTGCTCCGAGATCGAGCGCCGGCAGCAGCACGCCGCCCACGGTGGCGGGCTCGTCGCGCAGCCGCGGCGGCGGCGTGAGCTTGCCGAGCGTGCCGCTGAAGCCCCAGCGCTTGGCCCGCATCGCCTCGCGGAAGTGCCGGCGTTGCTCGTCGCTCACGATCATGAGGTCGCGCGCGTCGTTCACGATGCGCGGCGTGAGCAGGATGATCAGGTTCACCTTCTCCTTCTTCTTCGATTCGAAGCTGAACAGGAAGCCAAGGCCCGGTACATCCATGAGCCAGGGCACGCCGCTCTCGGCGCTGGTCAGTCGGTCCGAGATCAGGCCGCCGATCGCGATGGTCTCGCCGTCATTGACGACCACCGTGGTGGTGGCCGAGCGCACGGTGGTGGTCGGGCCGAGTTGCAGCAACTGCGTCTCGCTTGTCTCGACCAGTGCCGAGACCTCCTCGAAGAGGAAGAGCCGCACCTGATCGCCCTCGGTGATCTGCGGCGTGAGCCGCAGCGTGATGCCGACGTCGCGCCGATCGACCTGGCTGAAGGTGTTGGCGAGGTTGGTCTCGTTGGTCGAGCGGCTGGTGACGAAGGGCACGTTCTGGCCGACGACGATCTCGGCTTCCTCGTTGTCGGTGGTGAGGATGTTGGGCGCCGAGAGGACGTTGATGTCGCTGTCGGCTTCGAGCGCTTCCACCAGTGCAATGCCGGCAGGGATCTCGGTGCCGTCGGCGAGCTTGATCGTCTGCTTGCTGATCGCCGCACCGAGCGCGCCCGTGATGCTCGAGAGGCCCGAGACGTCGCCGGTCGCGATGGCGTTGGTCAGCGTGCCGAGGTTCTTGAAGTTGCTGCGCCCGAGCAGGATCGCGTCGCCGGCTTGCGCTCCGCCCTGCAACTCGACGCCGAGCTCGCGCGCCTTGGACATCGTGATCTCGAAGAGGATCGCCTCGACGAGCACCTGCTTGCGCGGCACGTCAAGCTCTCGCACCACCTCCTCGACCAGCGCGAAATCTTGCGGTGCGGCGCTGATCACCAGCGAGTTGGTCGCCGGGTCGGCCGTGACGCGGACCTCGCTCTCGAACTCGACCGCGCCCGAGCCGCCGGCGCTGAGGCCGCCCGCGCCGCCCATCCCGCCGGCGAGGCCGGCCGCCGCGTTGGCCGGTCGCCGTCCGCCCATCCCGCCCATGCCGCCGGCTGCGGCATTCGAGAGGACGCTGCGCCCGAAGCTCTGCCCCATATCGTTGCGGCCCGAGCCGAAGCGGCCGCCGCCCTCGGTTACCGAGCGACCGGGCAGCGCCTGGCGCAGGGGCGTGTTGACCGCGATGCCGAGCAGGTCGGCCAGCACCTGCACCAGCTCGACCGCGTCGGCGTAGCGCAGTCGCATCACCTGGATACGGCCGGTGCCGCGCGGCATCGGGATGTCGAGGCGGTCGATCAGGTTGCGCACCTCGCGAATCTCGAACGGGCTGCCGATCACGACGAGCGAGTTCGAGCGCAGCTCGGGCACGATGCGCAGCTTGCCGGCCGGGGTCTTCGAGCTGGCGGCCTGCGTGCCCGTCGCCACCGTGGTGGTGCGCCCGCGCAGCCCGGCTGCGTCGTCCTGGGCCGTGGCTTCCTCGAGAATCTTGGCGATGTCGGCGGCGAACGCGTGCCGCAGGGGCACCACCGCCACCGTGCGTTCCTGTCCGGGGACGTCGATGTCCTGGAGGATCACCATCAGCCGTTCGATGTTGGCGCCGCTATCGACCACGATCAGCGAGTTGGTCGGGCCGTAAGCGCTGACCAGACCGTCGCGGGAGACCAGCGGCTGCAGGAGGTCGGCGACGGCGTTGGCATCGACGTGAGTGAGGGGCACGAGGCGCGTGACGAAAATGTCGCTGCCGGCGTCCTCGCCGGCGCGGCTCGGCAGACTCGATTGGCGCGCGTCCTTGAGCGGCACGATCTTCGTCACCGGGCCGGTGTCGACCACCGTGAAACCCTTCACCTGCAGGACCGACTCGAAGACCCGCTCGGCCTCGGCGACGGTGATCTCGCTCGGCGAGACGATCGAGACCCGGCCCTTGACCTGCTCGTCGAGCACGAAGTTGCGGCCGGTGATCTCGCTGATGAACTTGACCAGCGTCGGGATCTCGACATTCTGGAAGTCCATCCGCACCAGCGCGTCGTGCGCCAGCGGGACGGGGACCTCGGCTGGGGCGGCTGCTGTGGGTGCAGGGGCCGCGGTCTGGGCTCGGGCGGGCAGGGGAGGGGCGCTCATCGCCACGACGAGTCCGAGCAGCACGCAGCGTCCGACTGCCGTGACGGCAGGGCAGCCGCGGCGGTTCACGCCCGCGCCCGCATCACGGTAGCGACCCTCATGCTTGCGCGCGGGCGCCAGCGCGCTCTGTCCAGCCCAGATTCGTGCCCCCATTCCGTCCCCCTCGCAGCCTAGCCTGCCTCAGCGGATCTCGTAGCGGAGCGTCCGTGGGCGCCCGCCCCGCAGCACGTCCACCGTCAGCACTGATTCGTCCTGCAATTCCTGAAAGAGGCCCATAGCACGAGCCGGGTCGTCGAGGCCGATCCCGTTGACCCGTTGCACGACGTCGTTGTTGGAGAGCCCGAGCTTGTCGAAGAGGCTGCCGCGGCGGATCGCGAACACCCGGAAGCCGTTGGTCGCGCCTTCCTCGAGATTGGGCACCGCCCGCATCTGGGTCAGCAGCGAGGAGAGGTTGGTCAGCTGCTTGTCGACCTCGCCGCGCGAGAGCTGGAAGCGGTCTTCTCCGACCCGCCGGACGTCGGCGTCGGCGCCGGGGAGCGTGCTCGTCAGGCCACTTGCGGCGGACCAGCCCGTGGCGGCGACGCTGCCCGCCTCGATCGCGAGGTCCGGCGGCACGGTGAGCAACTCGTCCTGCCCGTCGCGGCGCAGCACGACGCGCCGCCAGCCGATCTCGGCCACGGTCGCGCCGTCGAGGATGTCGCCGAGGCGCACCACGCGCTGCTCGCGCGAACTGCGGAGTTCAATCACGGCAAAGCTCTGCGCGTCGCGTCCGCCTGTCCCGAGCAGACGAAGGTCGGCCGGTGCGGCCGCGAGCGGTCCGCCGGCCGCGACCTCCGGGATATCGGGCTGGGCCGGGGGCACGGCGAAGAGATCGCGCCGCGCCAGTTCGAGATAGGTCGCGAGCGGCCGCTGCCGGCGCGCGCTGATCTGGGTCGCCGGAGGCGGGCCGTCTTCGAATGCGCTGCCGTCGAGCGAGCTCGCGACCAGCGCGGTCGCGGCTTGCGCTGTGAACCATGCGGCCAGCGCAAGCAACGCCAAGCGGGCGGCGACCCAGGTCGGGCGACGAATCCGGGCGAGCACTTGAGGTCCGAGGTATTCCACACGCTCCGGGGCCGCAACTGGTGCGCGGGATGGCCTTTTGTGGCCTTCTGTTACAGAACGCGGCCACCGTGAGTGCCGACGATCTCAGCGCCAACCGGCGGGCCAAGCTCGAGGCCATCCGTGCCCGTCGGATCGCCTATCCCAACGGCTTCTCGCCACGCGACGCGGTGGCGGACCTGCTCGCGCGCTTCGGCGGCACGGATGCGGCCCAGCTCGAGACGCTTGCCGCGCGGGCGCAGATCGGTGGTCGCGTCGTTGCCAAGCGGGCTTTCGGCAAGGCGCTCTTCATCGTGGTGCGCGACGGCGGTGGCGAGATCCAGGGCTACCTCCGCCAGGACCGCCTCGGCGACGCGGCCTACGACGAGGCGCGGACGCTCGACCTCGGCGATCTCGTCGGCCTCGACGGCGTCATGATGCGCACCCGCACCGGCGAGCTCTCGATCAACGCCGATGGCTACCGGCTGGTGGCGAAGTGTCTCCACCCACTGCCCGAAAAATGGCACGGGCTCACCGACATCGAGACCCGCTACCGCCAGCGTTACGTCGATCTGATCGCCAACCCCGAGGTGCGCGACTTGATCCGGGCGCGCGCTCGGATCGTGCAGGGCGTGCGCTCGTTTCTGGTCGAGCGCGGCTACGTCGAGGTCGAGACGCCGATTCTCCAGGCGATCGCCGGCGGCGCCGCAGCAAGGCCGTTCCGCACGCACCACAACGCGCTCGACCGGGCGCTCCAACTGCGCATCGCGCCCGCAAACTTATTATGATAATAGTTATAAGCATTCTTGCATTCCTTTTCACCATTCTTGGCGGTTTATTTGCATTAAAATTCAAAGATAAACTTCATCTAATACTCGGTTTTAGCGCTGGGGCGGTTATCGGTGTTGCTTTC
>SXLG01000192.1 GCA_005777805.1 Pseudomonadota bacterium
GCAAGTTCGTGCGCGGCGACGCCATCGCGGGCTTGATGATCGCGGCTGTCAATATCGTGGGCGGACTGATCATCGGAGTTGCTCAGGGGGGACTCGGTCTCGCCGAGGCCGCCCAGACCTACACCACGCTGACCGTGGGCGACGGGCTGGTGACGCAGGTGCCGGCACTTCTGGTCTCGACAGCGGCCGGTATCATCGTCACGCGGGCCGGCTCGGGCACGGACCTCGGCAGCGAGGTCACCAAGCAAGTGCTCTTCGAGCCGCGCGTGCTCGCGGCGGTCTCGATCATCCTCGGCCTCTTCGCCATCGTGCCGGGACTGCCGTTCGTCCCTTTCGTGGTGCTCTCGGGCGCCACGGCGGGGCTCGCGTGGGTAGCGCGCGAAGCGCAGGCGAAGCGTGAGAACGAGGCTCGCGTCACGACCGAAAAGATGGGCGCCGGTGCCGAACACGCCGACGCGAGTGCCGTGGCAGCCATCGTCGCGCCCGATCTGCTCGAGCTGGAGGTCGGCTACGAACTCGTGCCGCTGGTCGACGGGCGCCAGGCAGGTGAACTCATCGAGCGGATCCGCAATCTGCGTCGCCAGCTCGGTGGCGAGCTTGGCCTCGCGGTCCCGGCCGTCCACATCCGCGACAATCTACAGCTCGAACCGGCTTCCTACGCCATCCTGCTCAAGGGCGTGGAGATTGCATGTGGTCAGGTGCGTATGGGTTGCCTGCTTGCCATCGGTGCCACCGAGGACGCCGCCGGGATCGCCGGAGTACCGGCGCGCGAGCCTGCTTTCGGGCTCGATGCCCTCTGGATCGTCGCGGCCGACCGCGAGCGCGCGCAAATGGCCGGCTTCACGGTGGTCGATCCCGCGACCGTGGTGGTCACACATCTGACCGAGGTCGTGCGCCGGCACGCCCATGAACTGATCGGCCGGCAAGAAGTGCAGGCCCTGCTCGACGGGTTGGCGCGTACGCATCCCAAGGTCGTCGAGGAGCTGGTGCCGCAGCAGTTGACGTTGGGTGGGGTACAGCGAGTGCTGCAGAACCTCCTGCGCGAGGGCGTGAGCATCCGCGATCTGCGCTCGATCCTCGAGACGCTGGCCGATCACGCGCCGGCGCAGAAGGATGCCGCCGCCCTCACCGAGCACGTCCGCCAGGCGCTCGGGCGGGCCATCGCCGCACGTTTCCTCTCCAGGGAACGCACGTTGCCGCTGATGACGCTGGCGCCCCGGCTCGAGCGCGAGCTCGCCGATTCCATCCACCGCGGTGACGAGGCCACCTTCCTGTCGCTCGAGCCGGCACGCGCGCATCTGCTCGTGCAGCAACTGGCCGCGGCCGCCGAGCGCTTCGCTCTGCGCGGCTATCAGCCTTTGCTCTTGACATCGGCGGGACTGAGACCGCATGTGCGGCGTTTCCTCGAGCGCTTCCTGCCGGGCTTCTCGGTGATCTCGCCGGCCGAGGTGCCAACCCAGGTGCGGATCGACTCTCTCGGCAGCGTCTCGCTCGAGAGTGCCGAGGCGGCCGGAGGGAACGCATGAGAATCCGGCGCTTTCACGGTCGCACCTCGACCGAGGCCATGGCGCGCATGAAGGCCGCACTGGGCCCCGACGCGCTCTTGCTCGGCAGCGAGGCCGGAATCGGCGGCGGGGTCGAGATCCTCGCCGCGGTCGATCTGGACCCGAATCCGGACGCGGCCGCCGCCACGGGACGCAAGGCCGGCCGCACGGCGCCGCCAAGCACAGACACAACCGAACTGCGGGCCGAACTCCGCGGCCTCACCGGCCGCATCGAGCAGGTGCGCAGCGCGATCCTCGAGATGGCCTCGCTCGCTGGTGTGCAGGTGGCGCCGCGCACGCGGGTTCTCGTCGGCGCGCCGGGCAGTGGCAAGACGACCGCGGCGGCCCGCCTGATCGTCCGCCATCTGGTCGAGAGCGGCCGCGAGGACGCGCTCTGGATCACCCTCGACCAGCGCAAGATCGGGGCAAGGGAAGAGGCCCGGGCCTGGGCGCGCACGCTGCGCGTCGAACTCGGCGAACCCGCAGATGGCCGGGAGCTGTCCCACATGCTTGACAGTGCCACTGCGTCCTTGATCGTGATCGACACCCCGGGGATCGATCCGGCACATGACATGGAGTCGCTGCTCGCGGCGGCCGGCGAACCCTTGTGTGTGACGGCTGTGGTGAGAGCCACGGACAGCCGCGGCGCGCTGGCGCGGGGCTGGGTCGATCTGGCGCGCCTCAGGCCTGCGGACGCGATGCTGACGCATCTCGACGCGATCGACGGTCCTGCCGAGGCTCTGGCGTGGCTCGAGACCGTGGGGCTCGGTGTGTCGTGGCTCGCGCGTGGCCGTTCGATTGTCGAAGGCCTCGAGGCGGCCGGGCCAGGAACTCTAATTGACCGGTCGTGGGCGGCCTGAAGGAGGGGAGATGGCGGTGGAGAGCGTTCAGGAAGTCCGGCCCGAGGGCCCGGCAAGAGTTCTCGACCTTGCCGAGCGACTCGCGGCGCGCCGGCGACAGGAGGGCAAGGCGGGCCGCGAACCCGAGCCCGCTGGCGCAGGACGCGACCTGCGGGTGATGGCCGTGTGCAGCGGCAAGGGGGGCGTCGGCAAGACCAACCTCGTCGTCAATCTCGGAGTCGCCCTGCAGCGGCTCGGCCGCCGAGTCATCGTGCTCGACGCCGATCTCGGCCTCGCCAACGTCGATACCCTGCTCGGGCTGCAGCCGACCGCGACCCTGCGCGACGTGCTCCTCGGCGAGTCCTCCATCGCCGAGGCCCTTCTCGCCGGGCCCGAGGGGATCCGGATTGTGCCGGCATCGAGCGGCTTTGAGGACGTCACCGAGCTTACGGGAGCGCAGCGGCTTCGCCTTCTCGAGGAGGTCGATCTCCTCGAAGAGGATTTCGATGTTTTGCTGATCGACACCGGCGCCGGCATTTCGTCGAACGTCACGTTTTTCGCCGTGGCGGCCAACGAGATCCTGCTCGTCGTCACGCCCGAGCCGACCGCGCTGACCGATGCGTATGCCCTGGTCAAGGTCCTGTCGCGACGCTACGCCGAGCGCGACTTCGGGGTCATCGTCAACATGGCGCGGGGATCGCGCGAGGGCGAAGCGACCTGGCGTCATCTGAGCCGTGTGACCGAGCGCTTCCTCGGGGTCTCGCTTCATCTCGCCGGGATCGTGCCCTTCGATGGCGAATTGCCGACGGCCGTACGCCGCCAGCGTCCGCTACTCGATCTCGCTCCCACCTCGGCGGCGGCGCGATCGATCGAGCGGCTGGCTCGCGGGCTGCTGGCGGCCCCGCCGGAGAAGCTCCCCAAGGGCGGTCTCCAGTTTTTCTTCGAGCGACTACTGGGTGGAGAGAGGCGGTGAAGGCTGTGCTGGCAATCGAACCTGGCGATACGAGCCCCGTGGTCGGCTCTCCACCGGTCGTCGTCGACGACGATCTGATCCGGTCGCACCTGCCACTCGTCCGGCGTGTCGTGCGGCGCATGGCGCACCGCTTGCCGCCCTCGATCGAGATGGACGAGTTGGTGAGCTGGGGGCTCGGCGGACTGCTCGATGCCCTGCGTAATTTCGATCCGACGCGCGGCACCACGCTCGACACCTACGCACAGTGGCGGATCCGGGGCTCGATCCTCGACCGCTTGCGTGCGGCCGATTGGCAGGCGCGCAGCGCTCGCCGTCGCTTGCGCCAGGTCGAGGAGGCCTACCGCGCGGTGGAGGGTCGTTCGGGACGTGCGGCAACCGAGGAAGAGGTCGCCACCGAGCTCGGGATCGAACTGGGCGAGCTGCACGAGATGCTCGACGATCTCGGCCGGCGCGAGATCCTGCGTCTGGAGGACATCGGCGACATCCGGGAAGGGGGAGGTGGCGCCAGTTCGGTCATCGACGAGCGCAGCCCGGATCCGCTGGCCAGCGTGCTCGCCCGCGAACGAGTCGATCTCGTGGCGCAGGCGCTAGAGGGCCTCTCCACCAAGGAGAAGACGGTGATCGCGCTCTACTACCAGGAGGATCTGACGATGAAGGAAATCGGCACGATTCTGGGAGTGACCGAATCTCGCGTGTCGCAGCTCCGGTCCAAGGCCCTGATCCGCTTGAAGCTCCTGCTGCGCGACGAGCTGGGGCGGGAGTGAGCGATGCCAGCGCTCTCCCTTGACGCTACCAGCCTGCGCTTGATGATCGACGTCGCCGTGGTCGGCCTGGCGTGGGTTCTGTTCCGGCACGAACGGCGCCCGGACCTGGCGGCGCTTGACGGCCGGGTGGGGCGGCTCGAGTCGCTGCGCGACGAAATCCGCCTACTGGTCGCGCAGGCCGAGGGACATGCACTCGATCTCGATCGCCGCCTCGAGTCGCACGGTGATCGCATCGCCGGTCTGCTCGGGAGCGGGGCCACGGTCGCGGCACGTTCGGCGCCAGTGCCCGACGCGGATTGGCAGCCGGGCCTGAGCGCGCGCAGTGCGCTGCCACGGGGGCTCGTCGCGACCGAACAGGACCAGGAAGCCGAACTCGGCCCCGCCGAACACGAGCTGCGCCGCGCCCTCGACCGGGCCCGGCTCGGCGCGGCCGAGCGCCGGTCATGACCCGAGTGTGCCGGGAGCTGCCGCGCTCGACCCGGCAGATCCTGCCGGGTGTGTCGCGGCCCAGCGCCAAAACGTGCGGATCGCGTGCTCGGCGTGCTGGCACGGCCGTTGCGGAACGTCGCCTCGGATCCCGGGGGGTAATGCAGTGAATCCAGTGGCCATATCGGCATCATCGTCGAGCCTGTCCGAACCTTGCTCGAGCGGTGGGGTGGGGCGATGAATCCAGCGGCAATCTCGGCGGTTTCGGGTGGTCTGGCCGCCCTCGAGAGGCTCGACGCGATCGCGACCAATCTCGCCAATGTCGGCACGACGGGCTTCAAGAGCCTTCTCCATCTGCAGCAGGCGAGCGCGCCCGCCGGGGGCGGGGCCACGGCGGGTGAGTCGCTTACCCACTCGAGCGTCGGCACCGATTTTTCTCAGGGACCTCTCGAACATACCGGCGATCCGCTCAACGTGGCCCTCTCCGGCGAGGGCTTTTTCGTGGTCGATACCCCCGAGGGCGAGCGCTTGACCAGGCGCGGCGCGCTGCAGCTCGACGAGCAGGGAGTTCTGGTGACGAGCGAGGGCCATCGCGTGCAGGGCGATGGGGGCGAGATTCAGCTCGGCGACGCGATCGCACAGGGCGAGGCCGTCACGATCGGGACCGACGGCACGGTCTCGGCGGGCACGGCCTCGCTCGGTCGTTTGCGCGTGGTCCTGGCCGCCGACGAGCAGGCGTTGCAACGCGACGAGGCGGGGCTCTGGATCGCGAAGGCGGGCAGCACGGCTGAAGCCGAGCCCGGCACCTTCGAGGTCGTGCAGGGCGCGCTCGAGGCCTCGAACGTCTCGCCGGTCGAGTCGCTGGTCCAGATGATCGAGGCCACCCGTGCGTTCGAGGCCTACATGACTGCGGTCCAGCGCATGGACCGCCTGCAACAGAGCGCGATCGACGAAGTCGGTCGTGTCGCCTAGGGGTTCATTATGATTCGCGCGCTTTACACGGCCGCCACGGGCATGGAGGCCCAGCAGCTCAACATCGACGTGATCGCGCATAACCTCGCGAACGTCGGCACCACCGGCTTCAAGCGCAGTCGCGCCGATTTCCAGGACCTTCTCTATCAAACCCTGCGCGATCCGGGCGCAGCCAACACCGGGACGACTCAAGTGCCGACCGGCCTGCAGGTCGGCCTCGGCGTCAAGCCTGCGGCGATCCAGCGCGTGCACCTGCAGGGCGACTTCGTCCAGACCAGCAATCCACTGGACGTTGCGGTACGTGGCGACGGTTTCTTCCAGATCAACCGGCCCGACGGCAGCGTGGCGTACACGCGGGCCGGTGCCTTCAAGCTCGATGCGACCGGGGCATTGGTCACCTCCGACGGCGACGCCTTGAGCCCACCGATCCGCATCCAGGACGGCGCCGAGGCGATCACCGTAGGCACCGACGGTACCGTGAGCGTACGCCTGCCCGGCGAAACCGCGCCAAGTCAAGTCGGCCAGATCCAGACGGTACGCTTTGCCAACCCCGCCGGGATGCGCGCCGAGGGGCGTAACCTCTTCGCCGAGACCGACACCTCGGGCTCGCCGCAGAGCGGCACGCCCGGCCAGGATGGATTCGGCGAACTGACCCAGGGCTTCCTCGAAAACTCCAACGTGAGCGTGGTCGAGGAACTGGTGGCGATGATCGCGGGTCAGCGTGCTTACGAGATCAATTCGCGCGCGGTCGCGGCGGCCGACGAGATGCTGCGCGCCGCGGCCGGAATGGCGCGGTGAACGGGGTCAAGCAAGCACGACCCGCGCCCGGGCCGGGCGGCCGGCGCAGCGCACGGGCTCCAGGCGGGGTGGGGCGGGAGCGGATCGACGGCGCGGATTGTGCGCCGCTCCTCCAGCGCAGCAAGCGAGTGCCAGGCGTGCAGGAACGGGATCGGGCCGGCCTCGCGGCTGGTGTGCCGCCCCTCCAGCGCAGGGCACGGGCTCCAGGCGGGGCCGCGCGGGCCACGGGAGTCCGGCCCGATTCCGGCCGCGTGGTCCTCGCTCTTGTCCTGGCCCTGGTCGCCGTGCCCGAGGTCGTTCCAGCCGCCACCCATGCCGGCCGGATCACGGTCCCGCCGGATGCGCTGGTCGAGACGCACACGCTGCATCTCGGTGATCTGGCCCAGCTCGAAGGCGATGCGCTCCTGCTTGCCGACGTGGTGGTGGGGGAGGCGCCTGACCCTGGTGTGGCGGCTCGCCTCAGCGGCAATGAAATCTTGGCGCGTCTGCGCGC
>SXLG01000193.1 GCA_005777805.1 Pseudomonadota bacterium
GGCCCGGACCCCAGTTCTGCCAGAAGAGGTTCGGTTCCTTCTCGGTCAGGACGCGGATCCGCTCGAAGACGGTCATCCGCCCCTTGGCGTGCTGCACCCGCACCCGATCGAGGCCACCACCGCGCGCGGGCCGGGCCAGCAGCTCGCGCCCGAGTTCGAGCGCTTCGGCGTAGACCGAGCCGGCGCTGCCGGGCTCCCCCCCCGCCGCGCCCCGAGGCGAGCGAAGAGGGTTCTCCAGAGAGCAGGTGCTTGCCGGAAGATCGTTCGGCGTTGAGGAAGAGGTATTCATGCGCCTCCGGGCCGCGCCCCTTTAACAGAAAGCCCGGGTCCGACAGCCTCCCGAGGGCGGGAAATACTTCTGGCAAGATCACGCCACCGCAGTCACACCGGAACAGCCCGACCTGCTCTCCGGCCGGATCGACCCGCCGGGGGAACGACCCCGCGATCGCACCAAGACTGCGCGACCTGCTCTCCGGCTGGATCGACACGCCGGGGAATTACGCCGCGGTCGCGCCAGGACTGCACGACCTGCACGCCGGCCGGGTCCACACACCGGGGTTACCCCATGGTCGCGGCGGGACTACGCAGATGGCGATTACCGGCTGGGCGCCACACTCGCCCGGCAGCGCGCGACGTTCCTAGCGCTGGGGCTCGCCCGTGCGACCGCGCAGGCCGTCGCCGAGACCGCGCAACAGAGACCTCGCGACCGCCCCCTGCCCACGCAGCCCGTAGAGTCCCGCGCTGGCCACGACCAGGGCCACATGGGTCGGCAGCAAACAGATCCAGTCGAGCGGCCCGGCCAAGGCTCGCCCGATCAGCAGCGGGTTGCGCGCCTTGAGATACCCGGCGTAGGCCGTGAGCCCCGTCCTCATGCCGCGTAGGCCGTCGTGCAACGCCACCGCGCGCGGCGCCACCACCGCGCCAAACCCGGCCCGGCGCGCGCGGAGACAAAAATCGACTTCCTCGTGGTAGACGAGCAAGTCCTCGCGGTAGGGCCCCGTCGCCCGGAAGCAGGCCGCGGTCACGAGGATGACCGAACCCATGACGCCACCCACGCGGTAAGGCTTGTCCGAACCGGTCCGCCGCACGCGCACCAGCGCCCGCGGCACGGCGAGCGTGCGCAGCCCGTAGCGCTCGCCGAGCGAGAGCGGCACACGGCTCGTCAAGTCCAAAAGAACGGGCCCGACCACGCCGATCGCCGGGCGGCTCGCCGCGGCCTCGACCATGGCCCGCAGGCACGCGGGTTCGAGTTCGGTGTCGTTGTTGAGGAACACGAGGTGACTCGCGCCCCGCTCGAGCGCCCGCGCCGCGCCCGCGTTTACCCCACCGGCGAAGTGCCGATTCGTGGGGAGCTCGACCAGCTCTACGCCCGGGTGCGCGCCGCACCACGAGCGCAGGCCTTCGAGCTCCTCGTGCCGCGAGGCGTTATCGACGACGAGGACGGCGAGCGGCACGCCCTGCTCGCGCAGCAGCGATGCGACACACCGCCGCGTCACCTCGCCGCCGTTCCAGTTGACGACGATCGCCGCGACCAGCGTCCCGTCTCTGGCCTCGGCGGTGCTCATGCCCCCGCCTTAAGCCAGCCTCCCGCCACGGGTCAAAGGGCTGATCGGCGCCGGCAACCGGCGCGCCCTGGTCACGGACTCGTCCGTTCCTTCGGGCAGTCGTCAAGCTTAACTCATAGATGCGGCGCGCGGCCCCGGAGGGCCGTCGCCCGGCCACGTCCAAAGGCCGCTTGCGTGAAACGAGCATCGGGCTGCCTTGCGCAGGCCCCCCTTCGGCCAGCTACCAGCACCGGACGATGCGTCGTTCGCCAGCAGGGTATCGCGTCCTCGACCAGCGCCCGGGACTTTTCGGCGAGATCTGGGTGCTCGAGCGCAACGGACGCCGCCGGCTACGCTTCGGCTCGGCCTGGGGCATCGACCAGAGCGTGCTCGACACGCAGCGACCCGAACGTCCGGGACCGGCCTACTTGCGCGCGTTCGGACTCGCCGCCCGCCTGCGCTCGCCGCTCCGCACGGCACTTCTGGTCGGCCTCGGCGGTGGTGGCGCGGCCCATCTCCTGCGCGCCGTCGCACCCCGTTGCCGCATCGTCGTGGTCGAGGCCGATCCCGCCGTGATCGACGTGGCGCGCAGGTGGTTCGGCATCCGCCCGGATCGGCGACTGCGGATCGAGCAGGGCGACGCGCTCGATCTCGCCTACCAGCGCAACGGCACCTCGTCCTTCGATTTGATCCTGCACGACACCTACGACGACGATGCACTCCCGGATCCGCTCGCCACCACGAGTTTTCTCGCGGCCCTGCGGGATCGGCTCGCCGAGCGCGGTCTCCTCGTCGTCAATCTTGGAATGCCGAGCGTCGCGCGTGAGTTGCCGATCGTGCGCCGCTTCGCCGGGCTCTTCCCCTCGCCCGGCATCGAATTCGGGATGCCTACCGATCACAACCGCCTGCTCATCGGTTCACCTACGCCGCTGCCCGCGGCCTCCGAAGTCCGTCGCATCGCCCGCCGGCTCGACGCGCAGCGCGAGCTGCCCTTTCCGGTCCTGCCCTTCGGACGGCTCTGTCGCGCCCTACCCCGGCGGGCAGCGCGCCGCCGCGCGTAAGCCGCTCGCGATAGATTCGGGTGCTCGAACCCAGCGTCCGGATCGATCGGAGCGTCCGGGCTCCCCGTGGGACGCGGCTTCACCGCCGGCCGGCGCCACGACAGCCATGGATCCCCCGACCACGTCGGCAGCGCCGATGAGACGCGGCCCCCCAGCCCGGCGGCCGCGCCAATCCCTGAGAAGAGTCGGGCCCCGTTGCTTCCCGCACCTCGGAACAGAGGCGTCGCGCGACCGCGCCCACGACCGAGCCCCGTACATCACTGAGGACCGTCCGGGCCTTGTTCCGCCACAGGTTTCGCACCGCGACACTCCAGCGCTTGGCGCACCCCGACGCCCGGTGCCCGCTGGCGAGCACCTTGCACCTTGGCTCGGCCGTGGATGACGCGGTGGCCGGGCGTTCCGCCTGAACGCAGCGCCGATCCCCAAACCCGAAAGGAGGACTGCAGATGGCAACGCAAGGAGCAGCGGCACCCGCCCCGAAGAAACAACCCCCCGCAGCCGCCAGCCGGGAACTCGCCCTCTGGCCGGCTGGGCCCGCACTCTTCGGCGACGATTTCCGACGCATGGTGGAGGCGTTCCTCGGCGACCCGGCGGCGCGCGGACTCTTCGAGGCGCCGCTCGCGCTGCGCGGCTGGCCCTCGTCGCGGCATGAGAACGCGCCCGTGCCGGCGGTGGACATGGAGGAGAAGCCCGACGAGATCGTGGTGCGCGCCGAAATCCCCGGCCTTGGACGCGAGGACCTGAGCGTCAGCCTGATGATTCGCCGCGAGCGCAGACTCGGGCGGCTCCAACTCCACCGAGCCGGCGCCAAGTCGCCGCAGAGGCGCGCCGGGCGAACGGCGCAGACTCGTGCGGCTCCGGCGCTCGATCGAGTGAGGGGTAAGACGTCCTTGACGCACGCAGGAGATGCGCGGGGCTCAGAAAGGCGGCAGGTCCACCGGTGGGCGGTCACGGGCCTCGCTTGGCGTCGGCGCGGACAAGCGCTGCGCCGCACGGCGGAGGATCACCGGGTAGCCGATGTCGATGCACGCCCCCTCGAGGAGGCCGCGCTCGTCGAGCAGGCGGTGCATCCGCGGCAGGTTGTAGTGCGGCACCATCATCAGCAGATGGTGCTCGAGATGGTAGTTGACCATATTCGGCGCAACCAGGAACCGCTCCCACCAGCGGGCGATCGTGGTGCGCGTCTTGCCGCGCGGCTCGGGCAGGTGCTGCGGCGTCAGTGCGTGCTCGGCGATGGCGCGAATGCGCGTCACGAGCGTGTTGGTCGTGAGCCACGCCAGGGCCCACAGCAGCCAGAGTGCCGGGTGCCCGAGCGCCGTCAGGATCGCGAGGAGAACGAGATTCGTGGTCGCGAAGCCCACCATGGCCCGACGCGCGCCGGGATCCACCGACCAGCGTCCGGCCGTGCGCTTCCAGGCCGCACGCGCGAATTTGCGCCCGGTCTGGCCCGAGAGGTCGCGCCAAATCTTCCGCCGCAGGCTCGCCGGCGTGATCGGGAAGGGCGTGATCAGGCCGAGGTCAGGATCCTTGTCGGTCCCCGTCCAGGCGTGATGCTGGAGGTGCACCCTGCGATAGCCTTCGAGATCGCTCCACACCGGGTAGGCGCAAAGCCATTGGCCGACAAAGTCATTGACAACCCGATTGTGGAAGAGGCTGCGGTGAGATGCTTCGTGCATCAGCACCGCCAACCCGAGCTGACGCGCTCCGATCACGGCAAGCGCCAGCACGATGGTGACGAAGCCGGGACGCTGCGCCACCAATGCCATCGCCGCCGCGATCAGGCCCCAGTCCACCGCCAACGAGAACCACGAACGCAGATCGTGCATCTCGAGCAACTCGCGCATCTCGTCGCGCGAGAGCATCGCGTGCCAGCGAGGCTCGTCGACCCCGAACTCGGAGGTCTGCTCCACGTCACTGAACCTAGGCGCCTCGGCGAGCCCGGACAAGAGTCGATCGGATCGTCGATCGGACTACCCCGGGGCCGCCGATCACTCGGTGATGTCGCGGATCTTCGCCTCGAGTTCCTTCTGCGCGTCGTTGGGCGGGGGCGGGGGCACCATGAGCTTGGTCATGTCGCCCAGGACCTTGATCCTGCCCGACATGAAGGCCTGCATGGCGGCGGCCTGGTCGTTCTGCACGAGGAGGGCGAGCGCCACGTCGTATTCGGTGGTGACCGTGACATCCGGGCCCTCGATGTGGCCCTTGCCCAGCTTGCCGTAGCCCACGGTCGTATCGACATGAAGGTGCGCCACGCCACCCTCGACCGGCGCACCGTTCACGATCTGGTTCATCCGCATCGGCATCGCAGGCTTGGGGAGCCGCTCGCGATACTCGGCTTGCAAGTCGATCACCGCCGTCAGCCATTCGTCCGATAGGAATTTGTGCTTTATCATGATATCTCCCTGGGCCGGCCCCGGCCGTGCCCTCCTTCGTTAGCCGGTTCGAGGCGGCTGCGAAAGCCGCTTCGCGGCCGGCACGACCGGCAGGGGCGGCGGGGGTTCGGCCCGCATCTCGACGAGCCGACGCTCCATCAGGGCACGGATCGCGGCCCGTGCTGCGCGCGGGTCCGAGCGCAGTTCGGCCATCGGTCGCGGCGGCTCGATCCGAACCCGGATGTCGAGGCCGGCGAGGTGGTGCAACATGTCGCTGGGACGCCCGCAGGGCCAGGTGCCATCGATCGTCCCGACCACGACGGGCAGATCGAGTCGCGCCGTCAGCAGAGCCGTCCCTGCCGCTTTGAAGGGTCGGAGCGCGCCGTCACGGCTGCGCGTGCCCTCGGGAAAGATGGCGCAGTTCGCCGCCTCCTCTTCGATCGCCCGGCACATGCTCTCGATCGGTGCGGTCGCGGCCTGGCCACCGGCGCTGCGGTCGAGGATCGCGAAACGACCGAGCGGGCCGCCAAGCTCACGTTCGGCACGCCGCGGGCAAGCTCCTTCTTCATCGCGAACTTGATCCGCTGGCGGTTGAAGTACGTCACCAGGACGATCACGTCAAGCAACCCCTGGTGGTTGGCGATGATCAGGCAGCGGCCGTCCCCGGGAGGCGCAGCCCCCTCGACCCGGATCGAGACGTGCGCGACCTGCCGGGCCAGCGCGATCACGGTCCTTGCCCAGAGATTCATCTGACGGTGGATCAGACGGCCGGCCGCGATCGGGTCGAACCAGCTGAGCGGCGCCACCAAAAGCCGCATGAAGACGCTGTTCAGCGCCATCCAGATCGCCAGCGCGATCACGAACGAGACGACGCGAACCGGATCCTTCACCTGTCAAGATTCTCGCCCACGCCCGGCCGTCGCCGCAAGCACCACGGCGGGCTCGGCTTCGGATGTGACGCCTTGCAGTCGCGGGCAGGGGCGTTCCTCGCCGCACGCGCCACGGCGCGCTCTGAACCGATTCGGCTCGAGGGCACGCATCTTCCCTCGCGCCCAGGGTGACAGCGATCCCCAACCCTCGGAGGTGCGCGCGGCTTCTCGATGCGGCCCCGGCGAGAGCGCGGCCACAGCACGACCGCTGGCTCGCCATCGTCGTGCCGGACGCGGTTCTCAACGCCGCGGACCGCGCCGGAGCACGGCCACGCGCCCACCGCCGGCGCTCGCGTGCCACGGGCACATCGCCCGCGGCGACCACACGATGCCCCTCAGTTCCGCGTTTGCGACGACGGCGCGTCCCGCACCGCGCCGCCACCACACGATCCGTGCATTTGCCCTCGGCGCCCGCCCGCGCACGGACCCTCCGTCGGAGAGGACTGCGCCCGGCACGCGCGATTGACCGCGCATCCGCGCACCGGCATCCTGCGCCTCACGCCGGACGTGGCGCGCCCCCCGGAGGACCGCTCGTTGTTTGTGCTCGATGAACCGCGACTGACATCAGCGTGAGAAGCGGCCCCGAAACGGCCGGGCCTCGCGACGATCGCACCGCCGCACCAGGCGCACGGCACCGAGAGATCGGGCTCGCCGTCGCGGCCGCCTGCGGCGCCCTCGGCCTCTTCGCAGCGCTGACGCTGCCCTTCCAGGGCGGCCGGGTCCCGGTCGCCGGCGACCTCGGGATGTTCCACCTGCCACTGCGGCACTTCTTCGCGCAGGCCCTGGCAAAGGGGGATTCGTGGCTCTGGTTCCCCGGTCAATTCTCGGGCCACTACCTCCAGGGCGAAGGCCAGGTAGGCATGACCCACCCGCTCCAGCAGATCCTCTACCGGACGCTACCGCTCGAGCCGGCGTTCGCACTCGAAGCGTTGCGGGCGTGGCTCATGGCCTTCGCCGGAGCCTTCCTGCTGCTGCGACGACTCGATCTCCGGTTCGACGCGAGCGCGCTGGGGGCGCTGCTGGTGGCCTTCGCGCCCTTTCAACTTTTGCAGTTCACACACCTCAACTGCGTCAGCATCCTGGCGCACGCGCCCTGGACCCTGCTCGCGACCGAGGTCACCCTTTGCGGCAAGCGCGCGCGCAATCGCCACCTCGCCGCACTCGGGCAGAGCCTGCTGGTCGCGTCCATGCTGCTGCTTGCGCACCCGCAGTACACCTGGCTCGTCCTGCTATTGACCGCACTGAGCCCCCTCGCCTTCAGCAACGCCGCCGGAAGCTCCGCACGGGCACCGGGCGTGCGGCCACCTCGACTGCTCCTGCTCGCCACCGCGGTAGCGCTCGGCTTCCTGCTCGCGGCGATTCAACTCATCCCGCACCTCGACATGCTCCGTGAATCAGTCCGCCGGGCCCCGCCGGACAGCTTCGTCGATTCCTATGCCGTACCCGCCTCGCATGTGCTCGTGCTGCTCGACCCGTGGCTCTTCCGCTGGCTCGTGCCCACCGGCGCCAGTGTGCACGAGACCGCGCCCTGGCCGGGCGTGCTCGCTCTCCCCCTCGCGCTCTGGCTTCTGGCCGCGCGCCGCAGGGTCGGAGCCCTGTGGCCCGTGGCGCGCTGGGCTCTGGGCGTCGCGGCGCTCGGGCTCGTGCTCTCGCTCGGTGAGAGCGGCGGGATGAATCGGTTGCTGCAAGCTCTTCCGGTGATCGGGCTCTTCCGCGCGCCCGGTCGCTACCTCTTCCTCTTTCACTTCGGCTTGGCGCTTGCCGTGGCGATCGCCTTCGACCGACTCGCTCGATCAAGCGAAGGAACGCTCATGACGGGGCGCGCCGCAACCGCCATCGTCTGGCTGCCGGGCCTGCTCTCGCTCGGCGTGGCGATCCTCTGGCTCCTGGCCCCCGTAGCCGGCGTCACGCTGCCCTTCGCCTCACTCGTCGCGGCACCGGCGCAGGCGCTGGCAGGGCCTCTTCTCCTCCTCTCTGCGGCAGCCGGGGTCGGACTCGCGGCACGGGGCCGGACGACGGCAGGACTCGCCCTCCTGATCGGACTCGCGGTCACCGACGCCGCGACCTATGGCGTCGCCCGCGTCCTCGCGAGCCCAACGGCGACCGCAGCCGAACTCGGCGCGGCGGCGCTGCCGGCGAACGTCGAGCCCGATGGCCGGATCGGATGGGCAACGCTCGGCGCCACCATCGCAGGAGGCCGATTGGCCGGCGGCTATGCCGCGCTGGCACCCGAGCGCGTGCTCGGCGTCGGCGCACCGGCCGCCGACCTCACCGCGCCCGAATTCCGCGCTGCGGCGCGCGTGGCGGGCGTGTCGCATACCGCTTCGGGCAAGGCTCTCCCGGCTCCCCTGCGCCGCGCCCGACTGGTCGCGCAAGCGCGGTTCAGCGCCGATCCCGCGCGCGACCTCGCTCGCGGGACGGTCGATCCCGAAACCACCGTGCTGCTCGCAGAGGCGGGACTCGCTGTTCTGCCCGACCTCGATCCGAGCGGGCCCGCCGGCACGGTCAAAATCGAGATGGATCGGCCGGGCGAGATCCAGCTCACGACCGACGCACCCGGACGGCGCCTGCTGGTCGTCTCGGAAGCGTGGCACACCGGCTGGGTCGCTCTCGTCGACGGCAACGAGGTCGAGCTGCTGCGCGCTTACGGTGACTACATGGCCTGCCCGGTTCCGGCCGGAGAGCATCGCGTCGAACTCAGATTCGAACCGTGGAGCTGGCGCATCGGCAGCGCGCTCAGCGGCGCCGGAGGTATCCTCGCCCTGCTCTGGCTCGCAAGCGCCGTGCTCGCACCGACGCGCCCTTCGGCAACGCCAAAAACTTTGAGCTAGACTACCGTGGCCGCGAGGTCGAAGGCGATCCGCGCGGCGCCGTGACCCCGCTCGGATAGCGTCGAGCGCCGCCTTCTGCAGTGCTCTGCCGAGCGACCCTACGGCGCTACGGTACCCGGATCCCCAGCTCCCCCAGCGCCCGGTCCGCCAGCGCCGCCCAGCCCCGGTTGGCGAGCGGGGACGCCGGACTCGGGTGGGGCAGGCTGCCGATGAGCACCTCGCCGCTCCCGCCAAGAACCTGCTTGATGCGCTGCTCGGCGAACTTCCCGACCCCGAGCACGAAGCGAGGCTGCAAGGTCTCGACGGTGCGCCGCAGGGCCCGGTCGCAGGCCGCGAAGAGTGGGGCACGCTCGGGACCCGGGAGCTTGTCGGGGGTGAGATTCGCCCCACTCTCCTCCATGAAGACCAGAGGGCAGTAGTTGGTGATGAAGAAGCGCTGGAAGAAAGCCTCGGGCGTCCCGAAGCGGTCGCGCGCCCAGCCCCAGAGTCGGGCCCCACTCACCTCGCTGCGCGGGCAGGCGAAGCCCTGGACCGGGCGCCTGGGATGCTCGCGCACCGGCCGTTCCACCGGCACTTCGATGCCAAGCCAGTCACGCACCAGCCCGACCTCACCGAAGGGCACACCGACCTGCGCCATGCCGAAGGGCCCGGGGTTCATGCCGAGGAGCAACACCTCGCGCCGGCCGCGGCCGTAGCGCTCGCAATAGGTATCCCAGCCGCGTCGCGCGTAAATCAACGGATCATAGACGAATGCGACCGGCGCCCCGAAACTCAGGCCCTCGAGTTCGGCGACCAGGTCGTCGGTGATGCGCTTCAGCACTCGCCGGCCGCCTCTCGGCAGGCAGGCCTGCGCCCTATGCCGGCAGAAGCGCGCCGCCCGCTCGGTGCCCAGCCCGCACCCGCGGCGGACATTCAGCCGCCGCGCACCGTGCGCACGGCGTCGAGCACGGCGTCGTGGATCGACGCCGCCGTCGCGATCACGCCGCGGTTCGCCTCGAGCGTGGCCCCGCGACCGAAGTCCAGCGCGTGTCCATCGACGTCGCTCACCCGCGCGCCCGCCTCTTCGACGATGCAGACACCGGCGGCGTGATCCCAGATCTTCTCGCGATAGTCGGCCCGGGTCGGCAAGCGCAGATAAATCGAGGCGTCGCCGCGCGCCACCGCACCGTATTTGCATTGACTGTCGATGCGATACGGCTGCAGGGTGATGCCGAGGCGCTGGGCAATCGCCGCCGATTCGCTCTGGTCAGAGTGGCCCGACTCGACGGACTCGCAGAAGCGGGCCTCGGCGATGGTCGCCGGCGCAGCCGCGCGGATGGGTTCGCGATGGCCACCGGCGAGCGGCTCGACCCACGCCCCGGAACCGCGGATGGCACCGAAGAGCGCGCCCTGGCCGCCGGCATGGGGCAGGTTCGGACACGCCAGAACACCCAGCACGACACGGCCCGCCTCGATCAGACCGAGCGCGATGGCGTACTGCTCGCCGCGCAGGAAACCCTTGGTGCCGTCGATCGGATCGAGCGTCCAGTAGCGCGCGCCCGTGGCCGGGGCGCCACCGCGGTCGATCCAGTCGAGAACCTCGGCTTCGCTGCACGCCCGCCCGAGTTCGTCACCAACCCGTGCCACCACCTGGGCCCGCAGTGCTGCCGTCGTCGCGCCCTGCAGATCCGCCGAGCCCTCCTCGCCCACCACGGCATCAAGAGGCAGCTCTCGCGCGAGATGCGCGCACACCACCGCCTGTGAGGCGAAATCGGCCACGGTCACCGGACTCTTGTCCTTCTTCTGGAGCGCGTCGGCCGTGACCAGGTGGGCCGCGACCGCGCGGCAAACGCGCGCCGCGGCCCGCGCCGCAACGACCGCGATCTCGAGCTCACGGGAACGATTCATGGGCGCCGACCATAGCAGGGCACGACCACAGGGGAACCGCGCCGCGCGCACTTCCCGTGGCGCCTGCTCCGCGTGGCACCTTGCCTCGGACACGCTTTTCAAGGACGTTGCGCCTCCGAGGCACGCGACGGGAACACTCGGGCAGCCGGCTCCGAGAGTCGCCTCGCGCGGGATGGTCGGCGAGCAAGAGCGAAGAAGGATCGTCATGGCGGAGATGCAGTTCGATGTGGTCGGGATCGGGAACGCGATCGTCGACGTGATCGTCCCGATCGAGGAGGCGCTGCTCGACCGCGAACGCCTCGCCAAGGGCAGCATGCGGTTGATCGACGAAGCCGAGGCCGAGCGCGTCTACGCGCTGGTCGGGCCGGGCGTGGAGATGTCGGGGGGATCGGCGGCCAACACCATCGCGGGGCTCGCCTCGCTGGGGAGCGCCACGGCCTACGTCGGCAAGGTGCGCGACGACCAACTCGGCACGATCTTCCGCCACGACATCCGCTCGCTCGGCGTCCACTACGAGGTCGCGGCCGCGACCAGCGGGCCGGCGACCGCGCGCTGTCTCGTGCTGGTCACGCCCGACGCGCAGCGCACGATGAACACGTTCCTCGGCGCCTCGGTCACGCTCGAGAACCGCGACGTGGACGAAGAGATCGTGCGCGCCGGCCGCGTGCTCTATCTGGAGGGCTATCTCTGGGATCCGCCGGCCGCCAAGGAGGCTTTCCGGCGGGCGATGGCGATCGCCCGCGAGGCAGGACGAACGGTGGCGCTCACCCTCTCGGACGCCTTCTGCGTCGACCGCTGGCGCGAGGAGTTCCGCCACCTCGCCAAGAACGAAATCGACCTGCTCTTCGCCAACGAGGCCGAGATCAAGTCACTTTATGAGGTGGACAACTTCGACGATGCCCTCCAGCACCTGCGCCATCACTCGCGCATTGCCGTATTGACGCGCAGCGAGAAAGGCTCGGTGATCGTCGCGGGCGACGAAATCCATGTCGTCGACGCACTGCCCGGCGTGACCCCGATCGATACCACCGGTGCCGGCGATCTCTTCGCGGCGGGCTTCCTGCACGGCTTCACGCGGGGCTTCGATCTGGTGCGTTGTGCCCGGCTCGGAGCGGTGGGCGCGGCCGAAGTCATCTCGCACTACGGGGCTCGGCCCGAAGCGTCGCTGGCCACGCTCGGGCGCAAGCACGGCCTGCTTTAGGACGGCACGACGGTGGACGACGAGCGCGAGAGCGGCTGGCTCGCCGCCATGCGTGCCTGCGCCTTTGGTGCCGCCGGCGAGGTCGAGGCGCGTGCGCATGCCGCGCGGCTTGCCGAAATCTGGCGGCAACTCGCTCGCGAGGATCGGCGCCGATTTCTGCGGCTCATAGCCCGCCACCTCGGGGCGGATCCGGCAGCGATCACCAAAGCCACCGATCGCTGGCGGGCGGCCGGCGACGAAGCCCAGCGCATCGAGGCGGCGCGCGTGCTGCGTGCCACCCTCGAGCCGCCGTACCGCCGCATCCTCGTCCGGCTAGGCGGCGTCCGCGAGGGCACAGCCCTTCTCGTCGAGTTGCGCGCCCACCTGCTCACGCTGGGAAGCGCCGAGCCCCGCCTCGGAGCGCTCGACGACGAACTCCTCGATCTACTCCGGTCGTGGTTTGATTTCAGCTTCCTCGAATTGCAGCGCATCACCTGGGACTCACCGGCCGCGTTGCTCGAGAAGCTGATCCACTACGAGGCGGTACACGCGATCGGCTCGTGGGACGATCTGCACAACCGACTCGACTCCGACCGGCGCTGTTACGCGCTCTTCCACCCGAGTCTTCCGGGCGAACCGCTGGCCTTCACCGAGGTCGCGCTCACGCGGAGCCTGCCCGGCAGCGTGCAGGCACTACTTGACGAGCAGGCCCCCCTCGACGACCCCACGCACGCCGACACCGCCGCCTTCTACTCGATCTCGAGCTGCCAGCGCGGCCTGCAAGGGGTGAGCTTCGGCGAGTACTTGATCCGCCGCGTCGTGACCGAGCTCGGGCGCGACCTGCCGCAGATCCGGACCTGGGCCACGCTCTCGCCCATCCCGGGCTTCCGGGTCTGGCTCGACGCACGCTTCGGTCGCCCCCGACACGACCCGAGCGCCACTCCGCCTGCGCCGGCACGCGACCCCGCGCTGGCAGACGACGCCAACATCGCCGCAGCACTCGAGGATCCCGCGTGGGTCTCGGACGATGCCCGGCGCGTGCACCTGCGCCCGGCGCTCTTGCGCCTCTGTGCACGCTACTTCACGGAACGGCGCGGCGACGGTTCGCCGCTCGATCCGGTGGCGCGCTTCCACCTCCGCAACGGCGCCTGCCTCGAGAGAATCTGCTTCCTCGGCGACGTCTCGCGCAAGGGGCTGCGCCAGTCGCTCGGAATCATGGTCAACTACCGTTACGACCCGGAGCGGATCGAGCAGAACCAGGCGGCCTTCGAAACCCGCCGCGAGCTCGCTCTGGCACCCGCGATCACGCGACTGGCGAGCGAGTCCCTCGGCCCCGACGCATCGGCCGGCGGGGCTTTGCGGCCATGACCGCCGCCTCGATCTGGACCGGTCGGGTCCGCCCCGGCCGCGCCTGGCCGCTGGGCGCGAGCTTCGATGGCGAGGGCGTCAACATCGCCGTCTTCTCCGCGCACGCAACAAGGGTCGATCTCTGCCTCTTCGATTCGCCCGACGCTGTCTGTGAGACCCGGCGCATTCCTCTGCCGGGACGCTCGCACGATATCTTCCACGCGCACCTGCCCGGCGCCGGTCCGGGTTTGATCTACGGCCTGCGCGTCCACGGCCCGTGGGCGCCGATGCGTGGGCACCTTTTCAATCCACGGAAAATTGTGCTCGACCCGTGGGCACGCACGCTGGCCCGGGCGCCACGCTGGACGCCGGCGATGCAGACCTTTGACAGCGCGGATCCGAAGCGCGCCGAGCGCAGCGACAACGCCGCCGCAGCACCGCTGGCACTGGTCGTCCCCGACCTCGCACCGAGCGACGAGAAGCGCCCGCACCGGCCGTGGAACGAGACGGTGATCTACGAGCTGCACGTCGGCCATTTCACACGCCGGCATCCGGGAGTGCCCGAACATCTGCGCGGGACGTACGCCGCGCTGGCCTCCGAACCGGTGGTGCAACACCTGCACGACCTCGGCGTCACCGCGATCGAGCTTCTGCCGGTGGCCTGGAAGTTCGACGAGCCACGCCTCTCCCGCACCGGCCGGAGCAACCTCTGGGGCTACAACCCGCTTGCTTTCTTCGCGCCCGACCTGCGCTTCGCCGCCGACCGCACGCCGCTCGGCGCGCTCCACGAATTCCGTGCCATGACGCGGGCGCTGCACGGCCACGGCATCGAGGTCCTGCTCGACGTGGTCTTCA
>SXLG01000194.1 GCA_005777805.1 Pseudomonadota bacterium
CTGCCGGCGATGGACGACGACGATATGCGGCGCGGGCGGCCGACGGTGCATATCCGCTGCGGCGAGGCGATGGCGATTTTGGCCGGCGACGCGCTTCTGAGCGAGGCCTTCGCGCTGCTCGCCGACGAGGGCAAGACTCACCCCGGTCGCGGTCTGCGCATGGTCGGTGAGTTGGCGCGGGCCGCCGGCATCGACGGCATGGTGGGCGGGCAGTGTCGCGACATCGAGGCCGAGGGCAGGAAACGGATCAGCCCGGCGGCGCTGCGCCGCATCCATCAGGGCAAGACGGGTGCGCTGATCCGGGCGTCGGTACGGCTCGGCGCTCTGGCGGCAGACGCGACCGAGCGCGAATTGGCGGCGCTCACGGACTTTGGCGAGGCGCTCGGCCTGGCCTTTCAGATCGCCGATGATCTGCTCGACGAGACGGCCGCTCCCGAGGTGCTCGGCCGGGCGGGGGGCGGTGATCGGGCGCGCGGCAAGGGAACCTATCCGCGCCTCCTCGGTCTCGCCGGCGCGCGCCGCGCACTGGCCCGTGAGATCGAGCGCGGCCGGGCGGCGCTCGCCCCCTTCGGCCCACGCGCCGCAGCCCTGGGGGGCTTGCTCGACGATGTCGTCCGCCGAGCGACTTGACGTCCTGCTGGTCGCCCGCGGCCTCGCCACGAGTCTCGAGCAGGCGCGTGCGCTGGTGCTCGCCGGCGTGGTCCGGGTGAACGGTGCGCCCGCGCGCCATGCCGGCTCTCGCGTCAAGGAGGAGAGCTGCATCGAGCGTGCGCTGGGCGAACACCCCTTCGTGTCACGCGGCGGCACCAAGCTCGCGGCCGGACTCGACGCGTTCTCGATTGTTGTCGAGGGCCGGATTTGTGTCGATGTCGGCGCTTCGACCGGGGGCTTCACCGACTGCTTGTTGCAGCGCGGGGCGGCCTGCGTGCACGCGATCGACGTTGGTTACGGCCAACTCGCCTGGCGCCTGCGCACCGACCCGCGGGTGCGTCTGCGCGAGCGCACCAATATGCGACACCTCGAGCCGGCGAGCCTCGATCCCGTGCCTTCGCTGGCCGTGATGGACGTCTCGTTCATCAGCCTTCGTTTGTTGCTCGCACCCACGCTGGCGCAGCTCGCCCTGGACGGCGAGATCGTGGCGCTGGTCAAGCCCCAGTTCGAGGTGGGGCGCGAGCAGGTCGGCCGGGGTGGCGTGGTGCGCGATGAGGGGCTCCGGCACGAGGCCGTCGCCGGCGTCGCCGCGGTGGCCGCGAGTCTCGGGCTGCGGCTCGGCAAGAGCTGTGACTCGCCCATCGCCGGAGGCCGCAAGGGCAATCGCGAAATCCTGGTGCATCTCGTGCGGCGGTGAGGCGAGCGCGGGTTCCACCGGCGCCCGACTGCACCTCGGCCGCCCCGGGAGGCTCGGTTGACAGCTCTGGCAGCCGGCGGTACCCGCTCGGCCGTGCCGTTGTTCCGTTCCGAGGTCGAACGCATCGGCGAGGGCTGGGCCGGGGTCGAGCGCGATCTCGCCCGCCTCTCACGCCAGCTCGAGGCGCACGCCGAGCGGGCCACCTATCCGCAGTTTGCCGATAGCTTGCGCCATATTGCGGGCAGCCTCGCTGGCGACGTCCGGCGGGTGGCCGAGCGCATGGCTCAACTGGGCCGGCGCGCCGAGATCAACGGTGCCGCCCCGCTGGCGGAGGGCCGCAGCACCTGGGATCGGCTGCGGCTCTCGCTCGAGGACGTGCGCGTGTTGCTGCGCCAACTCGGCCAGTTGCTGGTCCGCTGGGATGATGAGCACCCCGCCGAGGCCGCCCTCGTCCGAGACGTGCGGGCCCGCCTGAGCGGCCACCGTGCGGCCCTGGGTGATCTGCTGGCGCGTTCGGACCCGCACGCTCTCGACTGATCCCTGCGGGCCGGCGTCGCGGATTCGGACCGCCGGGCCCTGCCCCCGATGGCGCCCGACACGCTCGGTAGCGGCTGGCGCCTTCTTTCCGCTGGGTGCGTAGGGTCCCCCCGACCATCGCGAGAGGCGAGGCGGCAGCGAGGCGAGGCCCCGCCCGGTGCGTGGGCCCTGGCCATCGCGAGGGCTGCGTGGTGCCCCTGTTTTTGGCAAGTGATTTGACCGCTGCATTTTCGACAAATGATCTGTTCGCTCCAGTCTCGGGTTTTGGCGACCACGCCCCTTTGTCTGGGCCGTGTCGGTCCGTTAGGGTCGCCGCGTGTCGGCGGCCCCACCGGGCCCGCGATGCAGGAGGTTCTGGCATGGCGCGCATCACTGTCGAGGATTGTCTGGAGAAGGTTCCGAGCCGCTTCGAGCTGGTCGTGCTCGCGGCCAAGCGGGCCAAGCAGCTCCTCAAGGGGTCCCGGCCGCTGGTGGACAGCGACAACAAAGAGCCCGTGACCGCGTTGCGCGAGATCGCCGAGGACAAAGTCACCCGCGCCGCACCGCGCGAGGTGGCCTGAGGCCGCCCGAGAAACCGGCGTGAACCGGACGACCACTGGCCTCAGGGGTGGAAGGACCGGCGACCACCACGGGGTGGCTCGGTGATGAAGATCACACGGCGCCGCTCGAGCCCCGCCGGGCCGATGGCCGGACTGGGCCGCGCGCCCGTCGCGCCGCGCGCGGACGGGGAAGCCGAAGAGGTCGAGGAGGAGCCCGAGGTTCTCTCCGCGGCCGACGTTTTCTCGGTGGCCGATGAGGCCACAGCGCACGCGCGCGACGCCGCCGTCGGGTTCGAGGACGCGGATCTGCCCGAGGAGCAGATGCTCGAGATCGAGCCTGTGGGCGACGGCCCGGTGCCTTCCGGGGCGCGGCCCCGCGCCGCGGGTCGTCCGCGACGCGCCGCAAGCGACGATTCTGCACTCGTCCCACACGATCCGCTGCAGTACTACCTCGCCGAGATCCGCCGCCACCCGGTGCTGAGCCCCGAGGAGGAACATGCGCTTGCCGTGCGCTGGCGCGAGGCGGGCGATCGCGACGCCGCGCGCCAGCTCGTGACTTCGAACCTGCGGCTGGTTGTGGCGATCGCGCGCAGGTATCAGCGCGCGCTGCGCAACATGCTTGACCTGATCCAGGAGGGCAACGTCGGCCTGCTCGAGGCCGTCAAGCAATATGATCCGTATCGCGGCGTGCGTTTTCCGTCCTACGCCGTGTGGTGGATCCGCGCCTACATCATCCGTTACGTCATGAACAACTGGCGACTGGTCAAGCTCGGCACGACACAGGCGCAGCGCAAGCTCTTCTTCAACCTACAGAAGGAGAAGGCCCGGCTGGAGCGCGAGGGGTTCAGCCCCGATCCGAAGTTGATTGCGGACCGTCTCGCCGTCAAGGAAGCCGAGGTTGTCGAGATGGACCAGCGCCTGGGCTCGCGCGACCTCTCGGTCGATGCCCCGCTTGGCCCCGAGAACGCAGGCACGTGGCTCGACCGCCTGCCGGGGCGCGAGTCGACTCCGGCCGACCGGGTCGGCGAAGCCCAGCTTCGCGACATGGTGGTGCGAGAGATGCGCGCCTTCGGCGAGGGGCTCGGCGGCAAGGACAAGGCGATTTTCGAGGAACGCATGATCGCCGACGAACCGCTCACCCTGGCCGAACTCGGCGAGCGTTTCGGCGTGAGCCGCGAGCGCGTGCGACAGCTCGAGGATCGCCTGCGCCAGCAGCTCCGCCGGCGACTGGTCGAGCGCATCCCCGACATCGCCGAAATCGACGTCGGCCTCGGCCGTGCGGGCGAGAGCTGAGCGATGTCGCAGTCAGAGACTTGACGGGCTCCCCCACGATGCTCCGCGCAAGCGGTGTTCAGCGGCGGCGCGGAGTCTTCGGCGCCGCCTTCTGGCGCGGCGCGCGTCCGGTCGAGGCGGGCAGAGGCTGCGGCGTGCGCGGCACCCAGAGCGGCTCGGGTTCCCCCGTGGCGGCGCCGATCCAGCGCGCCATCACGAAGAGCAGATCAGAGAGCCGGTTGAGCCACACGAGCACCACCGGCGAGAGGGCTTTGTCGTCGAGGAGCGCCACGCACAAGCGCTCGGCGCGGCGGCAGACGGTGCGCCCGATGTGGAGCGTGGCCCCGACGGTGCCGCCACCGGGCAGGATGAACGACTTCAGTGCCGGCAACGAGGCGTTGAGCCGGTCGATGAGACGCTCGAGCTCGTCGACGTCCGAGGTCGCCATGCGGATCATTCCCGGCCACTCGTCGCCGGCTGCGGTGGCGATTTCGCTACCGAGGTCGAAGAGGCGGCTCTGCAGTTCGGCCAGCAGGCCGTCGATCTCGGTGAGGGCCGCCAGTCCCCGCCCGCGTTGTCCGGTGACCGCCGCAGCCGCCAGCGCGCGGGCCATCCCCAGCACCGAATTCAGTTCGTCGACCGTGCCGTAGATCTCGACCCGGGGATCGTCCTTGCGCACTTCGCGTCCGCCCACGAGGCGGGTCTTCCCACCATCGCCGGTGCGGGTGTAAACGCGATTGATACGGATCGCCATGGCCCCAGGGTTCTCAGCGGCCGCAGCGGGCCGCGACCAGCGCGATCAGTCGCCCGGGGTCGAGGGGTTTTTTGAAGAGGACACCGTCGAGGCCTTCGAGCTTCGAGCGTTTGAGCACGTGATCGCGATCGTAGAAGAACGCCGTCATGAGGATGACCGGAATCGCCGGGAACTTCTCCCGCACATGGCGGAAGAGTTCGTAGCCATCGAGGTCGGGCATCACGACGTCGCTGACCACGAGGTCGAAGGAGGAGGCCGCCAGCATCGTGCAGGCCTCAAGCCCACAGGCTGCCGTCTCGACGGCCGCCCCCTCGG
This sequence comes from Pseudomonadota bacterium, assembly GCA_005777805.1. GTDB lineage: Bacteria > Desulfobacterota > Binatia > UBA12015 > UBA12015 > SXLG01. Next base: position 4,766 of record SXLG01000194.1, read on the forward strand.
CGCGCAGCAGGTCGCGCACAGAATGGAGGACGGCGAGGTCGTCATCCACCGCGAGGATGCGCAGGCCGGCGAGACCCGCGCCGGGGGCGGGTGCGGCGCCGGCGGTGGTGGGAGCGGGGGATGCCGGACGCTCGCTCAGGTCGGCCATCCGGGTGCCGGGCAGGTACTCGCGTGTGCCGTACACGCGGGTGCCGGCCATCTCGGTCAGGCGGTTCACGATGCTCTGGATCTTGCGCACCGAGCCCTCGACCGAACCGATCCGCTCCAGCTCGATGGCGCAATCGTTCTCGGGCGAGTTCCGCAGCACGTCACGCGCGAGAAGTTGCAGGTTGTTGAGGATCGCCGAGAGAGGGTTGTTCAGCTCGTGGGCGACGCTGATCGCGATCTCCTCGAGAGTCGCGAGCTGGTCCTGGCGGTGAATCTCGGCGAGGTCCTTGGCGAACCCGATCGAGCCGATCTCGGCTCCGCTGGAGTCGTGGATCAAGCAACCGGAGATGGCGACCGGGACCGGGCGGCCGTCGCGCGCGCGCAGCCAGGTCTGGAAGTTGCGGACCTTGCCCGGCGCATCGAGCTCCGAGTCGCGCATGGCACGCATGACCGCGCGCGCATCGTCGATCGTGGCGTAGACACGGCTGACGTGCTGGCCGAGAACTTCGCTCGACGCATAGCCGAGTGCCGTGCGCGCGCCCTCGTTGTAGAGGACCACCTCACCGCCGACGTCGACGGCGATGACGATGTCGGGTGAGTCCTCGAGGAGCTTCTCGAAGTAGATGGGAGGAAGCACGGGCATGGGCGGTGGTGGCAGATCGATGCTAGGAACGCGCTGCTTGGGACGCAAGGGAAGCGCGACCGTTCTTGGCCTGCTCGTGCTCGCCTGGAGCGTGGTCTGCACGGGTTGCTACTGGATGCGCTATGAGGCGCTCGCCGAGACCCACCTCGAGCTGTTGACGTCTTACGCCGACAAGCTCCTCGCCGAGGTCGAGCACGGCCGAGGGCCGGCGCCCGGCGACTGGCCCGAGTTCACCTATCCCGGTGATCGGGCCGCGGACTTCGCCCGTATTGTGGCCGGGCGTTTCCAGGGACGGGAATCGCTGCGCGAGCTGCGCGCGACCATCGTCATCTACCAAAACATGACGCGCGGCCCCGAGGCGGTGGCGGGCAGGGATGCGCTCGCGCGCCTGCGCCAGGAACGCCAGGCGCTCGGCCGTGCGGCCGCCCGAACCCGCGCCGCGCTTGCCCGCGAAGATTGACGCGGGGAAGCGTGTCGGCAGTAGCTGTCCGCCCGGACCCGTCCGGCACTCACCAACATCTCCGGAGAATCTGGGGGATTTCGGCGATTTCTGCTCACTCTCTCAGGCCAGCGCCCGCCGCACACCGCTCGCGGCCGGAGACAGTATCGACTACTGAGCTGATGAATCTGATCTCTCAATCCCATGCAGGACTCACCTTAGCGACGCCTCGCCGTGGTCCGAAGAATGGGGTCCACCTCAGACTGATCTCGTCCACTGCCGCCGATTGCATCGCCGGGGTGCCCTGTCCGGCGACTCGCAGGAGCGCAGAAAGCCGAGAGAGCTTTGGTGTAGCTACTCGTCCCGGGCAGGTAGGACCCCTGTGTTCCTGGGCGGGACCTGGCCCCCGAGCGGGCGTCAGCGCTGTGGCGGAAGCAGGGTGACCCGCTTGGTGTCCTTGCAGTTGGCGAGGATCTTCGAGATGGGCGTGCTGAGTTCGGGATGGACGAGCTGGGGCGCCACCTCGCCGAGAGGCAGCAGCACGAAGCGACGGGTGGTCAAGTGCGGATGAGGCAGGCGGAGCGTCTTGGTCGAGACGACCTCGAGGTTGTAGAAGAGCAGGTCGAGATCGATGATGCGCGCGCCCAGGCGTTTGCCCTTGGCGCGCTTGCGACCCATGGCTTTCTCGATCGCAAGCAGGTGCTTGAGAACATCGACCGAGCCGAATTCGGTCTCGAGTTCGCAGACCGAGTTGTAGAAATAGGTCTTGGCGTCGCCGTGCGGCTCGCTCTCGTAGGTCGATGAGGTCCGCACGACCTTGGACGCCGGCAACTGCCCGAGGCGTTCCAGGGCTTCGCGCAAATTGGCTCGCCGGTCGCCGAGGTTGGACCCGAGTCCGATATAGGCCCGATTCGGCACGTCCAGCCCTCCCTCCGCTCGTCCACCCGAGGGGCGCCACCGGCTTACGCCGGGACACTCCCGCAGCAGGGCGCTTAACGAAGATCGTGCGCGGTCTCAACCGTGCCGGTGGGTTGTGGGTGCGGCCGACCTGAGGGCTCAGATGCCGCCGGCGAGCACGTCCCGCATCGAGTAGAGGCCCGCCGGGCGGCCACTCAGCCAGGCCGCAGCGCGGAGCGCGCCGGCAGCGAAGCAATCGCGACTGTGCGCGCGGTGGGTGAGTTCGATCCTCTCGCCAGGGCCCAGCAGGTAGACCGTGTGGTCGCCGACCACGTCGCCACCGCGCAACGCGAGCACGCCGATCTCGGCGTCGGTGCGCTCGCCGACCAGACCCTCGCGCCCGTAGAGACCGACCTCGTCGAGCGCCACGCCGCGGCCACGCGCCGCGGCTCGCGCCAGGGTGAGTGCGGTACCGGAGGGGGCGTCCTTCTTGTGGCGGTGGTGGATTTCGCTGAGCTCGATGTCGAAGGCGGGCCCGAGGCGACGCACGGCCTGTTCGACGATCTCGCTGAGCAGGGTCACGCCGACGCTCATATTCGAGGCCTGCACGCAGGGGAGCTGGCGGGCGAGAGCTTCGACCTGGGCCTGTTGGGCGGGGGAGAACCCCGTCGTCCCGACCACCGCCGCAGAACCGCCCCGGGCCGCGGCCTCGAGGTGGGCGAGCGTGGCCTCGGGCGCGCTGAAGTCGATCAGGACCGCGCCGGGAACCAGGGCGATGTGTGCATCACGGGTCAATCCCACCCCGCTGGCGGCGACGCCGGCCAGGATGCCGGCGTCATGGCCGAGTTCGGGATGACCCTCGACTTCCAGTGCCGCCAACACGGCCACGGCCGGATCGACGCTCGCGAGCCGGATCAGCGTCCGGCCCATGCGGCCCGCCGCGCCGGCGATCACCAGGCCGACCGCACTCACGCCGCGGCCCCGCGGACTTCGAGGCCCAGCGCCCGCAGCTCGGCGCGCAAGCGCTCGCGGGCCGGTGCGGTCATCGACGTGAGCGGCAGTCGCAATTCGTCCCGCCCGTAGCCGAGCATCGCCATTGCGGCCTTGACCGGGATCGGGTTGGTCTCGAGGAAGCAGGCACGGATCAGGGGCAGCACATGGAAGAGCGTGCGCCGGGCTTCGTCCCAGCGGCCGGCCAGAGCTGCGTCGGTGAGCAGGGCCATCTCGCGCGGGATGACGTTCGCCACCGCCGAGATCGCACCGGTGGCCCCCATCGCAATCATCGGCAGGGTCAGCGAGTCGTCGCCCGAGAGCACCGCCAGCCGATCGCCGCAGGCCGCGATCGCGTCCATCACGCGATCGAGCGAGCCGGTCGACTCCTTGACGGCGACGATGCGGTCGATCTCGGCCAGGCGCGCCAGCGTTGGCGTCTCGATGGTGCACGCCGTGCGACCTGGAATATTATAGACGATGAGGGGAATCCGGGTTGCCTCGGCGACGGCGCGGTAGTGCTGATAGAGGCCCTCCTGGGTCGGCTTGTTGTAGTCGGGCGTGATCAGGAGCGCGCCTGCGGCACCGGCGGCCACGGCCGCGCGCGTGAGGCGGATGGCCTCGGCGGTCGAGGTCGAGCCGGTGCCGGCGATCACCGGCACCCGCCCGGCGGCGCGTTCCACCACGAAGGCAACGACGCGCGTATGCTCCTCGTGCGAAAGCGTCGCCGACTCACCGGTCGAGCCGCAGGGGATGAGTCCGGTCTGGCCGGCGGCGATCTGCGCCTCGACGATCCGACCGAGAGTCTCGAAATCCACGCTACCGTCGCGGAAGGGCGTGACCAGCGCGACCATCGAGCCGCGGAAGGGGCAGGGGGAACCACTCATAATTCGATTTCTCCGTGAAAGACTTCCTCGGCAGCACCGGTCATCAGGACGTGGCCGTCGCTCTCTCGCCATTCGATCGCAAGCTCGCCGCCCAGGAGTTCGACCACGATCTGGCGCTGGCCGCGCCCGGTCAGGACCGCCGCGACCGCAACCGCGCAGGCACCGGTGCCACAGGCGGCGGTTTCACCCGAGCCGCGCTCCCAGACCCGCATCCGCAGTCGCGCTGCGGGGGCCGCCCCCAGTACCTCGACGAATTCGACGTTGGTGCGGCGCGGGAAGCGCGGGTCGTGCTCGATGCGCGGCCCCAGCGTGTGGACCGGAGCGTCGGCCGAGCGCGGGACCCAGAGGACGCAGTGTGGATTGCCCATCGAGACGCAGGTTACCTGGTACGTGCGGTCCGCGACGACGAAAGGCGCGTCGATGAGCGGCCCCTCGGCCACGACCGGAACCGCCGCCGGTTCGAGTGCGGGCGGACCCATGTCGACCCGGATCCGCCGGGCAAGACCGCCCTCGACTTCGAGGTCGAGCATCTTGATACCGGCGTCGGTGTCGATCGCGAGTTGGCTTTTGCGGGCGATGCCGTGGTCGTGCACAAACTTGCCGACACAGCGGATGCCGTTGCCGCACATTTCGCCGCGGCTGCCGTCGGCGTTGTACATCTCCATGCGGGCGTCGGCCGTCGTCGAGGGGCAGATCAGGATCAGACCGTCGGCGCCGATGCCGGTGTGGCGTGGCGAGACTCGGCGTGCGACCTCGGCCGGATCCGGCACTGCGACCTCGAAGGCATTGACGTAAACGTAGTCATTGCCGATGCCGTGCATCTTGGTGAAGGGAAGCCGCATCGCCGGCTTGGCTAGCACGGCCCGGGGAAGGCCGTCACCCGAGCCGAGGCGGGCCGCCTCCACGGCTGTCGAGTTCCGATCGCCGCGGCGGCCGGGGGGAGCGTGGGCGCTGGTGCGCCGCGCGCGTCGGGAATGAGCGGTCTCGTCGGTCATGCCGCAGCGGCGGGAACGCCGGGCTTGGTGCGCTGCGCGCGTCGGCAGTGAGCGGTCTCGTCGGTCATGCCGCGGTGGTGGGAACGTAGGCGTGGGTGCCTCTCGGGAGGAGATCCGCCGGGGCCACCTCCCGTCCGTGCGCAGGGGAAGCTTGCCCATGGCTTGAACGGCTGGGCGTGAGATGCGAACGAGCGCGGCGATGTCCGGGCCCGCCATGCACGACCCCGCACTCCTGCGTGCGCTCGCCGCCGAGGTAGGCACTCCGTTCTTTGTCTATGACGCAGCCCTCCTGCGCGCCCGCATCGCACGGATCTCCCGGCTGACCGCAGCACCCGGCATCCAGGCCCGCTTCGCGATGAAGGCCTGTCCCGCGACGCGCATCCTGCGCGAGATGCGGGCCCAGGGCGTGTGGATCGATGCCGTCTCGGGCAACGAGGTGCTGCGGGCGCGGCGGGCGGGCTATTCCGCCGGCGCCGTACCGCCCGAGGTCCTGCTCACGGCCGACGTCTTTCGTGACAACGCGCTCGAGATCGTCTGCCGCGAACGCATCCTGCCCAATCTGGGGTCGCCCGGCCAGATCGCGGCACTCGTCGCGGCAGGCTACCGCGGCCCCGTCGGGCTTCGCGTCAACCCCGGATTCGGACACGGTCACGTCGCCGCGTGTGATACCGGCGGGCCGAGTTCCAAGCACGGTATCTGGATCGACGATCTTCTTGCGCAAGCGGCGCTGGCCCGCCGCGCCGGCCTCACGGTTGCGCTCCTGCACGCGCACGTCGGCAGCGGTCCCCACATCGAGGAGTTCGATGAAAACGCCGCCCGCCTGGTCGGGGCCTTCGAAGCCCTGCTGCCGAGCTTGCCGGAGGTCAGTGGCGTGAACTTTGGCGGCGGTCTGCCGTTCTCGTATCGCGATCCGTCCGACGAGCCCGATCTCGGTCCGCTCCAGCGGATTCTCGGGGATGCGCACGCGCGTTTCAGCCGGGCCGCTGGCCGGCCGATCCGCATCGAGATCGAGCCGGGACGCTTCTTCGTCGCGCCTGCCGCGACGCTGGTGGCGCGAGTGACCGACTTGAAGAGCACGCGCACCAACGACAAGGGGCCGGGCTGCGACTTCATCATGGTCGATGCCGGCTTCTGCGATCTCGTGCGGCCGGCGATGTACGGCGCCTTTCATCGTATCGACGTGGTCGGTTCGGATCTGGGCCCCGAGCGGCCCTGGGCGGTGGCCGGGCCTCTCTGCGAGTCGGGCGATGTTTTTACCCGCGACGCCGCCGAGCTGATCGAACCGCGGTTTCTGCCCACGCCGCGCACCGGCGATCTTTTGCTGCTGCACGACGTCGGCGCCTACGGTGTCGCCATGAGTTCGAACTACAATTCGCTCGGCCGGGCTCCACAGGTCTGGGTGGAGAACGGCGTGGCCTCGTTGATGTCGCGCCGGGAGACGCTCGAGGATCTGCTCGCCGCCGAGTGTGACCAGCCGCTCGCGGCGCGCGTGGGTTGAAGCGCGCGCACGCCGCGGCGCGTAGCTGCTCAGGTAGCCTTTCCCGTCAGAGCAACATGCGGCCGGGCTGAAGCGTGCCCACATCAGGGCACTTCTGGCCGGCGCGCGGGGAGAGTCGGCGTCAGATCGCGGGGTTGGAGTCGAGCGCGCCGGGCACGGGGGGTGCGAGTTCGGGCGCGGGCTCTGTGCCTGCGATCGGCGTGGCCTCGGGTGTGGGCAAGGCCAGGGGGGTGGGGCCGAGGCTCGGGGTCGATACTGGAATCGGCGTGGGCAGGGGGGTCGGAAAGACCGCCGGAGCGCTCTGGTCGCCATCGGACGAGATGGCAAGGACCTGCCAGGCGCAGGGAGGAGTGCCCGGAGCCGTGGCATCCAGAATGGCGTAATCCTGCCGTGGCTGCAGACCAGCGGCGTCGAAGATCGGAACGCGCGCGACGCGCTTGGGGGGCGCCTCGGGAGGGCAGGCGCGCCAGATTTCGAGCCAGGCGAGGTCGTGCATGGCGCTGCCGTCGACGTAGCTCTCCGGGCTGCGGAAGCGGACCAAGGCGCCCTCGCTGGTGTGCTCGACACTCAGGTCACGGGGCGGAACCGGTAGCACCCACTGCGGTGGTCGCGGCAGTCCGCGGCGACCGCAGGCCGGCAGGACCACCGCGAGCAAGCCTGCCAGCAGACAGACCTGCGGGCGCGTCAAGAAGCCTCGCCGATGACCGGTGCTCGGCGCAGCGAAGAAGCCTGCTAGCCGGGATGCCCGCGTCCCACCACGCTGCTGCGTCGGGGCCCGACTCATCCGCGGCGACGACCCCGGGCGGGGCCGAGCAGGCCGTCCGTGCGCAACTCGGCAAGCCGTTGCTCGGCGTTGCGCCGCGCGGTTCCGCCGCTGATCCGGCGGCGCGCAATGGCGGCGTCGACCGAGAGCACACGCCGGGCGGCCACATGATCGAGGAGCGGGTGGAAGGCTGCGAGGTCGCGGCGCGAGAGATCCTCGAGCGCGCGACCCTGTTCGACGCAGGCGCCGACGATCCGACCCACCACCGCATGGGCCTGACGAAAGGGCAGGCCACGCCCGACCAAGAAATCGGCGAGTTCGGTCGCCAGTGCGAAGCCGCCGGCAGCGCCCGCCATGCGTTCGCGGCGCGGCCGGAGCCGGGGCATCATGCGCGCCATGATCTGGAGGCAGGGCCGCAGCACGTCGATCGCCTCGAAGAGCGGTGGCTTGTCCTCCTGCAGATCGCGGTTGTAGGCGAGCGGCAGGCCCTTGAGCATGGTCAGCACCGCGACCAGCGCCCCGATCACCCGGCCACTGCGGCCGCGCGTCAGTTCGGCGACGTCGGGGTTCTTTTTTTGCGGCATCATCGAGCTGCCGGTGGCGAAGGCATCGGGCAGGTCGATGAACCCAAATTCTTCTCCCGACCAGAGGACGATCTCCTCGGCCAGGCGCGAGAGATGGACTGCGATGAGTGCGGCCGCGGCGAGGAACTCGACCACGAAGTCACGGTCGGAGACGGCGTCGAGCGAGGTCCGGCTGGCGCTCGCGAAGCCGAGCTCGCGGGCGACACGCGCGCGGTCGATGGCGAAGCCCGAACCCGCGAGCGCGCCGGCGCCGAGCGGGAGGACGTTGAGCCGCTGTCGGCAGTCACGCAAGCGGCCCTGGTCGCGCAGGAGCATTTCGACATAGGCGAGCCAGTGGTGCGCGAGCAGCACGGGCTGCGCGCGCTGGAGATGGGTGTAGCCGGGCAGGGCGACGTCGAGGTCACGCTCGGCACAGATCCCGAGGGCCGCGATGAGGGCTGCGATCTCACTATCGATCGTGTCGATCTGTTCGCGCAGCCAGAGCCGGAGGTCGGTCGCCACCTGGTCGTTGCGGCTGCGGCCGGTGTGGACCTTGCCTCCGACCTCGCCGACAAGCTCGGTGAGCCGCCGCTCGACGGCCATGTGGACGTCCTCGTCGCCTGGCCGCACGCGGAAGCGGCCGGCACGAATCTCGCGCTCGACGGCGCGCAGACCGCGTTCGAGCCGGGTGATTTCGCGCGGCGGCAGGATCCCGGCCCGGCCGAGCGAGCGCACATGCGCCACCGACCCCGCGATGTCCTGCGTCGCCAGACGGAAATCGGACTCGACCGATACCGTGAAAGCCTCGACCAGCGCATCGGTGGCCGCGCTGAAGCGCCCTTCCCACGGCTTGGCCGGCGCCTTGGCGCGCCGCGCGGGTGCGCGACGGCGCGGCGGCGTGCTCACGCGCGACCCTCGGTGGGAGTCAGGGCCGCGCGGGCAGACGCGGGCGCTCCCGTTGTTTCGGCAGGGCGTAGGACGCGACGGCGCGGCGACATGCTCACGCGCGACCCTCGGCAGGAGTCAGAGTTGCGCGGGCAGGCGCGGGCGAGATCGCTTCCTGTGGCGCGGGCAGGGCGTGCGGTGGCGTGCTCACGCCCGACCCTCGGCAGGAATCAGGCTTGCGCGGGCGGGCGTGGGCGAGATCGCCTCCCGGCGCGCGGGCAGGGCGCGCGGCGTGGTGGCGCGGCGGCGTAGCTGGCCCGAGTCTGGGTGGAGCCGCTCGCATCGAGCCGGAATGCCCCGGCGCGGGGCACAGTTCAAGCCGGGGCGTAGGCGTCAGCGCGCCGTCAGGCCTCATCGCGGCTGTCTCAACGCGCGTGTGCGCAGCCGCAGCCCGGCCAGCGAGATGAAGCCGGTGGCGTCGGCCTGCCGGTAGCCACCGGCTTCATCGAAGCTCGCCACGCCCGGATCGTAGAGCGAACGATCAGCGCGCCGGCCGATCACCGTCGCCGAGCCCTTGAAGAGGCGGACGCGCGCCGTGCCGGTCACCTCTTGCTGGCAGGTGTCGATGGCGGCTTGCAGCATTTCGCGTTCGGGCGCGAACCAGAAGCCCTCGTAAATCATCTTGGCGTAGCGTGGCGCGAGTGAGTCGCGGAGCTGGATCGCCTCGCGGTCAAGCGTGATGCTCTCGACCGCGCGGTGCGCCACATGCAGCACGCTGCCGCCGGGAGTCTCGTAGACCCCGCGCGACTTCATGCCGACCGAGCGGCTCTCGACCATGTCGAGCCGGCCGACGCCGTGCTCGCCGGCGATCGCGTTGAGACGCTCGAGCAGGGCCGCGGGCGAGAGTGCCTCGCCGTCGAGTGCGATCGGGTTGCCGCTCTCGTAGGCGATCTCGATGACGCGCGGCTCCCCGGGCGCCTGGGTCGGGTCGCGCGTCATGACAAACATATCTTCGTAGGGCGCCGACCATGGGTCTTCCAGGATTCCGCCCTCGAAGCTCATGTGGAAGAGGTTGCGGTCGGTCGAGTAGGGCTTTTCGCGACTGACCGGGATCGGGATCGCGTTGGCTTCGGCGTAAGCGATCAGGTCGGTCCGGCCCTGGAAGGCCCAGGTGCGCCATGGCGCGATCACCGTGAGGTCGGGAGCCAGTGCGGCGAACGAGAGTTCGAAGCGCACCTGATCGTTGCCCTTGCC
>SXLG01000004.1 GCA_005777805.1 Pseudomonadota bacterium
AAGCGGGCGGCTTCGTGCAGCCAGACCGAGACCACCGACGTCGGAGTCACGATCAAACTCGGTGCCGGCCCCTCTCGCTCCCGGCGCCACGCGATCGCCGTCAGCATCTGCAACGTCTTGCCGAGGCCCATATCGTCGGCCAGCACGCCGCCAACTCCGAGCTCGGCGAGGAGTTGCAACCACGCCACACCCTCGCGCTGGTAGGGCCGGAGTTCGGCCCGCAGCCCGCGCGGCACCGCGGGCGCGTCGGCTCGGTGCCCGACGCGACGGATGCGCTCGAGCCAGCTCGAGAGCTGCGCGTCGATCTCGACGCGATCGACAACACCCGTGAGATGGCCGAGCGCGCCGAGCGCCGACACCGCGCGCACGCCCTGGAGCGCCTCCTCCGAGACCGCCAGTGTCGCCGCTTCGGCGACCCGCTCGGAGAGCCGGGCCACGCTGCCATCGGCCAACACGACCCACTGCCGACGCTCGGCGAGCGCCCTGCGCAGGGCCGCCATCTCGACCTCGAGGCCCTCGCTATCAAACGAAAAAGCCAGATCGAGCAGCCCCGTGCCGTTCACGCCGGCACGCAAGCGGCTCCGCACATCCTCCCGCACCCGGAGCTGTGCCAGGTCCTTCGGCACGAGGATCTCGTGAATCGCCCCGCCCTTCTCCGAGGCGGCGACGAGGCCGGGGAGCGTCCGCGTCCAGAACTCGACGGCGGCATCACCGACGGCCTGGCGGGGCGGAGGTACGTCCTGCCGGGCGGCGGCCGGACGGCCGCGGCCTCGCCCCCGCGCGGCGCGCATCCGAATCGCGGACGCCAGACCGGCCTCGTCGAGCGCCAGCAGCGCCGCCTCCTCACCGTCGGCGTCGCGGCCGTCGTCGTGCGGATCGGCCTCCCAGCCGCGCTCGAGGAGGTGCACCTCAGAACCGTAGGCCGCCTCCAATTGTGCCGCGACCTCGAACAACCCCCCGGTCAATCTCAGACGGATCCGGGCGCGCGACTTGGGCGGCAGGCCCAGCTCCTCGCGACTCGGCAGCAGCACTCCCTCACCGGAGAAGATTTCGTGCAGCGTGGCCTGGAGGCCCAGGGCCTGCTCCTGCTCGAAGAGCACCGTCGGCTGGCCGAGAAGACGAGCCACTGCGATCGGGCCGACGTCGTCGGCGATCCGCGCCACCAAGCCCATGGCCGGCGCGACGATCCAGCGCGAACCACCGAGCAGGACGATCGCCGACGAGAAGGGCAGTTCTGTTTCTTGGCTTGCGCAGGAGTGCTGCAGGGCCTCCGCCGCTGCGCGCGTGGCCCTGCGCCAGACCGCTTCCAGCACGAAGGGCTGACTCGCAAGCCGATGAACGATGTCTTCCAGCGGGAGGCCCAGCGTGCGCGCCACCAGACCCAGCGGAGCGTCGAGACCACCGCGCTCCAAACGGCCTGCGACACGCTCCAACTGCGCGCGCTGCTGCAGCGACGCCGCGCGTACCTCGTGCACCACGGAGTGCTCGCCGATCTCCGTGGCGCGGGCCGTGCGCACCCGCAGCGCTGGCCGCCACGCAACCTGGTCCCAGTGGAGCGCTCGCTGATCGCTGGCAAGGATCATGTCGGAGTGCGCCGCGCGGGCCCTCTCGAGAAAGAGCGCCGCCCGCTCGCCGCGGGCGACAAACCCACCGCGCCCGGCCCGGTCGCGCAGCAAGGGTTCCAGGAGCCGCCACTCCGCGCCCGAGATGCGACGACCCTCGATCAGCTCGGCCTGCAGGAGCCGGCGCGTCCCGGCCTCGAGCACCTGGACACGAAGCCCGGCCGGCAGATCGGGGTCCGCGGGGTCGCCCGGATCGACCTCGACCGCGAACATCACCCGCCCAAGCGGCTCGACCCGGCCACGCCGTCGCCACCCGGAAATCGTCAAATCCAGAAGACCGCCGGCCGAGTGCTCGCTACCCGCAGCAGCCCGGTCGACTCCCTCCGCTCGCGCCGCGTCAAGAATCGCTGGAGCCCCGGCCAGCGGCGCCAGGCCTGCGAGCGAGCGGCGCAGATCGGCGTCCCCGACCAGCGCGCGCACGAGCGCGGCCTGATGCACACAGAGTTGCCCGGTCAGGAGCTCGACAGACAGGGCACGAGCCGCGTCTTCGTTCTCCCCCGCGGGACCGGCTTCTGGTGCGCGTTCGGCCGGGGCGCGCCGTGCGGCCGGCGCTGGCACCGGCCCCCGAGCCTGCGGCGACCGGCACGGGCAGTGGCAGACGAGCTGCCCCTCCGTCGACAGGCCGATGACAAGCTCAAGGATAGGCCGCTCCGCCTCGGGCGAAGCCGCGGCGACAAAACGTCCCGAGACGGCCCGCAGGTTCTCGACCACGCCGCCGGAATCGAGCCAGTCCAGGGGCGAGAACCCGCAGAGAAGCTCATCGGCGCGGGCGGCGTCGAAGCCGGGCAGCCATGCGTCAAGGGGTGCGATTTCCGGGGCCAGCGACATCGGAACCGCCCACCGTACCGACCGGTCGCCCCTGGGCCAAGCCAGCTGGGTGCACTTCTACGGTCGAGCCGGGCCGCGCCGATTCCGGGGAGCTTTCCGGAGTGCCTACGGGGCCCCCCTTGCGAGGTCGGGGGCCAACCCCGATGGATTCCTCTTCCACGAACCGATCAAGGGGCTCTTGCCCGAAGGAGACCGATCCATGCAGGAGATCCGCTTCGACGACATCGAAGGGCTCAGGAGCCGGATCAGCCCGGACTTCAGCGACTGGGGTCCCGAGCAGGAACTCTCGCAGGACATGATCGACCGCTTCGCCGAGCTCACCGGCGACCGCCAGTGGATCCACGTCGATGTCGAACGCGCCCGCCGCGAGAGCCCCTTTGGCGGTCCGATCGCACACGGCTTCCTGACGCTCAGCCTGCTCCCGAAGCTCCGCACTCGGACCGACTTCAACATCGTCGGGTACGGCAACGCCGTGAATTACGGCGCCGACAAGCTGCGCTTCGTGGCCCCGGTGCCTGCCGGAGCGAAGCTCCACGCGCGCTCGCGGCTGCGCGCGGTCGAGGCCAAGCCCAAGGGCACCATGGTCACCAACGAGCTCCAGGTGGCGGTGGTGGGGCAGGAACTGCCCGCTCTGATCTACGAGATGCTGGTGCTCTACAACCCGCCGCGGAACCGATGAAGCAAGAACCTCGGGCATGGGTCCGCACGGGATACGCAGGACCTCCCCCGGGAACGGCTCAAACGTCCGGAGCGGCTACGGCAAGGAGCGAGGGTAAAGGCACGATGACGACCAGACAGCGCAAAAGAGTGGCATCACTGCTCGGAACCCTCGTTCTGGCGCTCGCCCTGACCACGGTCGCGACGGCGGCGAAGCTCACCCGGGTCGAGAGCCGGCACGTCTGCATGGTCAACAACACGGCCTTTCCACGGGACCAGATCCCCGTCGAAGTCGAGGGCCGGACGTATTATGGCTGTTGCGAGATGTGCAAAGGTCGCCTCGCCTCGGACGCTGCGGTGCGTTCGGCCAAGGACCCCGTCTCCGGGGCCACGGTCGACAAGTCGAGCGCCGTGATCGCGTCCGGGCCCGATGGCAAGGTTCTGTACTTCGAAAACGAGGCCTCCCTCGAGCGCTACGAATCGGACCGATGAACGCATGACCACCGCGGTCTGGACCAGAAGGTGACGAAGACAATGGGGCGCCACCCCTCTACCCACCATAACGACATCGAGAACGAGGACGAGCTGAAGGAAACGGCCAGCGCCGAAGCGATCCTCGGCGACGACCTCGACGAGGAATCGCAGTGGGCGCTCGCCATGAGCGACGTCAAGCCACTCGACGAGGAATCGGGCGACGCCGACGACCGGCCCACCCGAGCCCTGGCCGAGCACTTCCGCAAACGCCAGCAACCCGAACCGACCGACGTCGACCTTCAGGATCTTAGGATCGACCGCACCACGCGCGAGCGCATCCGGCGGGGCCTCTTGCACGTCCAGGCGAGCTTCGACCTGCACGGCTGCACCCAGGACGAGGCGCTGGAGGAGGTCAACCGGTTCCTCGACGAAGCTTGGCTGCGCGGCTGGCGTTGCGTGCTCGTGATCACCGGCAAGGGGACGGCGCGTGATGGCGGCGGTGTACTGCGCTCGGCGGTGCCCAAATGGATCGCCGAGAGTCGCCACCGCGAGCATCTGATCGGGCTGGGCGTGGCAGAACCACACGACGGCGGCGACGGCGCGCTCTACGTCGTCATGCGCAAACGCTGAGGCCCCCCGCCGCGCCCCACGCTCCTCCCGGGTCACGCGCCCGGCAGCGCGCCCTCAGACCGCGCTCGTCGAGTAGCGCTCGCGCAGGCGGTTGCGCAGGACGATCGCCACCATGTTCATCAAGCTCACGATCAGCACGAGGAGCAGTGCCGTCGCGAAGACGAGCGGTTCGGCCGCTTCCACATTCGGACTCTGGAAGCCGACGTCATAGATGTGGAACCCGAGGTGCATGAACTTCCGTTCGGGATGGAAGAAGGGGAACTGACCGTCGATGGGCAGCGCCGGCGCCAGCTTGACCATGCCGACGATCATCAGCGGGGCGACCTCGCCGGCGGCTCGGGCCATCGCGAGGATCAAGCCCGTCATGAGGCCGGGTGCCGCCGCCGGCAGCACGACATGCCAGACCGTTTCGAATTTTGTCGCCCCGAGCGCAAGCGAACCCTCGCGCAGGGCGCGCGGCACGGCGGCGAGCCCCTCCTCTGTCGCGACGATCACAACCGGCACGGTGAGTACCGCCAGAGTCAGACTCGCCCACAGGATGCCGCCGGTCCCGAAGGTCGGCGTCGGCAGTGCCTCGGGGAAGAACAGCTCGTCGATCGTCCCGCCAATCGTGTAGACGAAGAAGCCCAGACCAAAGACACCAAAGACGATCGAGGGCACTCCCGCGAGATTGCTGACCGCGATCCGGACCACGCGCACGAACGCGCCCTCGCGGGCGTACTCGCGCAGGTAGAGCGCGGCGAGCACGCCGAGTGGCGCCACCACCAGCGACAAGACCACGACCATCAGAACCGTGCCGAAGATCGCGGGGAAGACACCCCCCTCGGTATTGGATTCGCGCGGCTCGCCACCCACGAATTCGCGCAGCCGCTCGAGGTAGAGGCGGATGCGCCCTCCCGGACCAAGCCGATTGGCCGGGACGAGCCGGACGATCTCGGCCACCGGAATCTCGCGCATGTCGCCAGCGATCGTCCGGACGACGAGCACGTCGGCGCCGAGGGCCTGGCGCCGGTCCGCGACCTGGCTCGCGAGGCCCTGGTACTCGCGCTCGACCGCCGCGCGGCGTTGCTCGATGCGCTGCTGGCGTTGCGCACGCTCCGCCGCACCGCTCCCGCCGAGCGCGAGGCGCCGCTCGGCGAGCCGAAGTTCTTCCAGGCGCCGGTTCAGCGACGCCATCTCGCCCTGCTCGAGCGCCCAGATGGCATCGAACTCGGCCAGCGCGCTCGCGTGCGCGGCGGCAAGGGAGTCGAGAACCCGCGCCGGCCCGCGCGCCACCTCTTGCCCGTCGTGGCGTAGCTCGACGGGCGTGCCGTAGAAGTTGCCCCATTCGCGCCGCTCGATCACCACCGCATCGGCGGGCTCTTCGCGCAGCCGCAACTTTGCGTCGTCAATCCACACGAAGTCGCGCCCCGTGACGTCACGATTCCCAGTCTTGATCCGCGTCCGTGTCGCACCGGCCGACTCCGGGATCTCCTCCACGCCCCAGGGTTCGCCCAGGACCCTCGTGCCATCATCGAGAGTCAAGGCGACGATCGGTGCCTGCCAGAAATGGCCGAAGCCACGCACCCCGATCAGCCCGATCAACCCCGCCACCAGCACCAGATTGACCGCCAGCGCGCCGCCGCAGAGCCACGTCAGGGGCGCTCCCAGCCGATCCCGGCGGCGCGCCAGCTTGAGCCCGCCCTGGCCCGGCGCGACCATCGCTCGCGAGTCGGCCGAGTCTGCGGCGCCGGTGCGCCTGGCGGGACTAGAGACTTGCATAACGGCGCCGCAAGCGGCCGCGAACCAGTTCGGCCGCGGTATTGACGGTGAAGGTCAGCACGAAGAGCGCGAGAGCGGCGAGAAAGAGCACCCGGTAGAGAGTGCCCCCCTGGGGCGCCTCCGGGATCTCGACCGCGATGTTGGCCGAGAGAGTGCGGAAGCCGTTGAAGGGATTCCATTCCAGGATCGGCGTGTTGCCCGTCGCCATCAGTACGATCATGGTCTCGCCCACGGCTCGGCCGAATCCGACCATGACGGCCGAGAAAATGCCGGGGCTGGCCGTCGGGAAGACCACCCGTGTCACGGTCTGCCAGCGATTGGCGCCAAGCGCGAGCGAGGCCGACACCAGGTTGCTGGGCACATTCTCGAAAGCGTCCTCGGCGATCGCGAAAATGATCGGGATGACGGCAAAACCCATTGCGACACCCACCACGACCGCGTTGCGTTGATCGTAGGGCAGCCCGAGCGTGCCGGCGAGCCAGCCGGTGAGGTCGCCCCCGAAGGCGGTCGTCTCGAACCAGGGGCCCAGGTCAAAACCAAGTCGTGCCGCCGCAAGCACGCCGATCACGAAGAAAACGACCTCGGTCCCGCGCGGCAGGTGGCGCCGCCACCGCGCCGGCAGAGCTTCCCAGCCGGCGCCGGCGGCAACCGAACCGACCGGCACCAACACGACCGCGAGCACGAACGCGGGAAGGATCGCAGCCACGCGCGGCGCGAGCCAGAGTCCGGCGAGGAACCCCAGCACCACACTCGGCATCGCGGCCATGATCTCGATCAGTGGCTTGACCAGGCGCCGAACCTCGGGGGCCATGAACTGGGCGACGTACATGGCCGAGAGGACCGCGAGCGGTACTGCGATCAAGAGCGAGTAAAGCGTCCCCTTGATCGTGCCGAGCAGCAGCGGCACGAGGCTCAGCTTGGGCTCGAAATCGTCGGTGCCGCTGCTGGACTGCCAGACGAAAGCCGGCTTGGGATAGCCCTCGTACCAGACACGGCCAAAGAGGGCGCCCAGGCTCAGCTCGGGATGGGGCGCGTCGATCGAGAAGAGATCCACGTCGGCAGACGAAGCCACGAAGAAGGCATCTCCCCTCGGCGCCATGACGAGAGCCGGTGCGCCGCGCACGGCGGCGTGCCCGCGCCAGAGCGTGCGCTCGGAGGTCGAGTGGAAGAGGGCGAGATCGCCGTCGACCGAGGCCGCCACGGCCGCCTTGTGCCGGCGCGACGGCGCAAGTGCTGCGACCGGCGCGTCGAAGAGATCGAACACCCGTGCGCGGAGGAGCTGCGGCTGGCCGTCGCGGGTCGCCTCGAACCAGACCTCGACAGCACCACTGGCGCGGCCGACGAGCAGACTGCGGCCGCCGACCAGCATGGCCAGGGCGGTGATCGCACCCCGTCCCCCGGCTTCGACAACATGTGCCGGTGCTGCGTCGGGAGCATCGAGCGCCCACCAGACCAGCGCTTGATCGTGGCGCACGCCGTAGAGACGACGGCCGGCATCGTCGAGTTCGAGCCGGACGACCTCACCCGTAGCCGCCAGGTTTTGCCGCTCGACCCGTGAGATCACCTCGCCCGTGAACGCGTTCTCCTCGCGAACCAGGCGCAGCAAGACGACATCTCCGGCCGGCGATGCCGCCGCCAGCAGCCGACCGCTGGCGAGGCTCTGCAGCGACAACGCTCCGACACTCGCGCCGGGGAGTGCGACGACGGACTCCACCACCTCGATCCGCGGCCGCACGCGCCGCACGCCCGCTGCGAAATGCGCCTCAAAGGAAACGACCGCGATGGCCACCCGACCGTCGGCCGTGCCCAGCGCCACCTCGTCCCGCGCGCGCGCCAGCGCCACCGCCGTCGGCCGCACGCCCGCGCCCAGCGGCGACGCCTCGGCCACTCGGGCACCGTCGTCGACGCGGACCACGCTCAGCCGACCGTCGCCATCAACTTCAACGACATGCTCGGCCCATGGGTCGGAGAGCAGACCGCGCGGCTGGCCTGTGGCGGTACCGATGCTGAGCGCCAGTTCGACCCGGGCCGGCCGGAAGAGCGGCAGAACCTGCACGACGATGAAGCCGAGGATGCCGAAAATCGAGAGCACAATGGCGGCCCCACCCGCCCGCACGAGCCAGCCCGCCGCGCGATCGGCGCGCCGTCGGCGGCGGAGGCGCGCCAGTGCTGCGGGCACGCTCACCCGCGCCCTCCCTCGGGCATTGCGCGCGAGCTCAATCGAGCTGCTCCAACTCTTGCCCGACGATACGCGCCGGCAGCGGAAGATACCCGTCCTTGACCACGGCCTCCTGGCCCTGTCGGCTCAGCACGAAGCGCAGAAACTGTTCGACTGTCGGCGAGAGCGGCCGGCCGGGGGCCCGGTTGAGGTAGATGTAGAGAAATCGCGCCAGAGGATAGCGCCCGGCCAGCACATTCGCCGGCTCCACGCTGACGAAGGGATCGCCCTCCTTGCGTGCGATTTCCAGTGTCTTGACGCCGGAGGTGCGATAACCGATGCCGCTGTAGCCCACCCCGGCGAGTTCCTCGGCCACGCCCTGCACGACCGACGCCGACCCCGGCTGCTCCTTGACCGTGTCGCGGAAGTCTCCGCCGCAGAGGGCCACCTCCTTGAAGAAGCCGTCGGTGCCGGAGGCGGAGTTGCGCCCGTAGAGACTGATGGGACGGCTCGCCCAGGTGGATTCCGCCAGGCCGGCATCACCCCAGGTGTCGATCGCCTGGCGGGTCCCGCAGGTCCGCGTCTTGGAGAAGATCGCGTCCAACTGGGGCAGCGTGAGCCGCTCGAGCGGATTGTCCTTGTTGACGTAGACCGCGAGCGCATCGACGCCGACCCGGATCCGGGTCGGCGGGTAACCGAAGGCCTTCTCGAATTCGTCAATTTCGGTCGGCTTCATCTCTCGGCTCATCGGCCCGAGCTGCGCCGACCCCGCGATCAGCGCCGGCGGAGCCGTGGACGAGCCCTTGCCTTCGACCTGGATGCGAACGCTCGGGTAGAGCTTGCGGAAGCTCTCGGCCCAGAGCGTCATCAGATTGTTGAGTGTGTCGGAACCGATGCTGTCCAGGTTCCCCGAAACTCCACTCCGCGACTGGTAGGGCGCGATCGCCGCGTCCACCGCGGGCGGTGCTGCGACGGCCGCAGCCGGACCGATCGTCGATCCCACGCAGAGGGCGAGCAGCGCCGCTCCAATTCTCCCGTTCCTGTGGCTCCAGAAATACACGACTCTCTCCTCCACGGCCGGCCGCTCGCGCGGGATCGGTTCAGTAATCGACCTGAAAACGCATCTCGGCGACGTTGGCCGAACCCGCCGGCGTGCGATTCGCGTAAACGTAGTTGAAGGTCCAGCGGAAGTTTGGCGTCAGGTACCAGTTCACTCCGAGCGTCATATCGGAGAGCTTGCCCGGAGGCGCATCGCCGGCCCGGTCGGGGAGCGGCAATGCCGGGTCGCTCAGATCCACCTGCGAGTAGCGCGCGGCCACCTGCCAGGCGCCCCAGCCGGCATTCGGCCCGAAGCCGAAGTTCCCCTTGGGGATCGGGCGCCCGAAGACCGCCCTCTGCTGATCGTAAGGGCGGTGCTCGCCCGTCAAGAACCAGCTCGCCTCCGTGTACCAGCCCCAGAAACCCGGATTCCGTGCAGCCTCCGACTCGAGGCCAAGGTAGGCCCCCTCCGCCTGCAGCGAGAAGGGCCCCTCGACCCAGGCCGCTTCAATCACGCCCAGGTTGCCGTTGCCGGCGGGAAAGGTTCCCGTGTCAATCAATGGGCTGCCGAAGACCGTCTCGGGCAGAGCTTTCAAACGGGGTTCGTTGTCCTCACGGAGCTGCAAGGAGTAGCCCGCTCCGAGGTGCACGAGCCGCCTGCCCCCATCCTCCCACAACGGCAGTCCGGTGAGTCGGGTCGTCACGTCCCAGGCATTTTTCCCGGAGACACCGAAACCGAACTGATCGACGTCGCGGAAGCCGCCGATCGCCCAGGTCAGACGCCGATCGGCATAGGCCTGCATACTGGTGATGCCGGTCTCGCGAAGCGGACCCAGAACCACGGGCAGGGCGCGCTCCTGGAAGGTCAGCCAGTTGGCGCTGGTCAGGCCCTGCAGCGAGAGGGGCTCCTTCTGGTGCCCGAACTGCACGAGTTGCAGGCCGGGGACCACGGCCCAGAGGTAGACGTCGTTGACCGCCGGCACGCCCGTCGCAAAATCGTATTCGGCCTTGAAGCCCATGCTGTCGTCGAATCCGCCTTCGAAGACGATACGGGCCCGGCGCAGCCGGGTGCCCCAGAGGGTCGTGGTATCGCCCGTGGTGCGCTCGATGGCGGCGCTCGGGTCGACCATGCCCCAGTCGTTCTGGATGCGCCCCCCGATTCTGGCCTTCACGGTCTTGTCGAGCGTCTCGAAGCGGACCCCCTCCTTCCAGTAGACGCGGAAGTCCTTGGGATCCTTCGGCGCCGCCATCGCGGTCTCGGTCACCGAAGTCGTCGAGGGTGCGGCCGCCGGGATCGTCGCCGATGTCGCGGTGGCTCCACTGGCGGCCGCGGGCGACCGCGCCGACGTGCCAGCCGGCCCCGCGGGTGCCGGCGCCAGAGCCACCGCACGGGTGCTTGCCGGGGGCAGGACAGGAACGGCGGCACTGGCCGGAGCACCGCGCCGTAAAGCGTCGATCTCGTCCTGCGCGCGCTCGCTCAGGGCCGCATGTTCCCTGGCGCTGATCTGGCCCCTCGATTTGAGGAGATCCAGGATCTCCAGCATCACCGGCCGCTGCTGCGCCCCAGCCGGCGCCGTCACGCCCAGGAGCGCCACGATCAAGCCAATCCTGGCCCCTCTGGTTCGCTGCCGCATGAGCACTCCCCCTCTGGCCCCCAAGAGGAGGCCCCAATCAAGGGACCGCTCTTACGCGGCTCGTGTTAAGCGCGTGTGAACACCAGCGTCGCCGAGAGTGAACGATCCCCGCAGGCGAGGATGCCTATCGTGTCAGTGGATCTCCGCGCGAAGGATGGGCGGCCCTCCGGATGAACGATCCTTGCGGGCGAGGATGGCCGTCGTGCGCGGGCCTCCCCGCCGATCGCACGCGGGTCGAGCGTGAGGAGCCGGCCGGAATCCGGTCGCGTGCGACCCGTGCCAGCCGATCCGAGCGCCGGCACCGAGCCGTCTCCGCTTGGCCAAGCCGGCCAGCTGCGAGTCCGCGGGGGCCTGTTCCCAAGCGGCTGGCGCACGTGAGTGCGCCAGCCGGGAATCGTCTCCGGGTCCGGGAGTGTCTCAGTCGCCAGAGCCCTCGGCCGCAGGCTTGGCCCGCGACGTCCGCGAGCGCCCGCCACGGCGACGGCCCGCAGCGCGCGCCGGTGCATCAGCGGGCGCGTCCGGGCTCGCCTCGACAACAGACGGGTCATCCGCGACGGCTTCGGGTGCCTCGGCCGCAGCGACACGGGCTTCCTTCGCCGCCCCTGTGCCCGGCCCACGGCCCCGCCGTGCAGAGCCGGCCCTCGACCGTCGCGCGGGCGTCGCCTTGGGCGCCGCGCCATCCTCCGGCGCGGCAGCAGACACGAGGTCGCCCGGCCCAGCGGCTTCCGCCTCCGCTGCCGAACGGCTTGTCGCGACGGTGCCATCGTCGTCCGTGGCCTCCCGCTCGTCGGACACCGCCCTCGGGGCGCCGGCCGTCTCGCCACTCTCGGGGGGCCCCTCCTGCGCCGGCTCAGGCTGCATTTCCCCGTTGGGCGCAAGCAGACGCCACGACCCCTGACGGTCGCGCTGCATCCGCAGCAAGCCTTCACGTTCCGCGACTCGGGCCAGCTCGGTCAGGCTGCGCATACCGAAGGCGCGCTCGTCAAAATCAGGTTCTACGGCGCGCAGGGCTTGCGCCAGATGGCGAACATAGGTCGGCTTGCCGATACGTGCGTCCCAGAAACCATCGAGCACACGCCGCAGCAGGTCCGAAGCCTCCTCGGCCGAGCGGCTCGCCACCGGGGCCTCGGGCAACGCCGTCACCACCGGCGCAGTGTCGGACTCGCCGGTTCGGGCCGCGCCGTCATCGCCCTCGCCCGTCGATTCGATCAGATAGCCCTGATCGATCCGTTTCATGCGCACCAGTCCGCGATCGGCCAGACGCTGGACGAACTCACGGAAGGACGACACGCCGTAGTCCCGCTCGCTGAACGTCGGGTCGAGTTGCAGCAATGTGCTCTTGATCGGCCCGAGCTGCGGCTCGACGTCGCGGTCCGAGAGGATCTTGAGCGCGCGCTGCACGCGCGAGAAACCCTGCTCGAGCGAGAGCCGGCCCGAAGCGCCGCCCCGGCTCTGCCCGCCCCCGCCACCGCCGCGCGAGCGCAGCACGTTCTCGTAGGCGATGAATTCGTGGCAGTTCCGCTGCAACACCCCGCTGGTGAAGGCACGACCCCCCAGGACCAGCACCCGCTTGCCAAACTGCTTGAGTTTCTCGACAAGCGCAATAAAATCAGAGTCGCCGCCGACGATCGCAAAACCATTGATGTGCGGTCTCGTAAAGCACATCTCGAGCGCGTCGACGACCAGGTTGATGTCCGCGCCGTTCTTGTCGCCGCGCGGAGTCATGTTGCGCTGCACCATGTGCACCGCCTGTTCGGTCATGGCCCGACTGTGGCTGCCGGCGCGGCCCCAGTCGCCATAGGCACTCTTGGCGAGGATGTCACCACGCTCGCGCAATGCGTCGAGCACGGCGGCGATGTCGAGTTCGGTATTGAGTGTTGTCTTTACTCCTATCTCGATGTTGTCAAAGTCGATAAATACGGCGATCTTCAGTTTGTCTTCCACGCAGTCTCCGGCCCGGGTCGCATGGCGGCCCTTCAGGCATTTCCAGCGACCCCAAGGTCGCGCGGGAGCCCCCGACGGGGGCTCCTTCTGGCCGCAGGATAGCCAGCCAAATGAGATCCGGCCACCTCGGGGGAGCGCGGAAGGGCGATGCCGATCATCTCCGGCCGCCCTCTCCCGGACCCGGCGAGAGAGTCCTCTCGCCGGCGGATTCGAGTCACTCCGCCCGAGTGCCGGGCGGTGGCAGCCGGGCCGCGGGCGGACCCAGAAGCCAAGGGGGGCCAAGGGTGCTCCGAGCACGGCTCGGTTCGAAGGCTGGCCAGCCAAGCGCGCAGCGATCCAGCGAGGCGACCTCTGGTCAGGTGTCGGCGGCCCCTGTGGATCAGACGCTTCAGGCGGCTTGCGGGTTCCGTTACCGGCGCCCCCGGACGGTCGTGTCGGCATCGCGCCCCTCGGACCAAGTGCCTCGTTGCTTGCCCGGTCAGCCGTCCAGCGAGGCGACCAGCCGGCGTCCTGCCAGCGTCTGTTGCCAGGCTCGGGCCACTTCCTCCCACCCGATCGAAGCGACCAGCGCGCGACGCTCCTCGAGTGCCGGATAGCCGAGCAGGACGGCGTCGGCGTGGGCGAGCGCGCGGGCGAGGCGCGCGCCCTCGAGCGTCGCATGAGCCAGTGCCCGCTTGTGCCGGGCGCGCTCGACCTCGGCCGGGACGATCGCCGCACTCGAGCGCGCGAGCTCAGTCTCGAGAATATTTTCGAGGCGGTGCGCACGGCCGGGCCCCGCACTCGCCGACACGACCAACGCGCCCCAACCGACGCCCCACTCGAGCGCACTCGAGAGCTCGTAGCCGAGGCCGTGGCGCTCGCGCAGCGTCTGGAAGAGATGGCCGTCGGGGTCGGTGCCGACCACGTCAAGTGCTAACTCTAACGCCACCAGCGTGCGTGGCGACGGATCGATCTCGTGCAGGCGAACGATGAACGAGCGGCCGCGATCGTGCGGACGCAGGCGCACTCCGCGCGGTGGTGGGCGCAAGCGCGGGGCGCCGCCGCCGACGGCGCGCCGCCCCGGTTCGACCTGGCGCAGCAGGCGAGCCAGCGCGCGGCCGATCCGGGCGGGCTCGACATCACCGACCACCCCGAGCACCCCGTTGGCCGGCACGAAGTAGCGCCCGAGGAAACGGCGCACGTGGTGCGCCTCGATCGCCGCGAGAGAGCCTGGCGTCCCGGCCACCGGGCGGCCGATCGGCACGCCGTAGAAGGTCCCCCACGCCCGCTCCGAGAGTTGCTCGAGCGGATCCTCGCGCAACGAGCGGATCTCATCGAGGACGACCCGCTTCTCCTTGGCGAAGACCCGCGGCACCACCACCGTCTGGCTGATCTGCTCGAGCAGAAGTTCGAGCGCGGCCTCGAGGTCTTCGGGAAAGCATTCGATCGAGAGTTCGATCGTCTCGTGGTCGGTCGAGGCGTTGTGGCCGGTCCCCACCTCGGCGGCAGCGCGGTTCAGCTCGAAGGTCGAATGCCGCCGCGTGCCCTGGAAGAGCATGTGTTCGGCGAGATGAGCCAGCCCGGCGCGGCGCCCGTCGAAGCGGGAGCCCGCCCGAAAGCTGAAGGAGAGCGCCACCAGCGCCCCGGGAGTCCGCTCGTGGACCACCTCGAGCCCACGCACGCGCCGCCGGCGCAGCGCGGCCAGCCTTCTGCCCTTGATCCCTCGAAGCACGGTGCCCGACCCGCTAGCATGGCGGGGTTTGCGGCGCCGGGCTTGCGCCCGGTCCCGCTCCTGCCGATGGAGTGCGACATGATCGAGGACAAGCTCACCCGGGACTTCCTGCGCGTGGCCGAGAGGGCAGCCGTGGCCGCAGCGCGCACCATGGGCCAGGGCGACCGGCGCGACTCGGATCACGTCGCGGTCGAGGCCATGCGCCTGGAGATGGATCGCGTCGACATGCGCGGCGAGATCGTGATCGGTGAGGGCGAGCGCGACGAAGCCCCCAGGCTCTACGTCGGCGAGAAGCTCGGAGCCGGCAGCGCCGACGCGACCGAGGTCGAGATCGCCGTCGATCCGCTCGAGGGTACTAATTTGTGCGCGACCGGTGCTCCCGGGGCGATCGCGGTGCTGGCGGCTTCCAACCGTGGCGGCCTGCTGCGCGCGCCCGATTGCTACATGGAGAAGATCATCGTCGGTCCCGAGGCGCGCGGCGCGATCCATCTCGACGCCACCGTCGGGGAGAATCTGAGAGCCATCGCGAGCTGCCTGGAGCGATCGGTCAAGGATCTGGTTGTGATCGTCCTCGAGCGTGAGCGCCACGAGCAGCTGATCGAGGACATCCGCCGCGCCGGGGCGCGCATTCGCTTGATCGGCGACGGCGATCTCTCGGCGGGCATCTCGGCCGCCGTGCGTGGCACCGACGTCCACGCGGTGATGGGTACCGGCGGCGCGCCCGAAGGCGTGCTCGCTGCGGCCGCGCTGCGCTGCCTCAACGGCGGCATGCAAGGCCGCCTCGTCCCGGCCAAGCCCGGACAGGCCGAGCGACTGGCCGCGATGGGCGTCACCGACCTCAAGCGCATCTACACCGAACGCGATCTGGCTCCGGGCGAGGAGATCCTCTTCGTCGCTTCAGGCGTAACCGACGGCACGCTGCTGCGCGGCGTGCGCTTCTTCGGCCATGGCATGCGGATCCACTCGGTCGTGATGTCGCTGCGCCGCCGCCGCATCCGCTTCGTCGACTCGGTGGAACTCTCCGACGACCCCAACGTCGGCGTGGAGTTCTGAAATCCGCCCCGGACACGGGACGGCTCGCCACCGTCGCTGACGACTGCTCGGCGCATCCCGCTCTGGCCGCTATTCAGCGAGCGGTACCGCTCGCCCTGCTTGACGAGCGCGCGGGAACCCCGAGCGCGCGTGCGGTCGCGGGAAGCCGGCGCCGGAGTTCCGCGTCACGGCCGAGCCGTCGCCGCAAGGCTTCGAGATCGCGGACCTCGTCGATGTCGAAGTTGAACGCGAGTGGCGGCGCGATCCGCAGCCCGCAGGCACGCGCCCGGGCAAGCGTCTGCCGGTAGACGGCGGCCGTGCTCCAGGCGATTCCGGTAAAGACAGCCGCGGGCCGGCCGAGTCCGATCAGGTAGTAGCCGCCGTCGCGAGCCGGTCCGAGAACCAGATCGTGTGCCGCAAGTCGCTGGATCGCACGCTCCAGAGCAGCCACGGGAAGATGCGGCAGATCGCTGCCCATGGCGAGACAGCGCGCCGCACCCTCGGCACGCAAGCGGTCGAGCGTCGTTTCGAGACGCTGGCCCAGATCACTGCCCTGCTGCTCGAAGCACGCCTCGGGTGCCACACCGAAATGCGCGGCAAACCGTTGCACGACCGACACCACCGGGCGGCCCGCCCCCGGCGCACGGGCGCGGGCAGGCCGCTCGGCCTCGCTCTCGGGCGCCACCGCCCAGACCACCCGACAGGGCCAGCTTGCCGACTGAGCCACGAGATCGCGCACACAGGCCTCGTAGAACCGGCAGGCCGCGACAGCACCGATCTCGCGCGCGAGCCGTGTCTTGACCCGGCCGGGCTCGGGCAGACGCACCAACACCGCCAGCGCTGCGCCAGGACCAGAGGGCGCCTGCCGGCGCGCCCGACCGCGTGCCGATGTGCGCGCGGCGGGGGGCGGGGGCGCCGGCCCCAGCCGCGCGCCCGATTGGCCCGCTCCGGCGAGGATGTTAGCGGAAGCGCCTCTGGAGGGTTCCGTGATCACGACCGGTGATTTCAAGCGAGGGCTGCGCATTCTACTCGATGGCGACCCCTATTCCATCCTCGACGTCCACGTCCAGTCGCCCTCGGCCCGTGGCGCCTCGTCGCTGTCCAAGATCAAGGTGCGCAACCTGCGCACCGGCCAGGTCTTCGATCGCACGTTCCGTGGCGGCGACAAGGTCGAGGAAGCCAACATGGAGTACCGGCCAGTGCAGTTCCTCTACCAGGACGATGCCGAGTTCCACTTCATGGAGACGAGCAGTTACGAGCAGTTCTCGCTGACTCGGGAAGCTCTGGGCGACGCCGCCGACTACCTGAAGGAAGGGCTCGATGGCCTGCGCGCCGCGGTCTTCGCCGAGACGATCCTCTCGATCGACCTGCCCAACACCATCGTGCTGCGCGTCGTCGAGACGGCTCCGGCGATCCGGGGCGCCACCGCGCAAGCCCAGACCAAGTCGGCACGCCTCGAGACCGGGCTCGAGATCCAGGTCCCTTCCTACCTCGAATCGGACGAGCTGGTGCAGGTCGATACGCGCGAAGGTCGCTTCGTCGCCCGCGCTCGCGCCTGACGAGACGCGCCGTGATCCTGAGCCGCGACGCGATCATCGCCGAGATCGACGCCGGACGGATTCGGGTCACACCGCTCGAGCGGGACCAGATCGGACCCGCGTCGATCGATCTCCACCTCGGCAACGAGATCCGCGTGTTCGAGCCGGGTGGCCCGATCGAGATCGCGGACACGGATCACACCGCAATCTCCGCACTGCGCCCCTTCGACGCCGGCTACCCGCTCGCCCCCGGCGAGACCATCCACGGCATCACCCGCGAGCGGGTCACGCTGCCCTGCGACATCGCCGGCTGGCTCGAGGGCCGCTCGCGCTACGCCCGGCTCGGCCTGCTGATCCACGTCAGCGCAGGTTTCGTCTGCCCCGGCGTGGACAACCACCAGGTGCTCGAGATCAGCAATCTCGGCGGCCGGCCACTGGTGCTCCGTCCGGATCTCCGGATCTGCCAGATCATCCTGCAACGCTGCGAGGGCGAGGCGCGCTACGACGGCCGGTTCGCCACTCAGACCCGCCCCTGACGAGACCCGGCGCGTCAGAGCGCTGGCACGCGCGGCTGCTGCTGGGTCAGGCAGTGGCAAGCACCGAGACCCCACACGAGGTCGCGGGCCGGGATGCCCGTCACGCGGCGACCGGGAAAGAGCTCTCCCAGGATACCCATGGCCTCGCGATCGGCGGAGCAGCCGAACACGGGCACCAGCACCGCTTCGTTGCCGATGTAGAAGTTGGCATAGCTCGCCGGAAGACGGTCCTGAACCTCCAGAACCGGCGCGGGCATCGGCAGAGGGATCACGTCGAGCTGCCGCCCACGAGCGTCACGCAACGCGACGAGGCGCTCGCGGTTGGCCCGCAGGGTATTGTAATTGACATCGCGCGGATCGTCCTCGAGCACGGTGACGACCCGACCGGGAGCGACGAAGCGGGTGAGGTCGTCGACATGACCGTCGGTGTCGTCGCCCGCAATGCCATCGCCGAGCCAGAGGATGGTCGAAACACCGAGCGCGGCCCGCAGATGTTGTTCGATCGCGGCTCGATCCAGCGCGGGATTGCGATTCCGGTTGAGCAGGCAGGACTCGGTCGTGAGCAGGGTCCCCTCGCCGTCCCCCTCGATCGAACCGCCTTCGAGAATCAGCCTCGGCTGGCGGCTCGAGCAGCCGACGATCTCGGCGATAGCACGGGCGACCCGCGCATCGGACTCCCACGGTGGGTATTTGCCGCCCCATGCGTTGTAGTCCCAGTCGACCGCGACCAATTCCCGCGCGGCTTCGTCGACGACGAAGGTCGGGCCGTGATCGCGGATCCAGGCATCGTCGGTGGCGATCCGATGCAGGCGGACATCGGCGCCGGCGAGACGCGCCTCGGCGAGCCTCGCGGCAACCGCAGATTCCATCGCCCCGTCACGAACCAGGATTTCGACCCGCTCGCCCGGCACGAGCGCTCGCACCATCTCGACGAACACGGGCGGAACACGCTCGAACTTGCCCGGCCAGGAGGCCTCCTTATGAGGCCAGGCGAGCCAGGTGGCGTCGTGCGGTTCCCATTCGGCCGGCCAGCGGAGACCGGTTACGGGTGCGGCAGGCTCAGGCGGGGCCATCGCCGAAACGCTGCACAACGCCCGCGTAGGCATCGATCCGGCGGTCACGCAGAAAGGGCCAGTGTCGGCGGACCTGCTCGATGCGCCGCAGGTCGAGATCGGCCATGACGATCTCGACCCGATCGTGGCTCGCACGCTCGAGCACCTGCCCGAAGGGATCGCAGACAAATGACGCGCCCCAGAAGTCCACCGTCTGCTCGCGACCGATGCGATTGGCGGCGCACACGAAAACGCCGTTGGCGATCGCGTGCGCGCACTGCGACGTCTGCCAGGCGGCGTGCTGGCCCACCCCGAACTCCTCGCGCTCGGCCTCGTGCCAGCCGATCGCGGTTGGATAGACCAAAATCTGAGCCCCCGCGAGCGCGGTCAGGCGCGCCGCCTCCGGGAACCACTGGTCCCAGCACACCAGCACTCCGATCCGCCCGAAGCGGGTCTCGAACGAACGGAAGCCGAGATCCCCCGGCGTAAAGTAGAACTTTTCGTAGTAGAGCGGATCGTCGGGGATGTGCATCGTGCGGTAGAGGCCGAGCAGCGTGCCGTCGGCATCGAGTACACAAGCCGTGTTGTGATAGAGACCCGGCGCGCGGCGCTCGAAGAGCGAACCCACCACGACCACGCCGCATTTGCGCGCGACCGCGGCCAGCGCCTCCGTGGTCGGCCCGGGCACGGGCTCGGCGAGATCGAAAGCTGCGTGGTCCTCGCTCTGGCAGAAGTAGCGTGAGCGGAAGAGCTCGGGCAGGACCACGATGTGCGCTCCGGCCGCCGCCGTCTCTTCGATCGCGGCCAGCGCCGCCGCGAGGTTGCGCGCCGGTTCCACCTCGCAGCGCATCTGCACCAGGCCGATGCGGACCAGATCGCTCATGGCGGCGCCTCTAGCAGCCACCGGCTTCGACCGACACGGGAAGGAGACGCGCCCGGCCACCGAAGGGCACGGCGTGGGCGATCGCGCGGGCCACGCGCCGGCGCGCGATCTCCACCGCCGCCCGCAGGCTCTCGCCGCGCGCCAGCTCGGCCGCGATCGAGGACGCGAGCGCACAACCGGTGCCGCGGAAGGGCCCGCCCGGAATGCGCTGCCCCGGCATCTCGACGATATCGCGCCCGACACAGAGGACGTCGATCGGCTCGCCACGCAGATGCCCGCCCTTGACCAGAGCCGCTCCGGCGCCGGCATTCACCAGCGCCCGCGCTGCAGCGTGCATCTCTGCCGGCGTCTCGACCGGGGCGCCGAGCAGTTGGGCGGCTTCATCGAGATTGGGCGTGACCAGGGTCGCACGAGGGACGAGATGCTCGAGTATCGCGCGGTCTAGCCCCGTTTCGGCGAGGCTCGCGCCCGCCGATGCGATGAGCACGGGATCGAGCACCACCGGCACGCCGGTCAGCGCATCGAGCGCCCGGGCCAGCGCCACGGCGATCTCCGGCGTGCCGATCATTCCGATCTTGACTGCAGCGATGGGCAGCTCGGCTCGCACAGCGTCGATCTGGGCCAGCACGGCCTCGGGCGGCAGCGGCCACATGCCGACGAGGCCGAGCACCCCCTGCGCCGTCACGCATGTAATTGCCGTCGCGGCATGCATTCCGGCGCCGGCAACCCAGCGCAGGTCCGCCCCCAAGCCGGCGCCTCCGGACGAGTCGGACCCCGCGACGAGGAGAACGACCTTCACTCCGTGCGCAGGCTCTGCCCCGCTCCGTACGGCCCGAGACCCTCGCCATACCAGCCGATCGTCGTCACGCCGTCGGTGGTCGGCAGTGCCGCGATGGTCGCAGGCAGATTCAAGGTGGCGCCGGGGAAGAGATTCGAGAGTCGACCCATGAGCGCCGAACCCGAGACGTCGTGGTGCTGCGAGGCCAGGATGCCGTCGCCCTGATTCGAGTGCAGAGTGAGGTCGACTCCGAACACGACCTGGCCCGGCACGGGGGCAACGCCTCCGGTGAGCGAGGTCGGCACAGCCGCGAGATCGTTCACCCCGATCACGATCAGCATGTCGTCGTCGAGCGTCGCCGGGTTGAACGTCGAGCCCAAATTCACCGCGTTCGGGGCGAGCAACCCGACGACGCCAAGGCCGATGCCGTTGGCGCCGAACGCCATGTTGCTGGCAACGTTGGCGATGGTGAAGTTGGCGATCAGCCGGGGTTCGCCGTCGCCGGCCGACACGACCACGAAGCCCTGGTGACCGCTCAGGTTGGTGGCCGGCCCCTGGCCACCTGCGGCGTCGAGACTGCGGACGTTGGCGGGATCGACGATGTCGGTGCCGCCTTCGCCGAGGACGAAACGCTCGACCGAGACAAGTTCTTCACCGCTCTCGTCGTAGAAGGCCCACGTCGCCTGGGTCGGCCCCGTGCCCACATTGCTGAGCTGCATGTAGGTTTGGCGCACACCGGTCTGCACGAAGGGCATGACCTGATTCGAGTCCGGGAAGTCCGTGTTGGGCCCGAAGGCCAGTCCTTGGGCCAGCGCCAGTTGCGGGAGCAGGGCACACGCGCCCGCGATCGCCACCGACTTCCATCGTCCCGCTCTCGAATTCATCCCAAGCCCTCCTCGGCCTGCGACTCGCGCCGCCGCCCTCTCCTGCCCGAGCGGTGGAACCCCGCGCCGGTCCGCACGTGGCGTGGCTCGCCCGACATCTCGCTGGCAGGCCCGAGCCATAGACCGCACCCCGGCCCGGTGCCAGCAACACAGCGGCAGCAGCAGCTGAAATGTCGCGCCCACCAACGCCAGCCTCGGCTCCCATGCCTCCGGCCCGTGCGGGCGCGGGCAGCAGCGGCTGAGATGCGCGCCCACCAACGCCCTGTCGGCCAGCCCAAGGCGCCCGCCCAAGCTGCCAGATGAGCTCGGAGCGGACAGATCATTTGTCAAAATCGAGCGGTCAAATCACTTGCCAACGATGGAGAACGTCACGCCGGCTGGCGCTATATCAGCCGCCTCCCCGGACACCGGTCGTGCATTCTTGCAAGACCGGAGCAGGGAGCTGACGCCACGCCAGTTGGCCACCCGTGGCCACGGGTTTGCTGCCTTTGGGCCGCGTGGGCCGTTCGTTCGTGAGGTCGTGGGCTACCGTCGCCACTCTGCTGGCGCTGGTCACCTTCGCCTTCGTCGAGCCCATGCCGGAGGCCCCGGCCCGGACGCATGCCGCCCCGGCGGTCGGCGCGATCAGTGCCGACGCTATTTCGGCCGAGGTCCCGTTGGTCGACTCCATGGCCTCCAGCAAGACCTTCACCCCGCTGGCCCTCCCCGCGCCGGCGGCGGGCCCGGAGGTCCCCCGGATCGGGGCGCTGGCCAGCCGGCCCGGACCGACCTCGCCCGTGCAACGTCCCCCTGACCCCCTCATCCGTCCGGGCTGATCAGCCGATCTACATCTCGGAGAGGTGACGCTGCTCGTCGCCCCGGGTGCGCGATCCGACTCGCCGCTCGAGGGCCCGGCATCGAGCCTTCGCGGCCGTGTCGTCCGGTAGAGACACGGGATCGAGAAGGGGGTTACGAGCGGCTCGACTCCGATGCCCGCAGACACCACGCAGATCACGATGGACCGGCCTGGCCGCCGGTCCTTGGGACTGCGAGAGCCCGTGCGCCGGTGGGCGGAGCGCTGGCCGGGTGTCGGCGGGCACCACACGCAACGACACGACGAAGGCAACGGGGGCGGAGACCGCCCCCGCCCTTCGCACGGGAAGAGAGATCGGGATCAGGACGACGTGGCCCAGCCCGCGCCAGTGCCCCGGAGACACATGCGCCAGCAGGACTCACAGAGGGACTCTACAGGGACGGACCGCGGACACCCCGCGGCCGTGGCCTGGAGCCTCGTCGCGACGCTGGTGCTGTTCGCAGCGGCTACGGCTCCGGCGCTAGCACTGGAGTTTCACGTCGATGCCAGCACGGGCGACGACAGCCGCTCGCCGCTCATGGCCCAGTCGCCGGCGACGCCTTGGCGGACGATCGGGTACGCGCTGGCGACGGTGGACACCGCAGCCGGCCGCCACACCATTCGCGTGCATCCGGGCACCTATGCCGAGAGTGCTGCAACCGGGTTCGCCGACGTCGATCTGATCGCCGCAGAGCCCGCCGGCAGCGTGGTCCTCACCCCACCCGCCGGGCTGCCCGGACTGCTGATCAAGCACTCCGGGGTCGTGGTGGAGAACTTCCGCATCGAGGGGGGCCTGCACGGCATCAAGCTCCAGGGAGGTGCGCGGACGCGCCTGCGCGGCATCACCTCGGCCGGGGCACTCGCCAACGGCATCCACGTCACGAGCAGCGACGATGTCGTCGTCGAGAATTCGACCTTGACCGGAGCCGGGAGCCGGGGCGTGCTCGTCGAGCAGAGCCAACGCAGCTATCTGCGCAATCTGCTGGTCGTGGCGCCGGGAGAATGGGGCGTCTCGATCGAGACTCCGGCCGAGCTGGCGCCGAGCGCCGGCCATGTCCTGGCGTTCCTCACGCTCGTCGAGCCACGCAGTCCGGGCGCCAGCGGTGGTGGCCTCCGGCTGCAGAATGCGCTGGGGGAGGTCCGCGACTCGATCGTCGCCGGGTTCGCCGCGATCGGCGTCAAGACCACCACCGCGCCGGTTACCATCCACCATCTCGACGTCTTTGGAAGCTCGTTCCCGATCGATTCGCGCAGCGGCTTCGCTCCCGTGGTCTGGCAACTTCGGTTCGACGACCCGGGCTTCGTGGGCAACAGCGACTGGCGACTCGTGAGCGGAAGCCCGGCCATTGACGCCGGATCGGGCCTCCCCGCCGACCTTGACATCTCCGGCAGTGCCCTGTTCGACGGCTCGCCCGATACCGGGAGTGCGGACCTTGGCGTCCATCTCGCGGCCGCCGCGTCTCAGGGCACGCCGCTCCCCGCGCCCACGCCCACGCCCACACCGACGCCCACGCCCACACCGACGCCCACGCCCACACCGACGCCCACGCCCACACCGACGCCCGCCGCCGGACGCCTGCACGTCGATTGCGCGGACGGCGACGATAGCCGCTCGCGAGAACAAGCCCGCGTCGCGGCCACCCCTTGGCGAACGCTCGAACACGCCCTGCTCACGGCCATCGCCGGCGACGAGATCGTGGTCGCGGCGGGCACCTGCACGCTGACGCGGGAAATCGACGTCGACGTGCCGAACCTCACACTGCGCGCCGACACACCGGGCACCGTAACGCTGGTCGCGCCGCCGGGAAGCGGCGTGCTGGTGGTTCAAGCCAGCGGTGCAATCATCGAGGGACTCGTGCTGCGCAGCGACCACAGCGGCATCGTGGTCGCCCGTTCCGACGCCGCGATGCTCGCCGAGGACGTGGTGTTGCGGGAGCTGAGCGTGGCGCCGCTCGACGCAGCCGCGCGCCTCTCGACCAATGGTATTCAAGTGCGTGACGCCCGGCGCCTGACCGTCGAGAGCTGCATGGTCGAGGGCGCGTCCCAGCGCGGCATCCTCCTCAAACGGGTGCAGCAGGCCCATGTCCGCAACAACCGTGTGACCGGAAGTGGCGAGTGGGCCATCGATCTCGACAACAGCGGGACGGGCTCGCCGCCCCCCCTCTCGACGGGGAATCTCGTCGCGTTCAACACCGTCGCCGGCAACGTCCTGGGAGTACGGCTCAACAACGCTGCCGGCGAGGTGCGTGACAATGTGATCGCATTCAACGGCGGCACTGGGCTCCGCCTCACGGACCCCGGACGCGAGAGCCGGATCCATCACAACCTCTCCTTCGGCAACGTGAATGGCCTCGCGGAAGAACGGAACTGGGTCCTGCCGAGCGATTTCACCTTGTGGGCGAGCAATCTCAGCGTAGATCCTAAATTTAGGGATCTCGCGGCCGGCGACCTGACGCTCGCGCAGACGGCCACCGGACAGCCCACGGACAGCCCCGCGGTCGACGCCGGCAGCGCCCCGGTCGAGCAGGCCGACATCTCCGGCACGACGCGCAGCGATGGCAGCGCGGACACCGGGCGTGCCGACCTCGGCCATCACAGGGGCGCCACCGCTTCGCCTCATCCCGCAGGCGGCCCCGAACCGGCGCCACTCGGGGCGACACTCTACGTCGACTGCGACCAGGGCGACGACGGACGCAACCCATGGGAAGCCCGCGTCGCCTGGAATCCACTGGGTTCGGTCGCTCGCGCCCTCGCCGCAAGTGCCCCCGGCGACACCATCGTCGTCAATGGCGGCACCTGCACCGAGGGGGTCGAGATCGATCTCGAGGGCCTCACGCTGCGCAGCGCGACCCCCCAGGCCGCGACCATCGTGCCCCCCGCCGGGGTAGCGGGCATCCATGTACGCACCGGCACCGTCACCATCGACGGCTTCCGCATCCGCTCGGATCACGAAGGCATTCTGGTCCAGGCGGCCGATCCAGAGAGCACGATCGCCGACGTCGTCGTGCAACGCAATGAGATCGCTCCCCCTGCCGGCGAGTCTGCGCTTGCCCTCAACGGCATCCGGATCGAAGCGGGACTGCGGCCGCGCATCGACTCCAACGTCGTTCGTGGTGCCGGCCAGCAGGGCATCACCATCAAGCGCAGTATCAATGCCTTCGTGCGCAACAACCTGGTCACCGGGAGCAACGAGTGGGGCGTCGGGATCGAGAGCGGAGACGGCGCCCCGACCTCAACCGACCATGTGCTCGCCTTCAACACGATCACCGGCAACGGCACGTCGCTGGCGGCGGGCGGCATCCACCTGCACGGCGCCACCGGTGAGATCCGGGATAACGTGATCACGGGCAACGTCGGGGCCGGGATCCAGACCGACACCGCGGGCACCACGATCCACCACAACCTCCTCTTCGGCCCCGGCGTCACGGTCGACGATGCGGTGGGCGCCGAACC
>SXLG01000031.1 GCA_005777805.1 Pseudomonadota bacterium
CCCGGGCCGCGCGTCGCCTTGCCGTCCGCACGACCGCTCGGGGTGTCCTCGGCCGGGACACGCTTTAACGACGCGGCGGCACTCCGCGCCGACACCCACTGCCGCGACCTGCTCGCGCCCTCAGCCGAGGATCTCGGCAACAGCCCGGCGGCCGCGGCGATCGCTGCCGATCAGCAGGGTGGTGGCGGTGCTGTCCTTCCACACCGCGAGTCCATCGCGGATTTTCTCCTTGGGACCGACCAGCGTGAGGGCGTCGACCATCGCGTCGGGGACGGCGGCCGCGGCCTCGCTCTTCTTGCCGTCGAGGTAGAGGTCCTGAATCTTCTTCGCCTCGCCGGGCCAGCCCTGACGCGAGACCAGGTCGTTGTAGAAGTTCTTCTCACGCGCGCCCATGCCGCCGACGTAGAGGGCGATGCCCGGGCGGACGAAATCGCGTGCCTGGGCCGCGTCGTCGTGCAGCACCACGTTGACGACCGGGGCGATGTCGAGCGGCCGCGCGCCGCCGGCCCTGGCGAAACCCTTGTCGAGGAATGGTTTGAACGTCGCGAGGCCCTGCGGCCCGGTCCACACCGGGATGAACCCGTCGGCGATCTCGGCGGCGAGTTCGATGCCCTTGGGCGAGATCGTCGCGGTGTAGATCGGGATGTCGGCGCGGCCGTGCAGGATGCTGCGCAGCGGCTTGCCGAGACCCGAGGCGTCGGGGCCGCGGTAGGGCATCTGGTAGTACTCGCCGCTGAACTCGACCTTGTCGCTGCGCGCGAAGATCTTGCGCAGGATCGCGATGTACTCGCGGGTGCGCTTGAGTGGCTTGCCATACGACTGGCCGTGCCAGCCCTCCACCACCTGCGGGCCCGAGGGGCCGATGCCGCAGAGGGCACGCCCGCCGCTCAACTGATCGAGCGTCATCATCTGCATGGCCGTCATCGCCGGCGTGCGCGCCGGCATCTGCATGATCGCCGTGCCGAGCCGGATCCTGGAGGTCTGCGCGCCGATCCAGGCGAGGGGCACGACCGCGTCGTTGCCCCACGCCTCGGCCGACCACACCGAGTCGTAGCCAAGGGACTCGGCCTCGCGGATCGCCTCGATGTCGATCTCGACCTTGGGGCCGAAGGTGCCGAGCGTCATGCCGAGTTTCATGGGGCGTTCCTCCTGAGGGTGGGCAGCCGGGCCGCGCGGAACCTGCGGACAGACGGCTGCGCCGGGCCTACCAAAGGCGCCATTTGTGTCAAAAAAGGCACCGGAGCAGCCGGAGTGACGTCGCGCCCGAGCGGGTCGTGGTGGTACGGACCTGCGCATGGAATGCCGCGCAAGTCCCCGCGGAGACCGGCGACACCCTCGCGCCGGCACGCAGCGAAGTCCGCGAACCGGTGCGGGCTCGAGTCGATTCCTCTGCTCCGCAACGCTGATCCTGCTGCTCGCAACACCGGGCGGGGCGGCCCTCGATCTCAAGGGCTCACTCAGCACGACCACACCACCCCTTGCTGCGGTACCTGGCGCAGCAGCGCGCGACGCCACGCGGGCCGCCGCATCTCCCCCGACCCTGACGAGACCCGAAACACCGGCCGCGGCAGCGCTCCCTCCCGCTTCGACCGCGCCCGCCGCCGCCCCGCTCTCGCGGTCAAGCACTTCCGCGCCGACCCCCGCTTCAACCGCGCTTGGCGCGGCACAGGCCGGCGACGCTGCGGCGGCAAGTCCGCTTCCGCCGACCCCGCGGCTCGTCGTGCCGGCCGAGGCCCCCTCGACCGATCCCTGGTACCGCGCCGGCGCGGCGCGGGTCGCCGCACTCACGCGCCAGCACGCGGGCCCAGCGCGCCGACGGGCGCGCAACGTCCTGCTATTTGTAGGCGACGGCATGGGCGTGACCACCGTCACCGCGGCGCGGATCCTGGCCGGGCAGGAGCGCGGGCTCGCCGGCGAGGAGTTCTCGCTGGCCTTCGAGACTCTGCCGCAACTGGCGCACGCCAAGACCTATAATACCGATTCGCAGGTGCCTGATTCGGCCGGCACCATGACCGCGCTCACGACCGGGGTGAAGACGCGTGCCGGGATGATCGGCCTCGACGCGGGGGCCGCGCGCGGGGATTGGCGGGCGGTCGCCGAGCATCTGGTGCCGACCCTCTTCGAGCAGGCCGAACGCGCCGGCCTCTCGACGGGTGTGGTCACCACGACGCGCGTCACCCACGCCACGCCGGCAGCTTGCTACGCGCACATCCCGCATCGGGACTGGGAGCTTGACGCGACGCTGCCCGCCGACGCGCGGGCGGCGGGCTTTCCGGATATTGCCCGCCAACTCGTCGAGTCGCCCGCGGGCGACGGCCTCGACGTCGTGCTGGGGGGCGGCCGTGCCCTCTTCCTGCCGCGCGGCCAGACCGACCCCGAGCACCCCGAGCAGGCCGGCGCACGCCTCGACGGCCGAAACTTGACGCTCGAGTTCCGCGCCCGCGCGCCCGCCGAGACCGCCGTGGTGTGGACGGCGAGCGGGTTGCGCCAGGCACTCGATGCAACTCCGCCGCCGCGTCGCCTGCTCGGACTCTTCGCGCCCTCGCACATGGCCTACGCGGTCGACCGCGAGCGCGAGAACCAGGACGAGCCCACGCTCGCCACCATGACCCGGGCCGCGCTGCGCGTGCTGGCGGCGCGGGCCCGGCCGTGGATCCTGATGGTCGAGGGCGGCCGCATCGACCACGCCCACCACGACGGCAACGCCTACCGCGCCCTTGACGAGACGATCGAGTTTTCGGATGCGATCGCGAGTGCTCTCGAGGAGATCGACCTCGACGACACGCTGGTGATCGTCACCGCCGACCACGACCACACCTTCTCGATGGGCGGCTACCCCAGGCGCGGCAATCCGATCCTCGGCTGGGTGGTCGAGAGCGACGGCAAGGGTGGCGCGCGCCCGCGCGCCGTGGACGACGCCGGCGCGCCTTACACCACCCTGGCCTACGCCAACGGCCCCGGCGCCGCCCGGCCCGCGACCGATCCCGCCACGACGAACCCACAGGATCCCGACTACCGCCAGCGCGCGCTGGTGCCGCTGGAGATGGAATCCCACTCGGGCAGCGACGTCGCGATCTACGCCGGCGGTCCCGGCAGCGAACTCGTGCGCGGCACCGTTGAGCAGAACGTCATCTATCACGTAATTCGCGAGGCCCTCGGGGACGCCCTCCAACCGAGCGAGCCCACCCGCCCGGTACCGCCGCCCGACTGAGCACGACAGCGACACCTTCGAGCAGCGGGCGCGGGAGACGCGCCACCGCACCAGCGGCGCCGGAACCTTGGGACCACGACACTGCGCGCAACCGGCCGCGGCGCTTGCCGGAGAGCGCACTCGCGCCGAGCCCCGATGGGATGGCCCGCCCGGCCCCTTCGCCTCCCGGAACACGCCGGTCGCGCCAAGTCGCCGCGACCCGGCGGGCCTGCTAGGCGCAACACGGGGATCGGATGCGTTCGCAGGCGCTCGTCGTTCTTTTGTTCATGACTCTCTCGGCCTGCGGAGTCCTGCCAGGGATCCGCCGGGGGTCGGAACGTGCCACGACCCCGACCCCGGGCGTCGATCTGAACCTGACCACGCGCGAGCAGGCGCTCGCCTGGTTCCTGCGTGGCGAGGTCGCGCTGCGCCGAGGCGACGACCCGACGGCCCTCGATGCCTACGCGCACGCCGCACGCCTCGATCCGGCCGAACCGCGCCTGCACGCCCGGCTGGCGCATCTCTACGCGCGCAAGGGCGCCTTCGACGAAGCGCACAAAGCCGCCGCGGCGGCTGTCGCCGGCGATCCCGACGACAGCGCGGCACGTGCCCTCCTCGCCGGGATTCTGGTGGCACGCGGCCAGGACGACGCGGCCGCCGAGGCCTACCGCGAGATCATCGCGCGCAGCCCCGATGACGAGGAATCCTACCTCTACCTCGCGACACTCGAGGCCAAGCGGCAGCGGCCGGACGCGGCCCGCGCCGTGCTCGAAGCCTTGCTCGAACGCTCGCCCGACTCGGGCCTCGGGCTCTACACACTGGGTCGGCTCGAGCTGAGCCAGCAGCATCTCGACGCAGCGCAGATTACCTTCGAACGGGCGCTCGAGCAGAATCCACGCTCGACGGCAGTCCTGCTCGATCTCGGCCTCACCCACGAGCTGGCACGGCGCCCCGAAAGTGCTGCAACTCTCTACCGCCGCGTGCTGGCGCTCGAACCCGAGAACACCGCCGCGCGCTCGCGGCTCGGTTCCGTGCTGGTGGGCGAGAAGCGCTGGGACGAAGCACTGGCGAATCTGCGCGAGCTGGAACAGCTCGGTGGCGATCCGATCGACACGCGGCTGAAAATCGCCATGGTGCAGATCGAACGCGGCGAGTTCGAGAGCGCCGCCATGGATCTCCGCCTGCTCCACGAAGCGCGTCCCGAGGACACCCGGATCGCCTACTACCTCGGCGTGGCCCTCTCCGAATCAGGTGCGACCGAGGAGAGCGTCGAGGTTCTGTCCGCGATCCCGGCCGAGGCCCCGGAAGCCGCCGACGCGCACCTGCATCAGGCCCTGCTCGCCCAGCAGCGCAAGGACGGGTCCGAGGCCATCGCGCAGGCGCGCGCGGCGCTCGAATCCCGGCCCGGAGCGGCGGGCATCATGAGCTACCTGGCTGCACTGCAACAGGAACACGGCGACCCCGCGGCCGCGCTCGAGTACGCGCGACAGGCCGTGGCCGCCGAGCCGGAGAACGACCGTCACCATTTCATGCTCGGCGCGCTGCTGCACGAGACCGGCGACATCGACGGCAGCCTCGTCGTGATGCGACGGGCGATCGCGCTCAACCCCGAGAACGCCGAGGCGCTCAATTTCGTGGGCTACGAGCTGGCCGATCAGGGACGCTCGCTCGACGAGGCCGAGCGGCTGATCCGGCGCGCACTCGAGATCTCCCCCGACGACGGCTTCTTCATCGACAGCCTGGGCTGGGTGCAGCATCGCCGCGGCCGTCACCGCGAGGCCGTCCGCACGCTCGAGAACGCGGTCGAGATCACGGGCCGCGATCCCACGATCCAGGAGCATCTCGGCGACGCATACGTCGCGCTGGGCCGCTCGGCCTCGGCGCTGAAGCTCTACCGTCGCGCCCTCGACGATGCCGAGGACGAGCCCCAGCGCGAACGGCTGCGCGGCAAGATCGAAACCTTGCTGCGTGCGGCCGTCAAGCCAGTCAAGCCAGCGCCGTGATGGCTGCTCGCGAGTTGTTGGCCCCCTGCGGCGTAGCGGCGCGGGCCGCGCCCGTGCACAGGCCCGTGCCACGCGCGCGACTCCTGGCCCCGGGAGCGGCTTGACCTTGGCCCTGATCGAGCCCAGGCCCACGTGCCCAGGCGCACCGCCACGCGCCACGGCGATTTGCCCTCGCCCGGACAGCGTCGGCGGCCGCACCCTGACGCGGGCCGCGCTCGTGCTTGGCGTGGCTACAGCACTCGGCCTCGGCGGCTGTGCTTCGGCACGGAACCCGCGCCTCGAGCTGCGCGGGCCCATCGCACAGGTCGAACCCGATGCGCTGATCGAGCTGCTCGCTGCGCGTCGCCGCGCGGCACCGACGCTGCGCGGCAGCTCGCATATCCGCGTCGAACTCGAAGCCGCCGACGGCACGAGTCGCTTCGGTACGAATCAGGCGATCCTGCTCGGTCCGCCGGGTTCCTTCCGCTTCGACGCCCTCTCCCCCTTCGGCGTATCGTATGCCGTCGCCAGCGACGGTTCGGCCATCGCCGTCTTCGTGCCGAGTGAGGGTCGGGTCTACCGCGGGGCCGCCTCGGCCCAGTCGATCGCCGCCGCCGCCGGCGTGCGCGCCAGCGGCCGCGAAATCGTCGCCGCCCTGCTCGGAGACCCGCCGGTCGATCCTGCCGACCTCGAGAGTGCCTGGACCTCGCGACCCGGCCCGCAACCGCGTTCCGGACCGCGGGCGGCCGACCTCTGGCCCGAGATCGTGCTGCACGCCGCGAGCCGCGCGCAGCCGGGCGAAACCTTCGCCATCGGTTTCGCGCGCCCCGGGAGCGGCGACGAGATCGTCCCGGTCCGCTTCGAGCGCTACCGCCGCGACGGCTCGGTCGATCTGCGGGCGCTCTTCGACGAGTTCGACGAGGGCGGCCGCCGCCTGCTGCCGCGCCGCATCCGGGTCGAGACCGGCGACGGCAACGCCGAGATCGAGTACGGCGAGATCGAACTCGGCGCGGAGATCGCGCCAGCGGCGTTTCGCATCGCCACCCCACGCGGCATGGAGGAGATCGGCCTGCCGCCCCCGGCCGACGGGCCCGGGCCCGCCAAAATCGACAGGACAGAAGCGGAGCGTTAACCCCGACGCGATGGCACGGGTGCGGATCGTCCAGACCTCGGACCTCCATCTGCGGCCCGACCGCCCGGACCGCCTGCGTGCGCTGGACCTCGTCTTCGAGGTGGCCCGCGAGCGCAACGCCGATATGATCCTTGTCGCGGGCGACCTCTTCGACCGCTCGATCGACGCCGTGCCGCTGCGGGCGGCCGTGCGCGAGCGCATCGAGGGCATGGCACCGCGGCCCGTCGTCCTGCTGCCGGGCAACCACGACGCCGGTCTCTACGACATGGGCTCTGACTACGGCGACAACGCCGTGGTGCTGGCGGAGACGCCGTGGACGAAGCGGCACGTCTGCGGCATCGAAGTGCTGGGGGTGCCGTGGCAGCCGCGCCGCACGTTGGCCGAATGCTTGACTGACGCGACCCACGAGCCACGCCACACCATCGTGGTAGCGCACGGATCGCTGCAGGACGGACTCTCCGGCTCGTTCGTCGGCGACAACGAAGACGGCGCCTACATGCCGGTCTTCCTCGCCGACCTTCTCCGCCGCGGCAGCTACGGCGCGCTCGGCCACTTCCACTCCGGTCGCGCGCTGATCCATCGCGACGGCGCAATGCTGGTCGCCTACGCCGGCTCCCCGGTCGCGACGAGCCGGCGGGAGATCGGTCCGCGCGGGTGTCTCGTGGTCGATTTCGAGCCCTCGGTAGGTGTCGTCGAGCATACTTTCGTGCCGCTGGCGATGCCCTTCTACGATCGCGTCGAGGTCGCCTGCCTGCCGGGCCACGAGAATGCGGCAGTAGACGCCCTCTGCCGCGAGGCCGTCGCCCGGCGACGGCCCGGCGCCCAGGTGCTGGCCCGACTCTCGGGCGTGACGCTGGCGAGCGAGGCGACGCTGCGCGACGCCGCAACGGCGGCACTGGCGCGGGCCTGGGAACACACCAGCACCACTACCGCCTCCCCGGACGATCCCGCCGCCTCGCGACCTATTTTGGAACTGACGGCACACTCCTACGCGCAGCTCGCCGAGTTGCCGCTCGCGACCGAGCTGGTCGAGAAGATCACGGCGTGCGCCAGCAGCATGGGCGTGGACGCCGATCCCGCCGTGGTCCAGGCGGCGATCCGCAGCGGTCTCTCGGCCCTGCTCGAGGTGCTGGCGTGAAGCCGGCCGCCACCGCCGCGCCACCCGTCCCAGCACTTGCCGTGTCTCTCCGGCCTGCTCGGGGTGCTGGCGTGAAACCGGCGCGCGGGACACGGCCCGCCGGGGCCGGGAACCGTGGGCGGTGGCTGGCCCATGGGATCGACGCTTGCGTCGCAGCCTCCGCCGCACGCGCCCCAGGCCGACGTCCGTGTTCCTGTCGCGGCGGCGGGATACTGACCGCACGGCCCATGGAGCTTCGCCCGTGAGCGTGCGTATCGAGCGCCTCTCGGTGCGCGACTTCGGCCCCCTGCGCGATCTCGTCCTCGTGCCGGGAGGTCTCACCGTCGTCCACGGCGCCAACGAGGCGGGAAAGACCTCGACGGTCGATGCACTGGCGCGCGCGCTGCGCGAGCGGTTGCGCTCGGGAAACAGGCGCTTGCTGGACGGCCTGCGGGATGGGCCCGGCTTCGACGGCAAGGTCGAGCTCACGCTCTCGCCCGAGGACGGCGAGCCACTGCTCTCGCTGCTGCGCGACCACCCGACCTTGACGCGGGTATTCGTGGTCCGCGACGGCGATCCGAGCCTCGAAGGGGGGCGCAACTGGCTCAACGCGATCCGCGACCGCCTGATCGGGATCGACCTCGAGAAGGTCACAAACAAAGTCCGCACGAACGCCGGCTTGACCCCGACCGGTGCCCTGCGCGAGAGCCGGGCCGACGAGCGCCAGCGCACCGCCGAGCGCCTGGCGCGACTCGACGGCTGGATCGCCGGCCTGCCGCAGGTGGCGCGGCTCGGCGAGGAGATCCACCAGATCGAGCGCCAGCGCACCGCCGCCCGCGGCCGGATCGAGCGCTTGCGGGTTGCCGAACGCCACGAACGCTATCGCGCCGCGACCCGGACGCTGCTCGCGATCGAGGCCGCGCAGCGGCGGCTCGGCGAACTCCAACGCTACGGCGAGGCCGACCTCCAGAGCTGGCACGCCGCGGTGGTGGCGGTGCGCGAGGCCGCGGCACTGGCCAAGACCGCCGACAACGAAGCGCATCGTCTACGCGACGAGCTGACCCTCGGACGTGAGGAGGAACGCAAGCGCGAACTTGCCGCCGAGCGCACCGAGGGTCTGGCCGGCGAGTGCGCTCGCGCCGACCTCGAGGGGCTGATCGGTCGCGCTCGCGTGGCGCGGGTCGCGGCCCGGGCGTGGGCCACGTGGCGTACGCCGCTCGCCATCGCGGCCACGCTGCTCCTGCTCGCCGCACTCGGACTCGGCCTGCTTGCCGCCGATCCCACCTCGGGTCGGCTCCTCCCGCTCGCGGTCGCCGCCGGAGCGGCCGTGGCCACCGGACTCGCGGCAGGTGCGGCCGCCGTCCTGGCCCAGAGCCGGATCTCGAATGCGGCGGCGCTCGAAGAGCAGGCTCTGGCACGCTGCGCCACCATCCTGGCTCGCGCCACGACGCTCGATGATTGCGCCGAGCAGCTCGGGGCTCTCGGTGCCACGGTCGGCCGGGCCAGCGCGGAGCGGGACGGCGCCACCGCGCGCCGCCGTCAGATCGAGGAATCGCTCGAGAGCGCCGAGCGAATTTTGGGGGAACGCAATCGCCAGCTCGAGGAGGTGCAGCGCCGGATCGCCGACGTGCGGGCCCGCGTGGGTCTCGCCAGCATCGACGAGCTCGAGGAGAAGCTGCGCTCGCGTGTCCGCGCGCAGACCCAGCTCGAAGAAGCCCATCGTGCCCTGGTCTCGCTGCTCGGAACAGTGGACGCCGATCTCCCGCTCGAACGTCAGGTCGAAGCGATCGCCGTGGACGATCCCGG
This sequence comes from Pseudomonadota bacterium, assembly GCA_005777805.1. Classification (GTDB taxonomy): domain Bacteria; phylum Desulfobacterota; class Binatia; order UBA12015; family UBA12015; genus SXLG01. The sequence goes on from SXLG01000031.1 coordinate 9,228, forward strand.
ACTCGCCCCTTCGCCTGGCGAGCTGGCCGCACTCGAAACCGAGGTCGAGGCCTGGAGCGTGCGCCTCGGCGACCTGCGCGTCGAGATCAAGGAACGCCGCGATCAGGGGCTCGCGGCACTGGGCCTCGACGACCTCGGCGCGGCCGAGGCCGAGCGCGAGCGGCTGGCGGCAGCACTCGAACAGATCGATCATACGACGCGCGGTGCCGCGCTGGCGCTCCAGGCGCTGCGCGAGATCGGACAGGACTTCGACCGTCCGCTGCGCGAGGCCCTCGGCAGCGGACCGCGCGCCGCCGGCAGCTACCTCGCGCGAATGACGGAGAATCGCTACCGCGAAGTACTGCTTGACGGTGCCGGCTCGCTCAAGGTCGCTCGCGCCGACGGCAGCGAACTGACCACCGAGCAGCTCTCGCGCGGCACGCGCGACCAGCTCTCGCTGGCGGTCCGGATCGCGCTGGCGAGGCGACTCCTCGGGGAACCTGGATTCTTTGTATTCGACGACGCTTTCCTGTCATCCGATCCGACCCGGCGCGAGCCGCTGGCGCGCGCGCTGGCGGAACTTGCCGACGAAGGCTGGCAGATCATCTACCTGACTTTCGATCCGCAACTGCGCGACCGCCTGGTCGAACTCGGCGCAAACCTCGTACAGTTCGGGCGCAGCGACGGCGCCTAGCTGCGGCGGAGGGGAGACCGGAAGGGCGTAATCAAGCAGAGGTCCCGTTCGCGGAGGCTCGGGCCACGGACGGGGACAGATCGTGCCCGCTTGACCATGGCTACCGAAGGCTTCGGGCGAGCGCGGCCCCCCCCGGCACCGTGCCGGCGTCCGCGAGCGTCCTGGGCGGGCCCCAAAGCCAGGGCCAACCGACCGGGGTGATTCGACCCGGTTTGCCGGCGGGCCGTGCCCGTTTTCTTCGACCGAAGGGACTGGAAGCGCACCGTGCCAAGCCTGTTCGCCCAGGCGGCTCCACGCGCTCGAGGGCGGGCTCGGCGGCATCAACGATTGCGAAGTGCTGGCCCTCCGTGTGGCCTCGCCGGAGACCACGGCGCGCGGGCGCCCGACCTAAACACCATGAAAATAAGAGTTGTTATGTTGGAATATCATGGTAACTGCCCCCATGATTGTCGCCCGCCACCGCCTGGTGGACATGCTTCACGCCGCGCTCCAGCGGCGGCCCGTCGTGGTTCTGACCGGGCCACGCCAGTGCGGTAAAACAACGCTTGCGCGGCAGATCCTCGCCCCGACGGCCTCCACTTACTTCGACCTGGAGGATCCGCGCACCCGCGCCCTCTTCGAAGAGCCGCTGACGGCCCTCGCGCCGCTGACCGGCATCGTGGTCATCGATGAAATCCAGCGAGCTCCGGAGCTCTTCCCGTTGTTGCGCGTGCTCGCGGACCGCCGTCCCCTGCCGGCTCGCTTCTTCATCCTCGGCAGCGCGTCGGGGGCCCTGTTGCACCAGAGTTCCGAGAGCCTCGCCGGCCGGGTCGAGCATATCCGCATGGGCGGTTTCGCGCTCGACGAAATCCATGCAGACGGCGGAACCACGCTCTGGCGTCGGGGGGGCTTCCCCGATGCCTTCCTGGCGCCCGACGAGGAGACCTCGGTTCACTGGCGGCGTGACTTCATCGACACCCTCATCGAGCGCGACCTGCCGCAGTGGGGCGTACGCATTTCGCCCACCGCCATGCGGCGCTTCTGGACGATGGTGGCCCACTACCACGGCCAGGTATGGAACAACGCTGATCCGGCACGTGCCCTGGGTGTGAGCGAACCCACGGTACGCCGCTATCTCGACCTCCTGACCGATGCGCTGGTTCTTCGCCAACTGCAGCCGTGGCACGCCAACCTGCGCAAACGGCAGGTCAAGTCGCCCAAAGTTTATGTGCGCGACACCGGGCTGCTCCACGAACTCCTTGGCATCAAGGATCACTCCGAGCTGCTGCACCATCCGAAGCTCGGCGCTTCGTGGGAGGGATTCGCCATCGAACAGGTGCTCGCCACCGAATCACATACCGAGACTTCCTTCTGGGCGAGCCACCAGGGCGCCGAAATCGACCTCTTGCTGCGGCGCCAGGGCAAGCTCTTCGGGGTCGAGTGCAAGCGGGTGGATGCGCCGCGCATCACACCCTCCATCCGCATCGCGCTCGAGGACCTGGGCCTGGAGCGGGTTGCCGTGGTCTACCCCGGAACCAAGCGGTATCCCCTGGCGGAGCGGGTGGAGGCCGTGCCGCTGGCCACGCTGGCTGAACCGGGACGACTCTTCGCCGCGGAGGGGCCATGAACGCGGCCGGCCGGCCTACCTACCCGACGCCGCGCGGGTGGAGTGGTGCGTGCCCTGGACGTTGCTGACCGGGCACGACGGCCGCCGACAAGCGCCACCTCAACTCCATGATCAACCACCTTCTCCGGGTGGCGGCGCTCGGGGCGACAATCATCGGCGTGGCGGCGTAACGGAACGAGCCGCGGCAGTGCGCTGCGGGCGGGATCGTCACCGCGCACGGACTCAAGCCCGCGCCAGCGTCCAGAGGCCGATCACGATGAAACCCGCGCCAGCGGCGAGCGTCAATACACGTTCACTGATTTGACGCGACAGGAAGCCGCCGGCCAGCACGCCGATCGCCGTGGTCGCGACCAGAGCGAGCGCGGCCGCCAGGAAAACCGTCATCCGCGGAGCCGCGCTGTCAGACGCAAAGAGAAGCGTGGCGAGTTGGGTTTTGTCGCCCAGCTCGGCGACGAAGACGGTGGCGAAAACCGTCGCGAAGAGCCGCAGGTTCATCGAACCTCCCTCAACCCGCCAGAGCAGGCAGCACTTCCCCGGCGAAGCGCCGCATGTCGTCGGCGTTTGCGAAATTGATGCCGAGCAGGGAGAGGCCGTGCGTCACCTCGCGCCGGCGCAGCTCGGCGATCATCTGCTCGGGCGTGCCGATCAGTGCCACCGGATGAGTCAAGATCTCCGCGGGAGGCAGGCCGATGAAGGCCGAGAGGGCTTCCGCCACTTGCATGGTCTCGGCGGGCGACGAGGTCATCGCGTACTGGAAGATGGTCGAGGCGAAACGCACGCTGCCGCGGGGCCGCCCGGCCGCCGCCTCCGCCGCACGCACGCGCTCGAGCTTCGCCGGGACGGTCTGGTCGTTGAAGACGCGGATCTCTTCCATCGTGGTCGTACCGGCGCGGCCGGTGCGCGGCACCATGTGAACGATGTCGGCCCACTCGCCGGCGCGGCGCAGGATGCCGTTGCCGCTGCCGCCGATCATGAGCGGTGGATGGGGCTTCTGTACCGGCTTCGGACGCGAGACGGCCTCGCGCACCGTCCAATATTTGCCCTCGTGCGTGAAGCTGTCCTCGGTCCAGAGGCCGCGCATGATCGCGACTTGTTCGTCCAGCATCGCCAGCCGCTCCGCGATCGGCGGGAAGGGAATGCCCATCATCTCGAACTCGGCGCGCGTCCAGCCGGCACCGACGCCCGCGACGACGCGACCACGGCTCGCCTCGTCGATCTGCGCGAAGAGGCGGGCGTTCATCGCGGGATGGCGGAAGAGGAGACAGACCACGTGCGTGACCAGCTTGATGCGCTGGGTGCGCTGCGCCAGTGCGGCCAGCACCGTGAAGACCTCGTAAGCCGGCATCTCGCGCTGGAGCTGGCCGATGGATTCGAACACGTAGTGGTCGGGAACGGTCACCGCCGAGAAACCGAGCTCCTCCGCGAGCGCCACGTGCTGGATGATCTGCTCGATCCCCATGTAGTCCTGGCGACTCTGGCCGCCGGTGCCCCCGATTGCGAATTCCATGCCTGTTCTCCTCTGGCCCGCGGCATGATCCTGCCGCAACGGCGTCATGCTGCCGATTGCGAATTCCATGTCTGTCCCGCCCTGGTCCGCGACACGATCCTGCCGCAACGGCGTCATGCTGCCGATTGCGCCACGCGGGGCCGCTCGTGATCCGACCGGATGGTGCGCAGGAGCTGCCTAGCCCGACGCCTGGCGGTCCGCACGGCCTCTCGCGACCGGACCGGCCGGGTGCGCGATTTGTCCTACCCGACGCCTGGCCGTCGGCACGCCGGTGCGGCCAAGCGCTCGACCGGCGCAGACGAGAGGGGACTACCCCCTGGCGATCTCCCCGCGATCACGCCGGCGGCGCCCAGCGGGCCGAGCCGGCTCGCGCGAGCGTGACCGCCGCGCGCAGGCCGAGCACGTAGCTCTCCGGACCGAAGCCGAGCACCTGGCCGGTCGCAACCTCTGCGATCAGGGAGCGGTGTCGGAACTCCTCGCGGCGGTGGATGTTGGAGAGATGGACTTCGATGACCGGCATGTCGGCCGCGGCGAGCGCATCGCGCAACGCCACGCTGGTGTGGGTAAAACCGCCGGGGTTGATGACGATGGCGGCGGCCTTGCCCCGCGCCGCCTGGATGCGGTCGATCAGCCCGCCCTCGTGGTTGGACTGAAAGGTCTCGACCTCGACGCCGAGTTCCTCTCGCCCGAGCGCCACCAGCCGCGCATCGATCTCGGCCAGCGTGGCGCGACCGTAGATCTCCGGCTCGCGCTCGCCGAGGAGGTTGAGGTTGGGGCCGTGCAGGATCAGGATCGTCGGCACGACGCGACCCTAGCAGCTCACGCGCCGCGAGTGCAGGCATTCGTTCGCCGCCCCTGCCTCCCGGCTCGCGACCCCGGTACGTTCGCCTCTCTCCTCGCCGTCCGCCACCGGCGCCGGGGAGCGCCCTGCGGCCGACCGTCGCCCCCGGCTCGTGCATCGCGCCGCGCAGCGGCACGCGTTGTGGTCCGCGAGGTTCTGGGCGTATGGTTCGCCTGCTTCAGGAACAGGCGGAGGTTCTCATGACGCTCTCATCCAGCGTGATCCGTGGCACGTGCCTGCTGGTTGCTCTGTCCATCGCGGCCCTGGTCGACGCGGCGTCTTTCCGGGTCGAGTCGGACGAGGGCGCGGGCGACGGCCTCGCCGGCGACGGCGTCTGTCAGAGCTGGCTTGGCGACTGCACCTTGCTGGCCGCGATCGAGGAAGCCAACGCGCTTCCTGGCGGCGACGCGATCGTGTTGCCGCCCGGCACCTACCCCGCGGGTCTCGGCCTGCAGGTCACCGACCACCTGGTCATCGGAGGGGCCGGCGCCGAGCGTTCGATCGTCGATCTGGGCGGCTTCGGAGAGACGGTCTTCATGAGCGAGCGCGCCGACCTCGCCCTGCTCGGCCTCACCGTGACCGGCGGCAACTCCAGTAACGTCGGCGGCGGCGTGCGCAGCTACGGCGGCCATCTTACAATCATCAATTCTGTCATCCGCGGCAACGTGGCCGGCAACGTCGGCGGCGGTATCTACAAGGAGGGGGGCGTTCTGACGATCGCCGGCTCGACGATCCACGACAACTTTGCCTGGAATGTCGGCGGCGGCATCTCGGCCACCGGGTTGACGACACTGGTCAACTCGACCGTGAGCGGCAATCGGGTGCTCAACACCGGCGGCGGCATCTACAACGGGGGCACGATGCGACTGGTCAACTGCACGGTGACGGAGAACTCGTGCATGAACAGCGCAGCCGGAGTCGACAGTCGCTCGGATGGCGTGGGGCACCTCACGCTCGAGAACAGCATCCTCGCCAACAACCGCCTGCTGACCCTCGACCCGGTAGCCATGGAGCTGGTCGATATCGGACAGGGGGGCGATTGCATCAGCAACGATGTCTCCGGCAATCATAATCTCCTCCAGTCCAACGACTGCTTCACCGCGCCGGGAATGATCCCCTGCTGCGCTCTGGTCGGGGAGGCGAACCTCATCGGAGTCGACGCGCGCCTCGGACCGCTCGCCGACAATGGCGGTCAGACCCCCACCCGCGCTCCGGCCGTGGACAGCGCCGCCATCGATGCCGGCAGCCCAGCCCTCCCCGGCTCCGGACCCGATGCCTGCCCCGCGACCGATCAACGCGCCGTCGCGCGCCCGCAGGGGCTCGGCTGCGACATCGGCGCCCATGAATTCGGGCCCTGCGGCAACGGCCTCGTCGAAGCCAGTGAACTCTGTGACGACGGCAATGCATTCGACGGCGACGGCTGCGATTCCAACTGCACGCCGACGGGCTGCGGCAACGGCCTCGTGAGCGCGGGCGAGGAGTGTGACGACGGCAACGCCACCGACGGCGACTGCTGCTCCTCGGGCTGCGTGCTGACCGTGGACGCCGATCTGGCGGACGCGGCTGGGGAATCGTCGCTACTGGTGCGCGAAGACGACGCGGCGGCCCTGCGGTGGACAGTCAAGAGCACATCCCCGGCCTCAACCGACGACCTTGGCGACCCCACGACCGAGACCGACTACGCGCTCTGCGTCGTCGACGAGACCGGCGCCCAGCCAAGTCTGGTTTTGGCGGCGGAGATGCGCGCGGGCGAACGCTGCGGCGAGCGGCCCTGCTGGCGCCGGACCGGGCACGGCTTCGTCTACCGCAACCCCAGCGCCGGCCCGGGCCAGCTCGGTCTCGTTCGCATGAGTGCTGGGGCCAGCGGCACGACCCTCAAGGTCACCGGCGCGGGACGGCGGCTGCGCTTCGGCAGGCTACCGCTCCTGCCGCCGGTGCGCGTGGTCATGCAGCGAAGCGATGGCGCATCGGTGTTTTCTGCCCGCTACAGCGCAACCAGCCGCAACCAGCCCGACCAGTTCGCCGCCCGCAGCCGCTAGTGCCCTGTTCCGCAAATGGCTCTACAAATTCCGCCATAGAGGGGCCGCTGCCTGCATCCTGCGCAGGAGCCGCAGTTGCAAAGAAGCGTCAAAAACAGGCGCACAAGCGGGCGGGCGTCGCCGCTTTCGCCACCGGGGGTGGGAGTCCCGGTCGCTGGACCGAGACGGGAAAGCGGAAAACGTGCGCGGCGCACGACCAAAGTATCCTGCGAGAACGACTGAGCCTGCGCCGAACGCTCTCCCGTGCGTGCGAGCCGCGGCTCCACCCTGTCTCCGGTTCCGGTCGGCCACGCGCCCCGCGTCGAACACTTCCCGGCGCGTGCGCTGCACGGGATCGGATCGCGCGCGGGCGGGCCGGCACCGATCGCGCCCGGACCGGACCGACGCGGCGCTGCCCCGCAGAGGGAGAACCGGTCTTGCCCGAAGCTCGCGGGCGCGAGACATTGGTGGCGTATGGTTGGCCTGCGAAAGCTCGCGGCATGTCACGTACCGCGATGCAGAGTTCGCGCGACGTCGGCGTGCCTGACCTGGGCGGCCGTGCTCCTCCTGCTCGGGCCAGGGCTGACCACGACCACGTTTGCGGCAAGCTGCGGGGACGGCCAGCTCGACAGCGATGAGCAATGCGACGCCGGCGCCGCCAATGGCACCCCGGCGGTCTGCTGCAGCACGACGTGTGCCTTCGTTCAACCCGGCACGCCCTGCGAGCCCGATGGCAATCGCTGCATCGATCAGATGTGCCTGAGCGGCGGCAACTGCGGCTTCCCCGAAGTCGTTTCTTGCGACGATGGAAACGCCTGCACGCTGGAGCACTGTGATCCGGCCACACGCTGCGTCTTTCAGGATGTGGTGTGCCAGGACGACGACATCTGCACCCAGGATCGCTGCGACGAGGACGCCGGTTGCGAGTTCCGCGCCGAGCCGGCGTGGATCTGCCTCGGGGCCCAGCACGCCAGGCTGCGCCTCGCGACGAGCGGTGCTGCGGGAGCGGATCAGGTTGCCCTCGAGTGGGCGGGCGGACCCGTTGCTCCGGCGGACCTCGGCGATCCGGCCACCACCACCAGCTACGCGGCCTGTGTCTACGACGACCAGGGCGTCGTGCTCCGGCTATCGGCTCCGGCAGGTGCCACCTGCGCCGGCGGGAATCCTTGCTGGACGGTCGCCCCCGGCCGGCGGATCCGCTACCGCGACTCGCGTCGCCCCGCCGAACACGGCGTGACGCGGCTCACGGCCAGCGTCAGCCCGACCCCGCAGCGGACAGCACGTGTCGACCTCGAGGCGGGCGGCCCCGGCCTCTTCGAGGCGGAGCGGCCGGTGGGACTGGCTCCCCAGGTCTCGGCCCAGGTCACCACCAGCGACGGCGCCTGCTTCGGTGCGACGTTTGGGCCCGGGGAGATCCGGCGCAACGACACCAAACGTTTCGAGGCACGTTACTGACCCGAAGGTCGGCCGCGGGGTCTGCGCTCGCCGAAGCTCCGCCCATCAACGGCGGACCCGTTGCCCGAGTTCGCTGGTGTCGGCGGCGGGGCGGACCCGCCTCTTCCTTCGGCTGAGGATTTGTCCGGCATCTTGCAGCGGGGACGTCCGGGCCTGCCTCCGTCACGGCCCCCAGCGCCGCCCCGCAGGCCCGGCCCTCCCGCGGAACGGTTCCGGCCCGGACATTGGGTCGCGCGGCCGACGCCTTCATTCCGCGTCGGCCGCACGCGATTTCCCGGGCCGGCCAGATGCGCCTTGACCACCAGAGATCGAGAGTAGAGATTGGCCCGCCGGTGGATCGGGCCGACGGACCGCGCCAATGTACCTCGATCCCACCACCGGAGATATGAGTTTTGGCGGCCGGACCTGCCGGCTGCGCCCCCAGGCCTTCGCCGTGCTCGAGTTCCTCGTGCGGCAGGGGTCAGACTTCGTTTCCCGCCGCGAACTCGAGGCGCAGATCTGGCCCAATGCCAAGGTGACCCGAAACTCGCTCGACCAGAGCGTCGCCATGCTGCGCCGCGACCTCGCCGAGCTGCCGGGACTGGATGTCATCACCTCGCGCGGCCGTGGCTAGGCCCTGCGGCTCACTCTCGACGTGCGCATCCAGCGATTCGTCGGCCGTGCGAGCGAGATCGGCAATCTCAACAATTGCCTCGAGACGGCCAGGCACGGCTCGAGCCGACTGATCATCCTGAGTGGTGAGGCCGGCGTGGGCAAGACGACCCTCCTCGAACAATGGCTCGGACAGCAGCCGCGCGAGACGCTGATCCTGCGCGCCGAGGCGGAACCCGAGCACGACGGACCAGAGAGCCCGCTGGCGGCCATCGTCGCCGCTCTCGAGACGGCTCTCGGGCACGACGCGGGAGGCGAATTCGAAGCGATGCTGCGCGAGCACGCTCCGGAATGGCACACCGCGGCGACGCATCGGATCGAACCGGCGGCTGCTGCTCCACTCGATCCTACTCGGCTCGTCGAATTGCTCACCGACCTCGCCCGGCGCCGCACGGTCGTGGTGGCGCTCGACAACCTGCACCGGGCGTCGGTCGGCACCGTCGAGATGGCGAGGCGACTCGCGCGAGCACGCTCCCGGCCGGGCCTGCTTGTGATCGCAACGCTGCGCGCCACCGAGGCAGTCGGCCTGGCTGCCGACATGCTGCTCAGCGCCCGGACAGGAGACGCGGGCGCCCGCGAGCTGTCCCTGCACCGCTTCGATCTGGCCACCACAGGCGCCTATGTCCGTGCGCTCCTGCCCGAGGCGAGCGACGGCCTCTGCGCCCAGATCCACGAACGCAGCGATGGCCACCCGTTCCTTCTCGCGGCACTCGTCGGAGATCTCCGCGCGCGCGGTGACAACGGCACCACGGGCATGGCCAGTTCCCTCCGCCCAAGCTCCCTCCGTGCCTGGGTCGCCGAACAGCTCAAACAACTGGCGAGCACCGACAGGACGCTCCTCGAATCCGCGGCAGTGATCGGTCTCGAATTCGACGCCGCGTTGCTCGCGGCGATTCTCGGCCGCCGACGCGCAGCCGTCGCGGCACGTCTGTTCAAACTCTCGGAGACCTTGCCCTTCCTGGTAGCGACATCACCGAGCCGTTGGTGCCTCCAGCATCCTCTGGTCCGCGAGGCGCTGCGGCACTTCACCGGGCCGCGGCGGAGCGGCTGGTGGCCGCGTGCGACCTCGGCGACATGGCCGTGGCGATTTCGATAACCGGGCATTTCGAGAGCGGCGGCGACCGGGCGAAGGCCGCCGCCTGGGCGCTACGCGCTGGCCAGCGTGCGGTCGCGCTCGGCGCCATGCGCGACGCGGAGTCGCACCTCGAGCGTGGCCTGCATCTCGCCGACCCGGCAGCTGGTCAATCCACGACGAGCGCCGAAATCAGGACACTCAGGGTCGCCACGCTCGCCGAACTGCTCGGTGTGCGCCGAGCGCTGCTCGGGCCGAACCACCCCGCTGTCGAGGCCACGGTCGACGGCGGCCCAGCACACAGCTTCGCGACGCTGCTGCACGAACTCTCGGCCATCGTGCGCAACGTCTGCACGGTCCCGGGCAGCGGGGACGACCGACCCACCTTCGAGATCCTCACCACCCCAAACGACACCCGGCGACGCGCCCTCGACCTGCTCGCTACGATCCGGAGCTAGCGCGTCGTCAGAATCGCGCACCCCAAAAACGGAGAAATCCATGAATCTCACAGGACAATCTCGCTGGCCTTCAGCCGGAACTTCAGCCTAAATCGCCGCTATACGACCGCCGCAACGAGAGCCCTTGCCCCCCGCCGCCGGGCCAGACGCGAGGCAGGCATCGCCGGCAAGGTCGCGCGGCGGGCCTCTCCCTATGGCGTGGAGTTGGTCACGCTGGCGCTGGCGACCTTGCCCGCCGCATCGCTCACGATCAGGGTGAACACACCCGCGCTCGTGGCGCTGTAGCTGAACGTGCCGCCCGCAGCCGGGACCGTCGCCGGGATGGCGGTGCCACCGCTGGCGCTGATCGTGTAGGGCGGCGTGCCACCGGTGATGGCGAAGGTCTGTGCCTGCCCGACCTGCAGCGTCGCCGTGGTCGGGACGAGGACAGGCGGGCCGGCGGTCGGGGTCGGCGACGGCGTGGGTAAGGGCGCGGGCGTCGGCTGCGGCGGCGAGATCGTGAGCTGGGCTGTCGCCACCTGCTCGGCCTGATCCGTGCACACGATCGACGAGCTGGACGCCGACGTCGGCCGGAAAGCAGTGAATTCCGTCGTGCCGCCGCGTTCGGTGATCGTCTCCGGCACAAGCGTACCGCCCGTCGCCTGGCACTCGTAGGGGGGCACGCCACCGGTGATGGCGAACACCTGACGCTCGAAGGCGATCAGGGTCGCCGATTCGGGCGAGATCCGGAGTGGCGTGAACTCGACCGCCACTTCGGCCTTGATACCCTCGGCCGCGGGATTCGCGTCGAGCACGGTGAACCCGTGGATGCCCGAGCCCGTCCCCGTCACGACGTAGCGGATATGCGCCGGGTAGGTCCCGTCGAAGACAAGCTCGGCCGTGCCGATGTCACTCGTGCCGTTGAGAATCTGGTACGGCGCGACCGGCGTGTCGAGCGGACTCGCGATGCCGCCCGCTGTCGCGCCCGGAAAGGGCACACCGCCCAGCACCAGCATGTCGAGTTCGAGTCCCGCGACCGGGTCGCGCACGTCGATGCGCTCGGGAATCACCACCAGCGCGTCGCCCGGCGTCGGCAGGAAGCCCGAGTCGAAGACCTCGACGAAGACGATGCCACCGAGGCCGACACCGAAGGGCGTCGAGGCAAGGATCGCGAGTTGCCCCGGGGTCCCCGGAGCGCGCAAGAAGAGGCGCGCCGAGCCACTGCCGTCGGTAAGCGCGAGCCCGGCGGGGAAGCCCTCCTGCGGCGGGTCGATCCCCTCGGGCAAGGGCGGTTCGAATGCCGCGTCAGCCATCGAGGCCTGAAAGGTGATCGTGAGCCCGGTGAGCGGCAAGCCAAGACGATCGCGGACCCGCGCCTCGACTTCGATGACGTCGCTGCGGCTCGCGTCGATGCTGTCGGCGGAGACCGCGAGCACCAGCGAACCGGCATTACTCGACGCCCCGGCCGGATCCAGCACGAACTGCGGCGTGTGCGGCGGCGTCGGTTGATCGGTTCCGCCGCCGCCCCCGCACGCCACGAGCCCTGCCAGCAGGAGCGGCACGAGCCCGGCCGCTCCCGCAAATGAACGCCCCGCCTGCGCGAATCCTCGTCCGCCCACTCGCATGATGCTTCTCCCCACCCCGCTCAGTCGATGATCGTGATCGTGTAGCCGAGCTCGTTGCTGGTATAATTGACGCCGCTCTCGGCCTGCCCCTGCGCCTCGAGAAAGACGTTCAAGGTGTAGGGCGTCTGCGGCAGCAGATTGGCGTTCTGGTTGAGCCAGTTGATCATCTGCGCCGGTACGATCTGCCCGACCAACTCGGCATAGATCAGGTTGGCTTGTCCGCTCGAGGTCTCCGCCTGCGACGAAGCCGACTCGATCCTGAGCCCGGTGCTCACCGAGTGCGTGGGCACGGCGATCGCGGCACCCGGAATCTGGTAGCGGAGCGCGATCTCGCCGACGAGAATCGCCTGAGTCCCGAGATGATTCTCGAGCGCCATGTAGCCACCACAGGGATCGGCGAAAGGATCGTTGCGGTTGGGGAAGTCGACCGTACTCGAGATGTCGAGCGTGAACGAAGTATCGACGATGGCGTTCTGCAAGGTCGGCTGCTGACAGCGGATCTGGCCCTGGTCGATCGTCTCGGGGCCGCGGAACATGCCGTTCGCGCTGAAGACGATGCCCTGATCGTTGTTGCCGCCACCACCGCCACAGCCTGCAAGTACGACCAGCGCGGCCAGCCATCCGATTTTCAATCTCGACATGCGAATCCCCTCGGCGGATGGTTCCGCCCGTGCTCTTCCAACGTCGCGGGCGGTACCGGGTTTGACGATGCCCACCCCATCCAGAATACGCTCTCGGCCGTCTTGAATCTCCCGATGAGGTCCCGGCTCACGACCCCGCCCCCCGCACAGGTGTCGCTGCGGCGTCCGCCAGGCGTGCAACGATGTGGTCGGCGACCGCAGCGGGTGAGAGTCCGTCCGTCACGACCTCGAAGGGCACACGCGCGTAGACCGAGGCCCGCGCGTCGAGCAATTCGCGCACGCGAGCCTCGAGGTCGACGTGACCGCGCAGGAGCGGGCGATCGGCCACGCTCGGGCCGACCCGACGCACGATCTCGGCGGGCGACGCGCTGAGCCGCACCATCACCGAACCGCGCGAGAGGTGGGCCAGGTTCTGCTCGTCGGCGATCGCCCCACCGCCGGTCGCGATCACCACGCCGTCGCGAGCGGTGACCTCGCCCACCACGGCGCGTTCGAGTGCACGAAAGCCCGCCTCGCCGCGTGCCGCGAAGATCTCGGCCACCGTCATGCCCGCGCGCCGCTCGATCTCGCCATCGAGATCCACGCACGTGAGCCGCAGCCGTGCCGCGAGTTCCCTCGCCACAACGGTCTTGCCCGTGCCCATGAACCCGGTCAGCACAACGCGCATCTCCGTATCCATCAGCCCCTTGGCGGCCCGGCCCGCCTCACCCGCCCGGCAGTGCGGTGATCGGATTCGATTCCAAAATCTGGTATGCACTGCGCCCGCGCGTCTGCCAGAGTTCCGACGCCGTCGGCAGCGATCCGCCCTCGTTCCGCCACACGATCTTCGGCGTGATGAAGACCAGCAGTTCCTCGCGACTATCAGCCTTGACGGTGGCCTTGAAGAGCCAACTGAACACCGGGATCGAGCTGAGCCACGGCACGCCCGTTTCGAGGTTGTCGAGACGTTGTCGGTAGACGCCACCAATCACGACCGTCTCGCCATCGCGCACCAGCACCTGGGACGTCGCCTGGCGGCTGATCTCGTTGGGAATCTCATCGGTCGATTGCCGCGCGCTCGGAACGCTCGATTTGACGTAAACCTGCATCAGGACGTAACCGTCGGACGAAATCTGTGGAGTCACCTTCAGGATGATGCCGGTGTCGATCGCCTGTGTGGCGACGCCCGCGGCAGATCCATCCGTGCCGGGCCCCGTGTTGACCACGGTTCCGCTGTTGGGCAGGCGCACGCGCAGGATCTCGAGACTCTCGATATTGGCCTCGGAGTTGTTCAGCGTGATCACCTTGGGACGCGACACCACGCGCCCGCGGCCCTCGGCCTCGATGGCGGTGATCTCGGCATCGATCTGCTTGCTGCCGTCGAGCGAGCCGAGCAGGAGACCCAGCGTCGAGCCCGCTCCTGCGCTCACACCCGGCGCCGGGAAGTCGACCAGAATCGGGACGTTGTCCGCCCCCTCCTCGACGTCGTGCGGCCCGTTGCCCCCAACACCGATCCGGCCCGGAAAATTGCGCCCGGTTGGATTGCCGGTCTCCGGGCCGGCGAGATAGCGCGCGCCCCAGCGCACGCCGAGTTCCTGGGCAACATCCGTGTCCGCCTCGAAGATGAGCCCCTGGATCGCGACCTGGGGCGTCTGGACGTCGAGACGTGCCACCAACTCGCGGGCGTTGGCGATACCCTCGGCGATGTCGCGCACGATCACCATGCTGGTGGGCTCGTTGACGAGCACCGTGCCGCGCGGCGAGAGCAAGCCCGTGCCGGTGCCCTCTCCGCCGCCCCCCTGCGCCCCGATGGCGTCCACTGCCGCGGCCCCGGCGGCCGAGGTCGTGGAGCCGCCGCCGAGCAGCTTGGCGATCTCCGCTGGTTTCACGTAGTTGATACGCAAATAGATGGTTTGCAGGGGCTCGAGCTGGCGCCCCGCGATCTCGGCCGCGAGCCGCGCCTTGCGCTCCTGCTCGAGTCGCTCGGACGTCGAGATCGTGATTACGTCGGCGTATTCGACCTTCTCCAGCCCGGTCGAACGCAGCAGGATGTCAAGCGCCTGGTCCCAGGGCACGCCGTGCAGGACGATCGTGACCTTGCCCTGAACGTCATCGGTCGCGACGATGTTGCGCTGCGCGACGTCGGCGATGACGCGCAGCACGTTCAGGATGTCGGCGTCCTTGAACTCGAGCGAGACCGGACGACCGGTGTAGCGCGGCGGCGTAGGCCGCACTTGAGGTTCCCGTTGCACGGCCGCCCAGGGCGAAAGTGGCGCCGGTCGTGGCGCGGGCGGCGGTGCTCCGGCCACGCCTTCGGCGGGCATCGGGGCGTCGGGGGGAAGAGGCGCCGGCACGCGCGCCACCCCACGCCCGGTCAAGCGCGCTGCGGCCCATTGCTCGTGGGCACGGCTGTCCGCCGGCCGATCGGGCGCCGACCAGATCGGGCGAGCGGTCGCGCCCTGCGGCGGCTGGCCAATCCCGAACACAACCGCACTGCCCTCTCGTCTGGCCGTGCATCCGCCGGGAGCCGCAGGGGCCGCGTCGACCACCAGTCGCAAGCGCTGCTCGGCCGCACCCATGCGGACACGGGCCGCGTCCTCCACACCCGTAGAGATGAGTTTCTGTCCCGAACGGCTTGCGACGGGCCCGCTCAGATCGACCACACAGCGGCGCGGGCCGGCGAGCGCAAACGAGCGCACTGCGTCGGCCGGACGCGAGAGCTGGGCAACGAACCAGGTGCCCGCTCCGGCCGTGGCAACGTCGATTCCAACCACCCGCAGCGTGGCCTCGGAGGCCACGGACGGTGGCAATCCCGTCTGCCCGGGATCAGCCAAATCCTCCGCCGCAAGTACGCCCTCGCCCGAGATCCGGGTGCGAACCTCGCGATCGACGATATCCGACTGGGGCCTGGGAGCGGCACAGCTCACGAGCGCAAGCGCGCCCGCGAACGTGAGCCGCCACAGGAGAATGTGTTCCCTTCTCATGGCTCGACCTCCTCGTCCGCCGGCAGCTCGAGCACGATTTCGACGCGGTGCCGCTGACCGATCACGTCCGTGCGCCACTCTTCCACCACCACCTGCCGGGGACCGATTCGCGTGACCCGCCCCTCGCTGGTTCCGATCGGCGTTCCGGGCACCAGAATGAACCCCAACCCGGCGGCATCCTCGACCAACGCCCGTGGCGGATCGAGATCCAGCACGACGCCCGTGAGCCTGAGCTGGCTCAGCTCATAGCCCTGCAAGGGCGAGAGCGGTGCCGCCCGCGATTCCGCCTCGCGCGTGGCGAGCCAGACCGGGCGAAAGGGATCGCGTTTCCCGGCCGGGTCGTAACGCCACGCGGCCAGCGCATCGGCCGGACCGGTCAAGCCGGGTTCCGTCGCCGCACCGGCAGGCAAGGGTGCCCCGAGCAGATAGAGCGCGACGATCCGCACGACCAGCGATGCCTGCGCGGGCAAGCCCGAGCGAGGCGATCTCCCCCAGCACGCCACGACCCGCGCTGGAACCGCCGGCCTCATCGCTGCTCTCCCTTGATTTTCTTCTGCTCGACGAGCTTCCGGCGCTCGCCGTCGGAGAGAAAGCGGAAGGTCGTCACGGTCGAACTTGCCGTCAGCACGGTCGAGTCGTCGATGATCTTGGGCTCATAAAGCGCAAGGTTCCCGACATTGACGATGCGGTCGAGGTGGCCCACCCGGTCGAGGAACACGGCCACCTGGTGGTAACCGCCGCGCACCTGCATCTCGACCGGCACCTCGGCGTAGAACTCCTGGTAGGTCTCCGGCTGCTGGCGGAAGACCAGGATCTCGAGGCCGCTATCCATGCCCAGCGACGAGACGGTGCTCAGCAGGTCCTCGATTTCTTTCTGGTCGGGCAAGCGCGAGAGGGCCCGCGCCAGTTCGCGATCGAGCGCTGCGACCTCCTGCTCGCGCCCGGCGACCTTGGCCGCCTCGATGGTCTTGCGTTCGCGCTCGGCCTCCATCGCCACGATCTCGTCCTGCATGGCGGCGGTGGCCCGCAGGCGCGGCCCGAGAACGACCAGCCCGTAGAGCAGGACGATGACGACAGGCACCACGACCGCGACCGCGATCTGCTGGCGCGAATCCAGCTCCTCGAACCACGCCATGAGGCGGTTCACGAAGCACCCCCGGCCCGAGCAGCCGGTGCGGCTTTTGGCGCGACATCGGTGCCCGGTTGCGGCGCGGCATCGGCCGTCGCCGCGACCGGTGCCGCCCAGAGGATCTCGGCCCCGATCTGGAATTCCTTGAACTTGGCACCGTCTTCCTCGACCTGCCGGGTCTCGACCAGATCGACGCCCGAGAATTGCGGCGATGCCTCGAGCTCGCGCATGAAGGCCGCAATCGTCTGGTTGTCGATCGCCCGGCCACTTAGACGAGCGGTCGAGCCGGTGGTCCGCATCTCGGTCAACCAGAGCTTCTCGGGCGTCGCCGCACCGAGGTGATCGAGAACCCGTGCCGGACCGGTGCGCTGTTTTTCAAGCAACTCGATCGTGCGCACCTTGGACTCGAGTGCGCGCCGCTTGCGCTCGAGCAGAACCGCCTGCTGGTGGCGCGCGTTGAGGACCGCCATCTCCTCGCGAAAGTTCGCCATCTCGCCGTCGATGGTGGCCGCGCGGGCGCGCGTCACAACCTCGGCGACGCCGATCAGGAGGGCCAGTCCGCCTCCGACGAGAACCGAGGTCCGTCGGGCAAAAATCCGTGCTCCCTGGCGTCGCGCCTCCTCGCGCGGCACCAGATTGATCCGGATCACGCATCCTCCGGCCGGCGCGTCGCGAGTCCCACCGCGACGCCGAGCATCGGTGCCATCTCTTCGATGGCCGCCGGATCGATCTCGCTGCCGAAGTGCATGCGCGCGAAGGGATTGACGCTCTCGACGGAGACGCCGAGCCGGCTGGCGAGTGCTTCGCGCAGGCCTCGAATGCGGGCCGCGCCGCCGGTGATGTAGACGAGCTGGAGCGGTTCGTCGGAAGCCGTCCGCCAGAGAAAGCGCAGCGACTGGTCGATCGCATCGGCCAGCTCGGCGACACCGCGCGCGATCACGGTGTCGGCGCGCTCGCGCAGCTCGGGATCCGCCGCGCCGCCGCCGATCAAGCGCTCCGCCTCGTCGGTGGACACCCCAAGCGACGAGGTCAGGGCATCGACGATTTCGCCGCCGCCGGCCTGCACATCGCCCGTCGCGGTCGAGAAACCGCCGCGCAGGACGTTGATCGAGGAGAAACGCGCGCCGATGTCGATCAGCGCCACGACGTCGTCAGGGCCGCATTCGTAGTTGAACTCGAACATGTTCTCTAGCGCGAAGTAATCGACATCGACAATCACCGGATCAAGTCCGGCATCGGAGAGCGCGCCCATGAAGCCGGAGAGAATGTCGCGGCGGACCGCGACGATCAGGACCTCGACATCCTCGGCCTCGTGCCGCAGGACGTGATAGTCGAGGCTCAGGTTCTCGAGATTCTCGGGGACGAAGTTCTGCGCCTCGACCATGAGCAGCGTTTCCAGATCCTCGTCGGGTTTGAGATGAACGCTGGCTTTCTTGATGATGACGCTCGGCCCCGGCACCGCGGTCACGGCACGCCGTGCGGTGACGCCGAGATCGGCGATCAGCGAGCGGATCACCTCGGCGACCGCGACGACGTCGGCGATGGTGTTGTTCTGCAGCGCCCCCTCGGGCAGGGCGGCCATCCCCGCCCGCACCAGCTCCGGCGCCTCCGGGGACCCGCGCACCTCGACCAGCTTGACCGAGGTCGAGCCAATATCGACGGCGACGATGCCGCCACCGTCGCCGAGCATCCGCGTCAGGAATGATCGAGCGCCAGCAAGCGCCCCAGCGCGCGCTGCAACTTTCTTCCCCACCTTTGGTTTATCCTCAGCGCGCAACCGCCGGCAACGGGCGCCGCGTTGACCGGAGGCGAGCGTACCGGCCGGCTTCCCCAAACCGACCTGGCGCGAGAATCGCCTTCCGGGCGAGAGGAGTCAATGAGTCGGGGCACAATCCAGCTCGATTCACGAGGGGATCGCACGAACTCTCGGACCTCCTTCCCCCGGTCGTTGCGCGTTGTCTCACCGTCAGCTCGGTGGGCGATGGGCCACACGAGTTCGCCACACTCCGAGCCTCGAGACGGACTGCTATGAGCGGCGACACGATGGCGATCACAACGGCGGACGCGGTGGCAGGTGGCGCGCCCGGTCCGGTCGACGTTGTCTGCCTCGGCGCGCGAGGCGGGCCGCAGGTTCTCACCTATTCGGTTCCGGCGGAACTGGCTGCCACGGCGATCCCCGGCGTGACCGTCGTGGTGCCGCTCGGGACGCGGCAGGTCAGCGGTGTGGTGGTGGGCCACGCCACCTCACCGCCACAGACAGCACTGCGGCCGCTCGTGCGCGTGCTCGACGCGCCCCCCTTGCCCGCCGAGCTGCTCGCGACCGCGCTCTGGGCGGCGCGCTACTACCGGGCCCCCTTGCCGATCGTGCTGGCGCAGGTCGTCGCGCCAGCCGCCCGCACGGCAAGGCCGCGCCGGGTGATCCCGCTCACACCGAGAGAACCAGCCACCGCAGCACTCGCCTCTGATCTTTTTGGTGACGAGACGCGAACGCTCTCCGAGCGCATCCAGGACCGCCTCCCCGCGGGAGGTATCGAGGAGCGCACTCTGCTGCGTGAGTTCGGCCCCGAGGCGCGTCGCGTTCTGCGCGACCTCGCCGCGCGCGGCGCGATCCGGCTGGACTGGGGAGCCGATCCCCGCGCCGGCGTCGATCGCAATATTATCCTGCACGCGCGGGCCGCGACCCTGGGTCGTGCCCCCTTGCAGGCCCGCATCCACCAGTTCGTACTCGAGCGCGAGCCTTCGGGGGTCGGACGCGGCGAGCTCACCCGACGCTTCCCCGGTGCTGCGGCAGCTCTGGCACGGCTGATCGAGCAGAACGCACTCTTCGCGGAGCAGATCTCCGCGGACACGCCCGCCATGGCTGCGACAACCGGGCCCGTGCTGCACGACGAGCAGGTGGTGGCCATCGAGGCCATCCACCAGTCGCTCGGTGCCTTCCAGTCCTTTCTGCTGCACGGGGTCACCGGCAGCGGCAAGACTGAAGTCTACCTTCACACAGCGGCTCTCGCGCTCGAGCGCGGCCTCGGCGTGCTGCTGCTCGTGCCGGAGATCGGCCTCACGCCACAGTTGGCCGAGCAGGCCGGCCGTCGCTTTCCCGGTCAAGTCGCCATCCTGCACAGCGGACTCACCGCAACCGAGCGTGCCGAGGCCTGGCGCGGCATCGCCACGGGCGCCCTCCCGGTCGTGATCGGCGCCCGCTCCGCGCTCTTCGCGCCAATCCCCCGCCTCGGCCTGATCGTGGTCGATGAGGAACACGACGCCGCCTACAAGCAGGGCGAAGCGCCGCGCTATCATGGCCGCGATCTGGCTCTGGTTCGCGCACGCGAAGCCGGCTGTCCGATCGTGCTGGGTTCGGCGACGCCTTCGCTCGAAAGCTGGTCGGCGGCGTGCGCGGGGCGCTTCCGCCTGCTCCGCTTGACTACGCGCGCCAATGCGGTGCCCCTGCCCGCCGTCGAAATCCTCGACCTACGGGCAGAGCGCGTCTCGCGGCACGACCCGCAAGCCGACCAACTGATCGCCGCAGCTCTGCGCGACGCGCTGATCGAAACCTACCGTGCCGGCGAGCAGAGCGTGCTCTTCCTGAACCGCCGCGGTTGGGCGCTGCTGCTGCACTGCGACGCCTGTGGCCACGTCGAACGCTGCAAGGAGTGCAGCGTCAGCCTCACCCTGCACCGCGCCAGGCGTGCTGCCATCTGCCACCACTGCGGCTTCGCGCGAGCCCGCCCGCAATCGTGTTCCGCCTGCGGAGTCGACCTCGCGGCGCGCGGCTCGGGCACCGAACAGCTCGAGGCCATCGTCGCTTCGCTCTTGCCGGCGGCGCGCGTCGCGCGGCTCGATCGCGACGTCGGCGCCCAGGCCGGTCACACCACGCGCGTACTCCGGGCCTGGCGCGCCGGCGAACTCGATGTGCTGGTGGGCACGCAGATGGTGACCAAGGGCCACGACGCGCCGGGAGTCACGCTGATCGGTGTCGTGCTGGCCGACGCTTCGCTGCACTTCCCCGACTTCCGCGCCAACGAACGCACCTTCCAGCTCCTCGCCCAGGTCGCGGGCCGCGCCGGCCGCGGCGAACGGCCGGGCCGGGTGATCATCCAGACGCGACATCCTGACCATCCGAGCCTCATCGCCGCGCGCAGCCATGATTTCGAGGGCTTTGCGGCGGCCGAACTCCGGACACGGGAGGAGCTGGGCTATCCGCCCTACTCGCGTCTCGCGCGGATTCTGCTCGAAGGCCCGGCGACCGAGGTCGATACGCACGCCCAGGACGCCGCCATGGCGTTGCGGACTGCGGCCGCGGCGGTGTCCACGGACCGGGGCGGGACCCTTTCCGTGCTCGGCCCCGCACCGGCGCCGCTCGAGCGACTGCGCGGCCGGGACCGTCGCCAGATCCTGGTCAAAGCCAGTGATCACCGGAATCTGGCGGCGATGCTCGATCGCGCCCGACTTGCGGCGAACGGCCAGACCCGCCTGGTGGTGGACATCGATCCTCTCTCGATGCTCTAGACACGCCCGAGTGCCGGGCCTCTCGCCGGCGATCTCGACAAACGCCGCAGGGCGGCACGGCGCCTGACGGGCCCGTGTCTTCAAGCAGAGGGTACGCCACGGGCGGGACGCGCGCCCGACATCGAGGGCCTCGGCCCGGTGGTGCCCGCGCACGGGTCTGGCCATGCGCTCCACCGCGAGGGGCAGAGGGGATTGCGACGCGGCTGGAGCGGCGGCCTCGAAACAAGTCAGGCCATGCGCTCCCAGCGTCGCGAGCAACCGCATCGCGACGCGGTCTTTCGAGCCCGCGCCGCGTCCGCTAGCGTCGGGGCGTGGCTGTGCGGCGCATCCTGACCTACCCGGAATCGTTCCTGCGGACGAAATCGGACGAGGTCCGCAACATCACGGGCGAGACGGTCAAGCTCATCGACGACATGGTGCAGACCATGTACGCCGCGCCCGGCGTTGGACTGGCCGCACCGCAACTCGGCATCGGTGAGCGCATCATCGTGCTCGACGTCGGCGAGCCCGATGACGACGACGATCTCCCCAGCGAGGAAGCGGCCGCCGCCGAACGCGAACCCGGCCGCAATCTGATCATCTTGATCAATCCCCGGGTCGCGGAGGGCGAGGGTGAGATCGTCTGGGAGGAGGGCTGCCTTTCGGTGATCGACCTACGCGCCGAGGTCGTCCGCGCCGCGCGAATCCTGGTCAAGGGCTGGGATCTCGATCAGCGCGAGGTCGAGTTCGAAGCCGAAGGATTACTTGCGGTCGCTCTACAGCACGAGATCGATCATCTGGAGGGGCGGCTGTTCATCGACCACCTGAGTCCGCTCAAGCGCGAGCTGTACATCAAGCGCGTGCGCAAGGCGCTGCGCGAGGGACGTCCGATCGCACGCGAGCCCCGGTCGGAGAGCGACAACATTTGAGCGGGTTCGACGCGCCCCTGCCCGCGCCTGCCCTGCGGGTCGTCTTTCTCGGCACTCCCGCGCTGGCCGCCACCGTCCTCGGCGGCCTGCTCGACGGTCCGGATCCGGTCGTGGCCGCCTTCACGCGGCCCGACGCGCCGCGCGGGCGTGGGCTCGCGGTCGCCGCACCGCCGGTCGCCGAATTGGCGCGCCGCCACGGCGTGCCGGTCCATCAGCCCACAAGTTGGCGCGACGGCAGCGCGGTCGCGACCCTGCGCGAGCTCGCGCCCGATCTGCTGGTGGTGGCGGCCTACGGCCGCATCCTGCCCCAGGCGGCGCTTGACGTGCCCCGCTTCGGCTCGATCAACGTCCACACCTCACTCCTGCCCCGCTGGCGCGGCGCCGACCCGATCCATCGCGCGATGCTCGCGGGCGATGCCGAGACCGGCGTGACGATCATGGGGCTCGTGCTCGAAATGGATGCTGGACCGATCCTCTGGCAGCGTGCGACCGCGATCGGAGCGCGAGAGACCGCCGACCAGCTCGAGGCGCGGCTCGCCGAACTCGGCCGCACGGCCCTGATCGCGGCGCTGCAAGCGTGGCGGCGCGGCGATCTCGTCGCACGCGAGCAGGATCCCGCGTCTGTCACCTTCGCACCGATGATCGGTCGCGCCGACGGCCGACTCGATTTTACGCGCCCGGCCCGCGAACTCGAACGCACGCTGCGCGCGCTGACGCCCTGGCCCGGCGCCAGCGCGACGATCCGCAGCACGCCCTTGCGCCTGTGGTCGGCCGAGGTCGTCGCCGCCAGCGCTGCGCCCAGCGCCCCGGGCGAAGTCCTGTCGGTGGAGAGCGCAGGCGTCCGGATCGCGACCGGCGACGAGATCCTTCTCCTGCGCGAGGTGCAGGCGCCCGGCAAGCGCAAGATGTCCGCCGCCGACTGGGCCCGCGGCTTCCGTCTGGCCACGGGCGAAATCTTTGTGCCCCTGGCGCCAACGTGAAGCGCGACGATCCCCGCGCGCTCGCCCTGCGCATCCTCGAAGAGGTCGAGGGCACGGGCGCTTTCGCGGATACCCAGCTCGGCCGGACCCTTGCCGGGACGAGGCTCGACCCCCGGGATGCCGCCCTCCTCACCCGACTGGTCTACGGCACGATCGCCTGGCAGCTCCGGCTCGACTGGACTCTGGAGCACCTCGCGGCTCGACCGATCACCGAGATCGACGCCCCGGTCGTCGCGACGCTACGACTCGGCCTGCTCCAGATCCTCTTTCTCGAGCGCGTGCCCGCACACGCCGCGGTGAACACGAGCGTCGATCTGGCCCGCGCCCGCGCCGGTGGCGGCGCCGCCCGTTTCGTCAATGCTATTTTACGAAGAGCCCTGCGCGAGGGCGAACGCCCGCCGCCGGACGCCGCTCGGGATCCCGTGCGCCACCTCTCGATCGTGTGGTCGCACCCCCTCTGGCTGGTCGAGTCGCTGGGCACCGAACTGGGCCTCGCGCGGACGGCCCGGCTGCTCGAGGCCCACCAGCAGGCCGCCCCGACCTGCCTGCGCATCAATCTCAATCTGGAATCGCGCGACGCGGCGCTGGCCCGGCTGCGCGCACTCGGTCTCGACGTTCGAGCCGGCCGCTTCGCCGACACGGCAATCCTCCTTGACTCTCCGCTTGGCAGGATCGGGCAAGGCCCAACCCAGCGCGCTGCCGGCTTCCCGGCCGATGCCCGCGCGTCCGAGCCAGCCCTCCGGAGTGCCCAGTCGGGTCCGTCCGAGCAACGCGGAACACGACGTCCCGGCCGAAGCGGGCCAGCGGAGGCAGAGGCCTCTCTCGGGGTCGCGTTCCAGAGCGAAGCTTCCCAGCTCGCGGCTGCGGCATTGGGCGTTCGCCCCGGCGAACGGGTCGCCGACCTCTGCGCGGCGCCTGGCGGCAAGACGGGCGCGCTGGCCTGTGGCCTCGACAGCAACGGACAGCTCGTCGCGGCTGACTTGACGCCGCTCGCCGTGCGCACCATGGGGAATCGGCTCGGTCGGGCGCCTGGCCTCGGCCTGCTCTGTCAGGACGGCAGGCGGCCCGCGCTGCGGCATGAAGCCTTCGATGCCGTCCTGCTCGACGCGCCTTGCACCGGCCTCGGGACCCTGCGCCAGCACCCCGAGATCCGCTGGCGCCGGCAACCGGCGGACATCGAGCGCGCCCACGCGATCCAGCTCGCCCTGCTCGTGGCCGCCGCCGACCTGGTCCGACCAGCGGGTCGCCTGGTGTATGCGACCTGCACGCTCGGCCGGCGCGAGAACGACGATGTCGTCGCGAGTTTCCTCGCGCACGACTCGCGCTTCGTGCGCGATCCGATCGCCCGCTGGCTGCCGGCGGCCGCACTCTCCCTCATCGACCCTGACCAGACGTTGCGCACAGCCCCCGATCTGCACGGCCTCGATGGGTTCTTCGCCGTCCGGCTGGTGCGCCGCGCCGACATGTGAACGAACCCCTCCCGACCCCCACAATTGTTGCGCCCCCATCGGTCTGTGCTAACCGCCGGCTGCCGCACAAGCAGCGGCCTGCGCGCTTCGGGGAGTAGCTCAGCTTGGTAGAGCACTGCGTTCGGGACGCAGGGGGCGCAGGTTCAACTCCTGTCTCCCCGACTCTGCGCCAAACATCCGCGATGACCGGCCGGCCCGAGGCAGCACGGGCCGCGAACCGTGCGCGCAGGACGACACTGCCGCACCGTACTCTGGGACCGGGCGACCGCAGGTGATGACCGAGGACCGCGCGGCTGCGGCAGCGTGCTCCGTGACCGGCCAGTCGCAGATGATGGCACGCAAACGCGCACGCACGCCGCAGCGCGCTCCGTGACCGGCCAGTCGCAGATGATGGCCGCGGCGCGCAGGGCTGCGCTGCCGCCGTGGTACTCCGTGACCGCGCCGCCCGAGGTGGTATGAGGCACCGCCGTGCTGCTCTCGCCCGCCCGTGCCTTCGCCCTGCTGCTCGTTCTCTCGGGCGCTCTGGCCTTGCCTGCTCGGGCCCTCGCGGCCCCGCCGGCGGACCAGCCGGTTGGCGGGCTCTCGTCCCCGGTCGGAGCCCCGGCCGACCAAGCGAAATCCGAGCCGGCCACCGTCGCCAGCGACGCCGCCCCCACCAACTCGGCCGAGGCCGCTATCGCCACGCTGCGCGCTGAACTCACAGCCCTCAGAAGCGACGCTCCGGCCTGGGCCACCGCCGCCGAACGCCAGCTTGCCGACCGGCTCGATCGCGTCGCCGCAAGGCTCGACCAGCTCGCGGCACGGGCCGATCTACCGCTGCCGCAGGCGCACGAGCCCGTGCTTCTCGTCACCGTGGCCGCGATCGCGCTGGTGGCGGGCTTCATCGCGGGGCGTGTCAGTCAAAACTTCCGTCGGACTGAACGCAGGCCACATCTGTGAATCTGAGAGCGATGGTCCTGGTCCTTGCGTCCTACCTGCTCGGGGGCGTTCCGACCGGACTGCTGCTGGCCCGGCTGCGCGGCCTGGATATCCGCCGGCTCGGCAGTGGCAACATCGGCGCGGCCAACGTCGCGCGCACCACCGGGGTCGTGGCGGGCGTGCTGACGCTTGTCTTCGACGCGGCCAAGGGCGGGCTGGCGGTTCTGCTGGCGAGCCTTGCACCGGCGACCGCCACCAGCATCAACGGGCTCCTGCCGGCCTGTGCGGCGGTCGGGGTCGTGGTCGGTCACTGCTGGCCCGTGCTGCTCGGCTTCCGCGGTGGCAAGGGCGTCGCCTCCCTGCTCGGCGCCATGCTCGTCCTCTCGCCCTGGGCGCTGCCCCTGCCGCTGCTGCTCTTCGGAACGGTGGCGGGGCTCAGCCGGATCGTGTCGCTGGCCTCGATCGTGGGCGCGCTCGCGCTACCTGCAGGTTCGGCACTCGCCGGCGATCCGGCCGCGACGACCGCGGCCACGGCTCTTCTGGCCTGCGTGGTCATCGGCCGTCATCACGAGAACATCGCCCGCCTGCTCTCGGGAACGGAGAAACCGCTGACCTTGGGCACGTCCCCGCGTCTGCACCGATCGCAGGCAGCGCCGTGAATTTGGACAGCGATTTGCACGATTTGCGGGCAGGCCTCCCGCCCCTGCTGGCGTTTTCTACGGCACCCGCGTTGCAACACGCGAGCCCCGGAGGGAACCTTTATGGAGGAATTGCGTTTGAAGCGTCGGGCCGCCTCGCTGGCGACCGGCATGTTGGTATTTTTGGCTCCGGTCGCTGCGCGTGCTCAGGAGAACGCGATCGACAGCGGGGACACCGCCTGGATGCTGATCTCCACGGCGCTCGTCCTGATGATGACCGGACCGGCTCTCGCCTTCTTTTACGGAGGTCTGGTGCGGGCCGGCAACGTTCTCAGCGTGTTCATGCAGTGCCTGGTCTGCATGGCCGCGATCAGCGTGCTCTGGGTGATCGTCGGGTACTCGCTGGCCTTCGGTTCGGCGCCGAACGCCGGCGTCAACGCCTGGGTCGGCGGCCTGGCGCACATCGGCCTCGCCGGCGTGGGCCTCGAACCGCTGCCCGGCGGGACCATCCCGGCCCTGCTTTTCATGGCCTACCAAGGCACGTTCGCGATCATCACGCCGGCCCTGATCGTCGGGGCTTTCGCCGAACGCATGAAGTTCTCGGCCTTCCTGCTGTTCACCCTGCTGTGGTCGTTGCTGATCTACTCGCCGCTCTGCCACTGGGTCTGGGGCGGGGGCTGGCTCATGAGCCGCGGCGCACTCGACTTCGCCGGGGGCACGGTCGTCCACATCAGCTCCGGCATCTCGGCGCTGGTCGCCGCCCTGCTGATCGGACGTCGCCGGGGCTACGGCCACGAGCCGCTGCCGCCGCACACTCTGCCCTTCACCGTCGCCGGGGCGGCCCTGCTCTGGGGCGGCGGGTGCGGCGTCAACGCCGGTAGCGCGCTGGCCGCAAACGGCACAGCGGTGCTCGCTTTCGTGACCACCAACACCGCGGCCGCCGCCGCGACGCTCGCCTGGATCGCCATCGAATGGATCACCCGCGGCAAGCCGACCGTCCTCGGAGCGGCGTCGGGCGTGGTGGCCGGGCTGGTGGCGATCACCCCCGCGGCCGGTTTCGTCAGCCCAGGTTCGGCGCTCCTGATCGGCGCCGGTGCCGGCGTCCTCTGCTTCTACGGCATCCGGATCAAGGAGATGCTCGGCGCCGACGACGCGCTCGATGTGGTCGGGGTACACGGGGTGGGCGGCACCTGGGGTGCGCTCGCCACCGGGATCTTCGCCGAGACGGCCCTCAATCCAGCGGGCCGGGATGGGCTGCTGGCGGGCAATCCGGGCCAGATCTGGATCCAGCTCGAGGCCGTCCTAGCCACCGTCGTGTTCTGCGGTGTCGGGGCGTTCGTTCTACTCAAGCTGGTGGATGCCCTGGTCGGGCTGCGCGTGTCCGAGGAGGGCGAACGCGCAGGTCTGGATCTCGGCGAGCACAGCGAGCGGGCCTACATGCTGGGTTCGATCGCGGACTGAGACCGCGGGAAACGCCATCACGAAGCGCCACGGCACCTTGCCGCGGCAGGGGAAACTGATAGGGACCGCTGGTTCGCCGGCGGGGAGGTACCATGAAAAAGGTCGAAGCCCTCATCCAGCCGTTCAAGCTCGATGACGTCA